>CBDTXZ010000001.1:0-60670 GCA_965364515.1 uncultured bacterium
ACGCTCCACGCCACACGCTCCACGCCACACGCTCCACGCCACACGCTCCACGCCACACGCTCCTGACATTGCGCTCCGCCCGACCGCTCGCCGTAGTACGCCCTCGGCGTGATGCGTGATGCGTGATGCGTGATGCGTGATGCGTAGCGTGACCTTCGCCTCTGGTGCGCTGGAGCCGGGGTCAACAGCATCAATCCATGGAGCTTCCGGTCCAATTCGAGAACGCCCAGAAGCGAAGGCAGGCGCTTCGGGAAGCACTGACTGTGCTCGAACAGGCCTTGGCAATGGCCGCATCGTCACCTGCCTGGCGGTCGACGGTGACCCGGGCACTGGTCGAAGTCCGAACTGCCCTCGAGGCACACATCGACGAGGTCGAGGCGAGCGACGGATTGCTCACTCAGTTGATCGCCGATGCCCCGAGATTGTCGAACCGCGTTCGCATCCTGGAGCGCGATCACCGGCGCATGCTCGATGCCTGTGACGAGATCATCTCGGTGGCGTCCGGGGCGGACGCACACGAGATCCGTTCCATGGCCCGAGAACTGATGGGAGACATGGTCGACCACCGCCAGCAAGGAGCCGACCTCGTCTACGCCGCCTACTCCGAGGACATCGGCGGTCAGGGCTGAGACCGACGCGGGTGCCAGAGGACAGATACAGGGCAGTGGGGACGAACGGCACTTCTCACGCGCCCTGACGGCTGTCGACCATGTTCGGGTGTATCCGATCACCGATGCCCGATTCATCGGCTCCGACGTCAAGCGTTTCGAGATCTCGGCACCACGCGTCGCCGACTACTGGAGCCCGGGTCAGTTCGTCATCATCAGGGCGACCGAGGACGGAGAGCGCATCCCACTCACGGTGGTCGACGCCGATTCGGGCGCCGGCACGATCGTGCTCATCGTCCAGGGCGTCGGGAAGACGACCCGGCTCCTGAACGCGATGTCGGCCGGCGAATCGATCCCCGACGTGGCGGGCCCACTCGGCAAGCCTTCGGAGATAGCGATGTTCGGTACGGTGGTCGTGATCGGAGGTGGTGTCGGAACGGCGATCGCCTACCCGACTGCCAAGGCGCTTGCGGGGGCAGGCAACGAAGTGGTCGCCATCGTCGGCGCCCGCACGGCCGACCTGCTCATCCTGGTCGACGAACTCGATGCGGTTGCGAACGAGTTGCAGGTGACCACCGACGACGGTTCCGCGGGTGTCGGCGGATTCGTCACGGGAGCACTCGCCCAGGTCCTCGAAGACCGGATCGTCGATCGGGTGATCGCGATCGGACCGTTGTCGATGATGGAGGCCGTCGCCGATCTCACGCGACCCGCCGAGATCCCGACGATCGTCAGCCTGAACCCGATCATGGTGGACGGCACCGGAATGTGTGGCGGATGCAGAGTGCGCGTCGGCGGCGAAACCAAGTTCGCCTGTGTCGACGGGCCCGAATTCGACGCCCACGACGTCGACTTCGGTCTGGTGCGCCGGCGAAACACCGCCTACTGCGACTTCGAACGTCGCAGACTCGCCGAGTTCGAGCCGACATGACCGAAACCAGTCGCCGCGAACGGATGAAGCTGCCGCGTACTCCGATGCCCGAACGGGATGGACGAGCGCGTTCGGCAGACTTCGGGGAGGTCAACCTCGGATTCACCGAACAGCTCGCAGTGCTCGAAGCCTCTCGATGTATCCAGTGCGCTCGGGCGGTCTGCATCGACGGCTGTCCCGTCGGGGTGCGGATCAACGACTTCGTTGCAGCCGTCGCAGACCGGCGCTTCGACGAAGCCGCACGGATCATCTCCGAGGACAACTCGCTCCCCGCGGTGTGCGGGCGCGTCTGCCCCCAGGAGCATCAATGCGAGGGCGCCTGTGTGATGGGACGCCGCGCCTCTCCAATCGCCATCGGTCACCTCGAGCGATTCGTGGCGGACCGGGTGATTGCAGGAGGTGGAGCGCCGATCACCCGATCCGATCGTTCAGGTCGGAGCGTGGCGGTGGTGGGGAGCGGTCCCGCCGGTCTCGCCTGCGCGTCCGACCTCGCTCGATCAGGTCACGACGTGACCGTCTACGAGGCGTTGCACCGCGCCGGTGGCGTGCTCGTCTACGGCATCCCTGAATACCGGCTTCCAAATGAGGTCGTTGCCGCCGAGGTCGCCCAATTGGAGCGACTCGGAGTGCGCTTCGAGATGAACGCACCCATCGGGCGTGCCGAGAGCATCGACGATCTGCTCGAACGTCACGACGCCGTGTTCATCGGCGTCGGGGCAGGCTTGCCTCGATTCCTCGACGTGCCCGGGGAGAACCTGGTCGGGGTTCAGTCGGCGAACGAGTTCCTGACCCGCGTCAATCTGATGGGAGCGAACCGCGCAGACGCCGATACCCCTGTTCTCGTGGGGAGGAGGGTTGCGGTGATCGGGGGTGGGAACACGGCACTGGACGCCGTGCGGACCGCCCTCCGCATCGGTGCGGCAACGGCCACGGTCTACTACCGCCGGACCGAGGACGACATGCCGGCCCGAACCGAGGAGATCCGGCATGCCCGAGAGGAGGGCGTCGGTTTCGAGTTTCTCCTCAACCCGGTGGCTTTCGAAGGCGAAGACCGCGTGACCTCGATGCGCCTCATTCGCATGCGGCAGGCCGACGAGGACGCAGGTGGCCGACGGCGAGTGGAGCCGATTCGAGGCTCGGAGGTCGACGTGCCGGTCGACACCGTCGTGATCGCAGTGGGCAACGCCCCCAATCCGATGCTCGACTCCACTCCCGGCCTCACGATGTCCCGGAACGGGACCATCGTCGCCGACCCCGAGACCGGAATGACGGAGAAGGAGGGCGTCTTCGCCGGCGGAGACATCGTCACCGGAGGCGCAACGGTCATTCTGGCCATGGGGGCAGGTCGCCGGGCGGCGCGTGCGATCGACGGTTACCTCAGAAACGGCGTCGGCGGCGCGCCGGCCGGCGGTTGACGCGGTCGACGAAGCGGTGCGTGCGAGTGCGAGCCGATGGTGTGTCTAGCCTCGCGACGAAGTGGATCGAATCACCCATCTGCCGGAAAGAGGACTCGCAGCTCTCCGTGACCGAGAGGGCGGGATCTTCCTCGGCATCGCACTCCTGGTCGGCATCGCCGTCGGATTGGGTGCCGCATCCCTGATCTGGGTGCTCGAGGGAGTCGAGACGCTCTTCCACGAGATGGGCGAGTTGGTCATGGGTGGAAGCGATTGGTTCGTCTTCGTCTCGGTCCCGGTCGGGTTGCTCGCCGCCTGGTGGGTGGCGCGTAGGTTCGCAACAGAGGTCGCCGGCGACGGTGTGCCCGAGGTGACGGCTGCACTGGCGATCCGTGCCGGGTACCTCTCGACCAAGTCGATCCCGCTCAAGATCCTTGCGACCGCTTTGACTCTCGGCGGTGGCGGCTCCGCCGGTCGAGAAGGGCCGATCGTGCAGATCGGCGGGGCGATCGGCTCATCGATCTCGCGCCGATTCGGCCTGGGCGAAGATCAGGTCCGCAGTCTGCTCGCCGGTGGTGCCGCAGCGGGCATCGGTGCGTCGTTCAACGCTCCGATCGCAGGGATGCTGTTCGGTCTCGAGGTCATCCTGGGGTCATTCGCGGTGCGCCACATGTCGGCCGTGGTCCTCTCTTCGATCTCGGCTGCGGTCACCTTCCGGAGCCTGGTCCCCGAGACCGAACTGCTCAGAGGTGGCGTCTATCGGCTTCAGGACTGGCGGGAGCTCTTTCTGTACGCCGGGCTCGCGGTGCTCGCGGTCGCCGCCGCCGTTCTGTTCCTCCGCCTGCTCGATCTGGTGGAGCGCACGTCCGACGCCAAGGCGAGGCCGGCCTGGCTGCGGCCGGTCGGACTCGGTCTCGTGATCGCCGCACTCGGCATCTTCGAGCCCCGAGTGCTCGGGACCGGCCAGAGCTTCGTATCCCAGCTGCTCGAGACCCAGGATTTCGGCGAACAATTCGGTGTGGTGGGGTTCGGGACGTCCCTGTTGCTGCTCCTGGCGCTCGGCAAGATCGTTGCCACCTCATTGACGATCGCAGCTGGCGGCTCCGGCGGCGCGTTCATGCCTTCCCTGTTCATCGGGGCGACGCTCGGAGCCGGTTTCGCCCAGTTCGCCAACGAGTTCTGGACCGTCACCGACCTGCGCGCCGGAGCATTTGCGGTGGTGGGCATGGCGACCGTGTTCGCAGCGGTGGCGCGGGCTCCGCTCACGGCCATCCTGATCGTCTTCGAGGTCACCGGCGCCCGTGACTATCAGCTGATTCTCCCGCTGATGCTGTCGGCGACCTTCGCGACGTTCGTTGCAGACCGGGTGCATCCGCAGAGCGTCTACACCATGCCGCTCGAGCGGCGCGGAATCAGGCTGCGCAGATCGGGCGACATCGACCTGCTCGATTCGATCGTGGTCGGGGACGTGATGAGCAGCCCCGAGGTGACGGTGAGCAGTGAAGCGCCGGTGGCGACCGCGATCGAGCTGATGGATCGCTTCCGATATCACGGGCTCCCGGTCGTCGACGAAGGGGAGCTGGTCGGGGTCGTCTCGATCACCGATCTCCTCCGCTCCAACGAGGATCCATCCTCGACACCGGTGGCAGCCGTCATGTCGGCACGTCCCATCACGGTCGGCCCCGGCACCCCGGTATCGGAGGCAATGGAGCGAATGGCGGTCCTCGACATCGGCCGGCTTCCGGTCGTGGCAGAAGATCAAGCAGGCAATCTCGTGGGCATGTTCCGCCGCGAGGATGCCATCAAGGCGTACCACCATGCGTTGGCGGAACGGACAGGCGATCACCTCGAGCGGGATCGACTCCGCCAGCGAATCGATCCGAACGCCAGCTACTTCGACTTCCGGGTGCCTCCCGGCTCGATCGCAGACGGACGGGCAGTGCGGGACGTCCGCTGGCCCGAAGGATCCACCTTGGTGTCGGTGCGCCGTGGAACCGCAGTCATGGTGCCCGACGGCGCCACGGTTCTCCATGCCGGAGACGTGATCACCGCTTTTGGGACTGCGGAGTCGAATCGCAGGATGATCGACCGGATGAACGCTGGAGCGGAGGAACCGACGGCGGAGATCGAATTGGGCCCGCTGCCGGGTCGACCGGATTCGTCGGATCCGGAGTGACCCCGAGACTTCGAATAGGGGCTTTCACCCATTGCCCCGTTGTCGTCCCGCGAGTGATGCTGTGGGTATGGAACGGAATCGAAAGCTCGCCTTGATCGTCGGCGGGATAGCAGTGATCTCACTCGTAGCGGTCGTCGTCGCAGCCCTCGGTGGTGAACCGGTCGTGCTCGATCCCGAGACCCCAGAGGGTGTGGTTCAGGCCTACGTCACTGCCGTCGCAGACGAAGACTGGATGGAGGTGCGGTCGTTCTTGAATGCCGAACTGGCGGACAAATGCGATGTGTCCGAGTTGTCGGTCGAGCGGTTCGACGACGTGTCTCGGGTGTCGATCGAGGACGTTTCGATCGACGATGACATCGCAGTCGTGGATGTGGTCATCACGCACGCCAGTGCCGACAACCCACTCTCGGCATCCACATGGGATGAAGACGCCACGTTCGTGCTGATCGATGAAGGCGGTTGGGTGTTCGAGGAGATCTCCTGGCCGTACTTCCCGTGCAGATGGGATGAGCCATGATTCCTCTTGGTGGATTGATATCGCTCCTGATACCACTGGCGCTGATCGTGCTGGTCGTACGCTTCTTCCTCAAGAGAACCCGAAGCGGATCGGACGCGCCGATCGCGAGAACGATCGGTGCGATCGCCCACATCGGTGTCGTCATCGCAGCCGTCACCGCGGTGAGCAGCCTCATCGAGTTGGTGGTCTCCCGCGACGACATCTTCGAGGACACCACTCGCGTCGTCGCATTCTCCCTTGCGACCCTCGTCGTGGCGGTCCCGGTCGCCATCGTCATCTGGAGGGCGCTGTTCGCAGGAACCCAGGACTTCGCCAGAAGGTTTGCAGTGGTCGGCGGGCTCTCGATAGCGATGGTGACGACTCTGTTCTCGATCGTCGGTCTCGTGCGGGGTGTCGTGGTCGGAGACGGCTTCCGGGGGGAGACCTTCTCCACGCTCCTGGCCTTCGGGCTCGCCTGGGCCGGGTACGAGTGGCTCCGGAGCAGCGAGACCCAGGCCTTCGAGGTCTCCGACCTGCGTCCCACCGCCGGTTCGGCGGTCGGCCTGGCGCTCTCCGTTTCGGGGCTGGTCTTGCTGATCGAGACGGCTCTGACCGAAGTGTTGGGCGTCGGTGGCGACGTGATCCTCGACCGTTCGATCGGCGAACGACTCGGGACGGTCGCAACGCTGCTCGCCGTCGGACTCCCTGCGCTGTGGTGGTTCTGGCTCCGAGACCTCTCGACCCGGGAGACGAGGTTCCGAAACGGGTATGCCGCCGTCGTTTCGTACGGAGGCCTGGTCGCCGTCGCATCGTCTGTCGGAGTGATCGCCTTTCTCGTGCTCGAGTGGGCGCTCGGGTTCGGTGAGGAGACGGCTGGACGGCAGTTCGAGCCGATTCCGGTGGCTGTCGCTGCAGGCATCGTCGGCGCCATTGCATGGGTTCACCACCTCGACCTCCTGAGGCCGCGGAGAGGCCTGGGCACCCGCGCCTACGGCTACGGAGTCGCTGCGACATCGGTCGGGTTCGTCGCCGGTGGCCTGGTCACCCTGATCTCCGTCGCGCTCGAAGCAGTCACGGCGGACACGATCATGGAGACCGACGGCGGGTCTGTCACTCTCGGCGCGATCCTGGCAGTCGGAATCGGAGCGCTGTTGTGGTGGAAGGTCTGGAGTGAAGCCGACGTTGCGATCCCGGGGGAGCGCGAGGCCCTGCCGAGGCGCCTCTATCTGACGGGGTTGCTCGTCGTCGCCGGACTCGCCGGCGGCGTGTCACTCGTGATTGCGTTGTTCGGGTTCGTCCAGGCGGTCCTCGAAGGGACGCTGGGCATGGAGGTGTTGTTCGACGGCCGATTCGTGATCGCCCTCGTCGTGACCACTGCACCGCTGATCTGGCACCTGTTGAGCCAGATCCGCGCCGACCGTGAAGCCCGCCCCGAGTTGGTCCGTCATCGGGACGCGATCGTGATCGCCGGCGATCGTGGTCCTCTCGGCAATGGTGTCCACTTCGTGACCAGAGCCGACGGGCACGGCGCCATCACCGTCGACATCGCCGAGCAGATCGACACGCTGTTGGCCCAGACGGGCCCGCCGGTGGTGATCACCGTCGATGACGATGGTCTCGAGATCGTCGAGGTCGAGTCCGTTCCCTGATCTGGCGTTCTCGTCACGGGTGTGCCCCATACTGGGGACGTGACTCAGAACAGGATCAGAGAACGGGCGAGCGAACTCCTCGACGACATCGCTCGCCAGCCGGTCGACTTCCGCTCCGGCCAGTGGGAGGCGATCTCCGAGATCGTCGAACGGGGCGGCAGGGCGCTCGTCGTCCAGAGGACCGGATGGGGCAAGAGTGCCGTCTATCTGATCGCCACCCGTTTGATCCGTGAGCGCGGTGGGGGCCCAACTCTCATCGTGTCTCCATTGCTGGCGCTGATGCGCAACCAGATCGAGATGGCCGATCGTGCGGGAGTGCGGGCGGCCACGGTCAACTCGACCAATCGCGAGCAATGGGACGAGATCACCGATCGGGCGATCGGCGGTGACATCGATCTGCTGTTGATCTCACCGGAACGCCTCAACAACCAGAGATTCCTCGAGCAGACGTTCCCGAGCTTCGTGAACCACATGGGGCTGCTCGTCGTCGACGAGGTCCACTGCATCTCCGACTGGGGACACGACTTTCGTCCCGACTATCGCCGGCTGTCCCAGGTGGTGCAGTCCCTTCCGGCCTCCGTGCCCGTGCTCGGCACGACTGCGACGGCAAACGACCGGGTCGTCAACGACGTCGCAGGCCAGCTCGGGGCAGATCTCACGATCCAGCGGGGGACGCTGGAACGAGAGAGCCTCTCCCTCCAGGTGCTCGACATGCCCCGACAGACCGATCGGATGGCGTGGTTGGCCCAGCACATTCCCACATTCTCGGGCTCGGGGATCGTCTACTGCCTGACCATCACCGACGCCTACCGGGTCGGCAGGTGGTTGAAGAGTCGGGGCATCGAGGTCGAGGTCTACACGGGCGCCACCGACCCCGACGTGCGGTTGGGGATCGAGGATCGCCTCACCGACGGCGACCTCGACGTGGTGGTGGCCACGTCCGCACTCGGGATGGGCTACGACAATCCCCACATCACGTTCGTCATCCACTTCCAGTCACCCGGAAGCCCCATCGCCTATTACCAGCAGGTCGGTCGGGCAGGTCGAGCCGTCGGCCATTCTGTGGGTGTGCTCATGTCTGGATCCGAGGACTCGGACATCCAGGACTACTTCATCGATTCGGCCTTCCCGTCCGAACGGCTCACCGAGGCCGTCATCGGATCACTGCGAGAGTCGCCCAAGAAGATCACCGATCTCGAACGGGAGATCAATCTCGGTCGTGGTCGCCTGATGGGACTGCTCAAGATCCTCGAAGTCGAAGGTGCGATCTCGAAGGAGGGCTCACTGTGGAAACGGTCGGGTCACCCGTGGTCGTATCCGTCGGATCGGGTGCAGGCCGTCACCGAGGAGCGCCGACGTGAGCAACAGGCGATGCAGGAGTACACCGAGACATCGCAGTGCCTGATGCGTTTCCTGAGGAACCAGTTGGACGACCCCGCTTCACAAGACTGCGGAAGGTGCGCAAACTGCCTGGCCCACCCGGTCGTACCCGTCGACTTCGACACTTCGTTGAGCGACGCCGCACTCGCCTTCATGGGGAGAACTTCGATCTCTATCGATCCGAGGAAACGCTGGCCGATCGGCGTCAAGTGGGGAAGCCTGTCGAAGCTCGGCAACGAGGAAGGACGCGCGCTGGCCTATCGGGGTGACCCGGGCGCCGGCGCCACTGCGGCCAAGGCGATCCGGCAGGGGATCGGGTTTCCGACGCCGCTGGTGGACCAGATGGCATCGCTCATCGGCGAATGGGACGCCGAGATGGCGCCCGGCTGGGTGACGGCGGTGCCGAATGCCGGCGAGACGGACCGGACATCGGACTTCGCCGCCCGGCTCGCAGAGCGGTTGGGATTGCCCTATGTGCCTGCCGTGGTGCGGGTGGCCGACCGCCCTCCCCAGTCGGAGATGTACAACTCGGCGCAGCAGCTGGCGAACGTGCGAGGAGCGTTCGAAGTCCGGGATCCGCTCCCTGGCCCGGTGTTGTTGTTCGACGATGTCGTGTCGTCTCGATGGACTCTCACCGCAGTCGGCCACCTGCTCCGGACCGCCGGTGTCGAGGCGGTTCTCCCGGTCACGCTGCTCGACGCGTCTCGCGGCGGGGTCTGACCGAGGGTGCAATTGCTCGGGAGGTGGGCGGCTCAGCGAACGATCTCGCCGAGCGCGGCGAATCGGAGCATGTGGGCCTGGCCACTATGGAGGGTGTACTCGTGGATCATCTTGATCAGGGTCGCCCCCAGCGGCCTGCCGTGGCCGAGGCCCACCTCATCGAGTGATTCGATGGCGCCGATCGCGCTGTCGGACCGCTCGATCTCGGCGAGATAGAGCGCAAGATCCTCTTCGATCGTTTCCACCGAGCCGCCGGCGTAGTCGTCCTCTCCGTACAGCATCCGCCGTTCCCCACCGCCCAGGCCCCAGGCCAGGTAGACGTGTTCCATCTGTTGCATGTGCCGAACGAGCCCGAGAACCGAGAGCTCGAGCGGCTCGACCGACCACTGGACGATCTGCTCAGGGGTGAGGTCACGAATCTTCCGGAGAAACTCGTGACGCTGGTATCGGAGCCAGTCGACCAGCAGGTCGCGCGTGATCGGCCCCGGATCGGGTTCGGCGGATCTCGTGAAGTCGAGCGATGAGAGCAGGTCGTCAGTCATGCGAGCGAGTATCGCTCAGAGAGAGCCGGCACGTTGCACGTTCGCAGGTGCGCTTCGCCGTCCGACTGGCGGCTTGGTACCGTCGGCTTCATGAAGATGAACGACGACCTCGCAAAGCTGTTCAACGATCAAATCACGATGGAACTCGCTTCCTCGGTTGCCTATCTCCAGATGGCGGCCCATCTCGAGACGGAGGGCCTGACCGGCATGGGCGGCTGGATGCGGATCCAATCCGACGAGGAGCACGCCCACGCGCTTCGCTTTCTCCAGTTCACGCTCGACCGGGGAAACGACGTGATGATCGGGGCGATGGAAGCGCCGGTTCGTCCGAACGGATCGGTGGCCGATGTGTTCGATGCCGCACTCGCTCAAGAGGAACGGGTGACCGCTTCGATCTCGGAGATGTATGCCACTGCACAGTCCGTCTCCGACGTGCTCGCTCTGCCGTTCCTCCAGGAGTTCCTCACAGAACAGGTCGAAGAGGAAGCGGCGGTCGGCGAGATCATCGATCGGCTCCGACTCGCAGGTGACGACGGGCCCAGCTTGCTCCAACTCGACCGCGAGTTGGGCTCGAGGCGCCCGGAAGAGGAGTGACGGCAGCTGAGCGTCGCTATGGTCGGAGCAAGCCATCAGGGAACCACACGTGACAGTCCACATCGACCGATCCGACCGTAATTCACCGTTGGTCACCGTCTTGCGGCGGATGGAGGCCGATGGTGTCGAGTTGAGTGAGATGGCGGCCAGGGTCCGGAGGCGCCCCGGAACGGTGCGCCGGCTGCTGGAACACGGTGACCGCCTCGGGAGCACCTCACACGCAGCGCCCAACGATCCACTGCGCCCGATCGAGCGGGTCGTGATCGACGCCATCGGCGACGGACAGAACTACGGGATGATCGCCAGTCGCATCGGCCGGAGCGGTCGGCAGACCAGGCGGATCGCGGCCTATGCCCGGTTCAAGCTCGACGGTGGCCCGCTCGTCGTCGATTGAGCCGGGCCCAGAATGACGCCTCGCTGATTCGCATCGGACCGACCACATCCCCCGAGGGCCTTCGGCATGCCCGACTCTCCGAGGCTCCGCGGGCCTGCTTTCGTGTGCGGGCCGGTGGCGGCGGCGTGGGCCTGTATGAGGACCATGGCTGACGATGTGCTCTCAGCCGAACCGGCATGCACGACTTCGATCGATCGCTGAGGGCCCACCGCTCGGTTTGCGGTCTGGAGAAGAGATTCGTACACTCTGATCCGCACTGCGCAAACCTGCGCATGCGACCCCAACACAAGTTTGGCCGGGTCGCTCTGCGCGTCGAGAGACGGAACAGAGTTCGTAACCCGGCACCTCGCGGCCAAACCCGCGATGTACCCGTCGAACCACACGGTTCGGGACGGGGTACCTCTCGCCAGGTGGTCGGTGGGCATCGGATCCGACGTCCGATGCTGCCTGCTACCTCGCGCACGTACCCGCAAGCGAAAGTAGACAAGGCAGCATGGCTGACAACGACGACCAGAAGATCCGCATCCGGCTCAAGGCGTACGACCATCAGGTCGTCGACGAGTCGGCGCGCAAGATCGCCGAGACGGTGATTCGCACGCAGGCGAGGATCAAGGGCCCCGTTCCCCTTCCCACCGACATCCACCGGTACTGCGTCATCCGCGGACCGCATGTCGACAAGGACTCCCGCGAGCACTTCGAGCTGCGGATCCACAAGCGGCTGATCGACATTCTCGAGCCCACCCCGAAGACGGTCGACTCGCTGATGCGACTCGATCTTCCCGCCGGTGTCGAAGTGGAGATCAAGCTGTGATGACGCCACACGCCGCACGCCGCACGCCACACGCCATGGAGGTCTCGTCATGAGCGATCAGGCAACCAAGGAAGAGGCCACCGAAGAGGTGACCGAGGAAGAAGTCGTAGCCGACGAGTCCTCTGAAGAGGTGCCGTCCGACGACGCTGCTGCCGAGGAGGCCGCCGAGGAAACCGTCGAGGAGTCGGCCGATTCGCTGGTCGAGCTCACCGCCATCGTCGGTGAGAAGCTCGGCATGACACAGGTGTTCACAGAGGACGCCAGGGCCGTTCCCGTCACCGTGATCAAGGCAGGGCCCTGCTACGTCACGCAGGTCAAGACCGAGGGCGTCGACGGCTACAACGCGATTCAGATCAGCTTCGGGGGAGTCAAGCCGAACCGGGTGAACAAGCCGGATGCCGGCCACTTCGCCAAGGCCGGCGTTGCCCCCGCCCGTCACCTCGTGGAGGTCAAGGTCGACTCGACCGACGGATACGAGGTCGGTCAGGCCATCGATCTCGGCGCCTCGTTCGCCAAGGGAGCTCGGGCCGACGTGACCGGCGTCTCGAAGGGCAAGGGCTTCCAGGGTGTCATGAAGCGTCACAACTTCAAGGGTCAGGGAGCCAGCCACGGAAACCACAAGAAGCATCGCGCCCCGGGGTCCATCGGTGCCTGCGCAACGCCTTCTCGGGTGTTCAAAGGCATGAAGATGGCCGGCCGGATGGGCGGCGATCGCACCACGATCCTCAATCTCGAGATCGTCGACGTCGACACCAAGAACGGACTGCTCGTTCTCGGTGGTGCCGTCCCCGGTCCCAAGGGATCGGTCGTGGTCGTACGAGGGGCGGTGAAGTCACGTGCCTGAGATCAAAGCACCACTGTTCAGCATCGACGGCAAGTCCAAGGGTGAGATCACCCTGGACTCCGAGATCTTCGGCATCGAGCCGAATGTCCCCGTCATCCATCAGGTCGTCACTGCCCAACTCGCAGGGCGCCGCCGGGGAACCCACTCGACCAAGACCCGCGCCGAGGTGCGTGGTGGAGGCCGGAAGCCGTGGCGTCAGAAAGGACTCGGACGGGCCCGTCAGGGCTCCATCCGGTCTCCGCAATGGGTCGGAGGCGGCATCGCCCACGGCCCCAAGCCGCGGGACTACGCCCAGCGGACACCCAAGAAGATGAAGCGACTCGCGCTGCGCTCTGCCCTCTCGGCCAGGGCCTCGGAGTCGGCGGTCAAGGTCGTCGAGGATTTCTCCTGGGACACGCCGAAGACGAAGGCCGCCGCCCAGCTGCTCGGCCAGATCGGCGCACAGGGCAAGGTGCTCGTCGTGCTCGACAGGAGCGACGTGAACGCTCAGCGGGCATTCCGCAACATCCCGACGGTGCGGCTCGCCGAGGCCGGTCATGTCACCACCTACGACGTGATGTGGGCCGAGGACCTGGTCTTCAGCACTTCGACGATCAACTCGCTGGCGAATCCTGCCGGTTTCGAAGTCAGCGAATCCGACTTCGTCAAGGAAGAGGCAGTCAGCGCGCAGGGAGGTGAGGGCTGATGGCCAAGAACCCTCGAGACATCATCATCGAGCCGGTCGTGTCGGAGAAGTCGTACGACCTCATCGAACACCAGAACACCTACACGTTCCTCGTCGACCCGCGGTCGAACAAGACCGAGGTCAAGCAGGCCATCCAGGCGATCTTCGACGTGGACGTGCTCAGGGTCAACACCCAGAACCGCCAGGGCAAGGTGAAGCGCACGGGCTACCAGCTCGGTAAGCGCAAGAACGTCAAGCGTGCCCTGGTGACCCTCGCCGAGGGCCAGTCGATCGATCTGTTCGGAGTTTGAGATGGCAGTGAAGAAGAGAAAGCCGACGTCGCCAGGACGCCGTTTCCAGACGGTGTCGGACTTCGCAGACATCACCAAGGGCAACGACCCGGAGAAGTCCCTGCTCGCCAAGAAGTCGGCCACCGGCGGTCGCAACGTCAACGGACGGGTCACCTCCCGTCACAAGGGCGGCGGCCACAAGCAGAAGTACCGCATCATCGACTTCCGGCGCAACAAGGACGATGTTCCGGCCAAGGTCGCCTCGATCGAGTACGACCCGAACCGCAACGCCCGCATCGCCCTGCTCCACTACGTGGACGGCGAGAAGCGCTACATCCTCGCCCCGGTCGGGATCGAGATCGGCCAGATGGTCGAATCCGGCCCCGGGGCCGACATCAAGCCGGGCAACGCACTGCCGCTCCGCAACATCCCCGCAGGTACCACGGTGCATGCAATCGAGATGCGACCCGGCGGCGGCGCCAAGCTGGCCCGCTCGGCCGGCACCAGCACCCAGCTCATGTCGAAAGAGAACAACATGGCGCTTCTCCGGCTCCCGTCGGGTGAGATGCGTCAGGTTCCGCTCGACTGCCGGGCCACGGTCGGTCAGGTCGGAAACACCGAGGCCGAGCTCATCAGCCTCGGCAAGGCGGGTCGTAACCGCTGGAAGGGTGTCCGACCCCAGACCCGCGGCGTCGCAATGAACCCCGTCGACCACCCCCTCGGTGGTGGCGAAGGCAAGTCCGCAGGTGGACGCCATCCGGTGAGCCCATGGGGCAAGCCCGAAGGTCGCACCCGCAAGAAGAAGAACCCGTCGAACAAGTACATCGTTCGTCGCCGCAACGCCAAGGGCCGGAGGTAACACGTGGCTCGCAGTCTGAAGAAGGGCCCTTTCGTCGACGATCACCTGATCGAGAAGGTCGAAGCCCTCAACTCCAAGAACGAAAAGCGCGTGATCCGCACCTGGAGCCGCCGGTCCACGATCGTGCCCGAGATGATCGGTCACACGATCGGCGTCCACGACGGTCGCAAGCACATCCCGGTGTACATCACCGAGTCCATGGTCGGTCACAAGCTCGGAGAGTTCGCTCCGACCAGGACCTTCCGCGGCCACGTCGCCAAGAAGGACAAGGCGGTCCGGCGATGAAGGTGAAAGCACAGGCCAAGTACATCCGCGAGTCACCGTTCAAGGTGCGTCGGGTGCTCGACATGGTTCGGGGTATGCCCGTCGAGGAGGCCCAGGTGGTGCTCTCGCACCTCAACCGGGGTGCCTCCGAGCCCGTCTCCAAGGTGCTCAAGTCGGCGATCGCCAACGCAGAGCACAACTTCGCGCTCGACGCAGAGGACCTGATCGTCGCCGAGGCATATGCCGACGAAGGGCCGACACTGCGCCGATTCCGGCCGAGGGCGCGTGGCCGAGCCACCCGCATCGACAAGCGAACCAGCCACATCACGATCGTCGTAGGCGACGGTCTCGAAGACACCCGGGAGGTGAACTGATGGGTCAGAAAATTCATCCATATTCCTTCCGGATCGGGGTCATCTACGACTGGAAGTCGAAGTGGTACTCCGACAAGGACTACGTGGAGCTCGTCAACGAAGACGCCAAGATCCGCGACTGGCTGCGTGAGGAGATGCGCCGCGGTGCGATCTCGCGTATCGACATCGAGCGCACCCGTGACCGGGTCGTCGTCGAGATCCACACCGGCCGTCCCGGCGTGGTGATCGGTCGGCGCGGCTCGGAGGCCGAGCGTCTCCGCGGGATCCTCGAGAAGATGGCGTCCAAGCCCGTCAAGTTGAACATCATCGAAGTGAAGGACGCCGAGACCGACGCCCAGCTTCTCGCCCAGGGCATCTCCGACCAGCTCGAGAATCGCGTGGCGTTCCGTCGTGCCATGAAGCGTGCCGTGACGACCGCGATGAAGTCCGGCGCACAGGGTGTCCGGGTCGAGTGCAAGGGTCGTCTCGGCGGCGCCGAGATGGGCCGCCGTGAGTGGTATCGCGAAGGCCGAGTGCCGCTGCACACCCTCCGCGCCGACATCGACTACGGCACCGCCACCGCCCGCACGACCGTGGGCGCCATCGGCATCAAGGTGTGGGTCTACAAGGGTGACGTCGTTCCCGGCGCCACCGATGCCCAGAAGATCGCAGCCGAGGCAGCACTCGCCAGCGGCGGTCCGGCTTCCCGGGGCCGTTCGGCCCCCGCCAAGGCGGTCGCCGAGCAGGCTGCCGGCGAGTCCAAGGTGCCCCGCCTCATCGAGGCCGGCGGCGGCAAGCGGCTCGTCGAGGCCGGCGGCGGCAAGCGTGAAGGCGGCAAGCGCCTCATCGAGGCGGGCGGCGGACGCCGTCCCAGCGCCGAGGAGGCCGAAGCCCAGTACCGCGAGGAGCGGGAGGTCATCGAGGGTGCCGAAGAGGCATTGCCCGATGTCGCCGAAGACGTCGAGGTGCAGGCCGAGGACGCCCCCGAGGGTGTCACCGTGTCCGAGGCACCGACCGATCCCGACGCCACGACACCTGCAGAGGTCGAGGCGGCCATCGAGGACGTGGCGAAGGCCGAGGCCGACGTCACCGAGGACCCGACGACGCTCGCCGCAGACGTGATCGCCGACAACGAGCGGATCGCAGCGGAGAACGCCGAAGCCTCCGGAGAGACCCCGGCCGAGGCCGAGATCGCCGAGGAACTGGCCGATGACGACGCCGATTCCGGTGAAGAGGAGTAGAGCCCGATGTTGATGCCAAAGCGTGTCAAGCACCGCAAGGTGCACAGAGGCCGCCGTCGCGGTGTTGCCAAAGGTGGGACCGAGGTGAACTTCGGCGAGTACGGAATCCAGGCGCTCGAAGAGGCGTGGATCACCAGCCGCCAGATCGAGTCCGCCCGTATCGCCATCACTCGAGCGGTCAAGCGCGGCGGGAAGGTGTGGATCAACATCTTCCCGGACAAGCCCGTGACTCAGAAACCCGCCGAGACCCGCATGGGCTCGGGCAAGGGGAACCCGGAGTTCTGGGTTGCCGTGGTCAAGCCCGGGCGAGTCATGTTCGAACTCGGTGGTGTCGACGAGGAGCTGGCCCGAGAAGCCATGCGCAAAGCCGGCCACAAGCTGCCCGTCAAGACCCGATTCGTGAAGCGGGAGGAACTGTGAGCGTCACACACCTGCGCGATCTCGCGCACGACGAATTGATCGAGCTGCGCGACGAGGCCAAAGAGGAACTCTTCAACCTCAGATTCCAGCTGGCGACGAACCAGCTCGACAACTCCGCTCGTATCAAGGCGGTCAAGAAGGAAATCGCCAGGATCAACACCGTGATCCGGCAACAGGAAATCGAAGCGTGGCATGCACAGCAGGCCGCAGGGAAGGAAGCGTGATGGAGGAGCGAGCAAGACGCAAACTGCGCGTCGGCGTCGTGATCTCCGATGCGCGTGACAAGACCGTGACGGTCGAAGTGCCGACCTCGTCGAAGCATCCTCGCTACGACAAGATCGTTCGACGCAGCTCGAAGTTCCACGCGCACGATGAGAACAACGACGCCAACCTCGGCGACACGGTCCGGATCATGGAGACCAAGCCGATCTCGAAGCAGAAGCGCTGGCGGGTCGTCGAGATCGTGGAGCGTGCCCGATGATCCAGCAGGAGAGCCGGCTGAAGGTCGCCGACAACTCCGGTGCCCGCGAGGTGCTCTGCATCCGCGTGCTCGGTGGTTCGCGGCGCCGCTACGCCGGCGTCGGTGACGTGATCGTCGCCGCCGTCAAGGACGCCACCCCCGGTGGCAACGTGAAGAAGGGTGAGGTCGTGAAGGCCGTCGTCGTTCGAACCAAGAAGGCCAGCCGTCGACCAGACGGTACCTACATCCGATTCGACGACAACGCCTGCGTGATCATCAACGCCGAGAACCTGCAGCCGCGCGGAACCCGCATCTTTGGTCCCGTCGCCCGTGAGCTGCGCGACCGCAAATTCATGCGGATCGTCTCGCTCGCCCCGGAGGTGCTCTGATGAAACTCAAGACAGGTGACAAGGTGATGGTGATCTCGGGCAAGGACGCCGGGACGGAATCCGTCATCGAGCGGGTCTATCCCGACGAAGGACGGGTCCTGGTCGAGGGAGTCAACACCGCCAAGAAGCATCAGAAGCCGCTTGGTCAGCAGAACCAGGGAGGGATCATCGATCGGGACATGCCGATCGACGCCTCCAACGTGATGATCATGTGCCCCAAGTGCGGTCCCACCCGGATCGGCCATCGCTTCGACGACAAGGGCAAGCATCGTGTCTGCGCCAAGTGCGGAGGTGATCTCAGATGACCGCTCCACGTCTCAAGACCCGCTACCACGAAGAGATCAAGGCGAAGCTCGCCTCCGATCTCGGCCTGGAGAACCCGATGGAAGTGCCACGGCTCGAGAAGATCGTGGTGAACATGGGGATCGGCGAGGCCGTTGCCGATCGCAAGCAGATCGAACAGGCCGTCAGCGAGCTCTCGACCATCTCGGGTCAGAAGCCGCGTGTGAACACCGCCCGCAAGTCCATCGCCGGTTTCAAACTCCGCGAAGGTCAGGCCGTGGGTGTGTCCGTCACGCTGCGGGGCGACCGGATGTGGGAGTTCTTCGATCGGCTGCTGGCAGTCGCCATCCCCCGTATCCGTGACTTCCGGGGGTTGAACCCCAGGTCGTTCGACGGTCGGGGCAACTACACATTCGGTGTCAATGAGCAGTTGATCTTCCCGGAGATCGACTACGACGACGTCTCGGTCACCCGAGGCATGGACATCACGATCGTGACCACCGCCGAAACCAACGAAGCCGGACGGGCGCTGCTCGATGCGTTCGGGTTCCCGTTCCGCAAGACCGCCGTTCAGGTGTAAGGAGGTTCGACTGTGGCCAAGAAATCGATGATCGCCAAGGCGAACAGGAAGCCGAAGTTCAAGGTGCGCGGGTACAACCGCTGCAAGCGTTGTGGTCGCCCACGTGGCTATCTGCGTGACTTCGGGATGTGTCGTATCTGTGTGCGTGAGCTCGCCAGCCGCGGCGAGCTCCCCGGTGTCAGAAAGGCTTCGTGGTAATCATGATGACCGATCCAATCGCCGACATGCTGACCCGTGTGCGCAACGCTGCTGCCGTCGGGCACAAGCGGGTCGTGCTCCCGTCGTCGAAGATGAAAGAGTCCCTCGCCGAGATTCTCGTGTCCGAGGGTTACATCGACCGCTACGAGGTCAAGGAGGCGGGCTCCGGCAAGGAGCTCACCCTCGTGATGCGTTACGGCGATCGCCGCATGCCGGCGATCACCGGAGTGAACCGGGTCTCCAAGCCCGGTCACCGCATCTACCGGGGAGCCGCAGAGATTCCCCGGGTCCAGGGCGGACTCGGCGTTGCCGTCGTGTCCACCTCCCAGGGACTCCTCCCCGACCGCGAAGCGCGTCGTCGCCGTCTCGGCGGCGAGATCGTGTGCGAGGTCTGGTGACATGAGCAGAATCGGAAAGATGCCCGTCACGGTGCCCTCCGGCGTGTCCATCGATATCGATGGTCGAAGCGTCAAGGTCAAGGGCCCCAAAGGCGAGCTCAACAGGGATTTTCACGAGCGGGTTTCGATCAAGCTCGACGAGGGCGACGCCGTCGTCGAGAGACTCGACGACACCCGTGAGAGCCGGGCCCTCCACGGGCTGAGCCGTGCGCTCCTCGCCAACATGGTCGAGGGAGTGTCCGAAGGCTTCAAGAAGGAGCTGGAAGTGGTCGGGGTCGGCTATCGGGCCGCATTGAAGGGTCGTGACCTGGAGATGCAGCTGGGGTTCAGTCACCCGGTGAGCTTTGCGGCCCCCGAGGGAATCACGTTCGAAGTCCCGGAGGCGACGAAGATCGTCATCACCGGGATCGACAAGGAGCTGGTCGGCCAGGTTGCGGCGAACATCCGCAAGATCCGACCCCCGGAGCCGTACAAGGGCAAGGGCGTCCGGTACTCCGGAGAGCACATCCGTCGCAAGGCAGGAAAGGCAGGTAGATGATGGCAGTGTCCAAGCACGCATCACGCCGGCGTCGCCATCGCCGTGTGCGCAAGCACCTGGCGGGCACGCAGAGCCGCCCCCGCCTGGCGGTGTATCGGTCGAACCGATACATCTACGCCCAGGTGATCGACGACGACACCGGACGCACGCTCGCGGCTGCGTCTTCTCAGGAGAAGGATCTCCGCTCGAAGACGCTGTCCGCCGACACCGCAACGGAGGTCGGCAAGCTCGTCGCAGAGCGGGCGAAGGACGCCGGTATCTCGGCGGTCGTCTTCGACAGGGGCGGCTACAAGTATCACGGTCGGATCAAGGCACTCGCCGATGCGGCCCGCGAAGCAGGGTTGGAGTTCTGATGGCGAGAGACGAACAAAATCAATTCGACGAGAGAGTCATCCAGATCAATCGCGTCGCGAAGGTCGTGAAGGGTGGACGCCGGTTCTCCTTCACCGCCCTCGTCGTCGTGGGTGACGGTGCCGGCAAGGTCGGCATCGGTTACGGGAAGGCCAAAGAGGTCCCGGCCGCCATCCAGAAGGGCATGGAGATCGCACGCAAGTCGATGACACTGATCCCCATGGCCGGCCAGACGATCGTTCACACCCACATCGGACGCCATGACGCCTCCAAGGTGCTCATCAAGCCGGCCGCCCCCGGTACCGGGGTCATCGCCGGCGGCGCCGTCCGGCAGATCCTCGAGGCGGCGGGCGTCAAGGACGCCCTCGCCAAGTCGATGGGCTCGGGAACGCACCTCAACGTGGCTCGCGCCACGATGGAAGCGCTCACAGGCCAGCGTCGTCCGGACGAGGTCGCCAAGCTCCGTGGCAAGCAGGCCGACGACATCATCCCTCCGGGACTGCTCGCCGCCTATCGCGGCACCGAGTCGGTTCGCGCCGCGTCGAACAACTGAGAGGTCGCTCATGGCAGAGAAACTCATCGTGACGCTGAAGCGGAGCACCATCGGAGAGAAGCCCAAGACCCGGGCGAACGTTCGGGCGCTCGGCTTGCGCAAGCTCCATCACAGCGTCGAGCACAACGACACCCCCGATGTCCGCGGCATGTTGCACAAAGTGCGACATCTCGTGGAGGTCGAAGAGAAGTAGTCCGTCTCACGTCACACGTCTCACGTCACAATCGTGGGGAGTGGGGCTGGACGCGAGAGCTGAGGAACTGATATGGCAGACAATGAGAGAGAGCAGCTGAGGCTTCATCACCTCGCGCCGGCTCCCGGATCGAAGCGGTCCAAGACACGCGTCGGTCGTGGAGAGTCGGGCAAGCGGGGCAAGACGGCCGGCCGCGGAACCAAGGGCCTGAAGGCCCGCAGCAAGGTTCGTCCAGGGTTCGAAGGCGGGCAGATGCCGCTCATCCGCCGCATCCCCAAGCTGGGTGGATTCAAGAACCCCAACAAGGAGATCTTTGCGATCGTCAACGTGGGAGTGCTCGAGGACACCTTCGAAGCCGGCGCCACCGTGACTCCCGAAGACCTCCGCAATCGGGGGCTGATCAAGCACCGTGGCCGCATGAAGGTGCTCGCCGAAGGCGAGCTGTCGAAGTCGCTCACCGTGCGCACACACGCCATCAGCGGTGGCGCCCGTTCGAAGATCGAATCGGCCGGCGGCACCGTCGAGCTGATCGAGTCCTGAGGTGCGCCGTCACCTTCGAACCTGCCTCATCGAGGCGGTTGTCGAGGGTGACGGGTACCCTTCCATCTGTTCCCGAACCCATCTGAGGCCATGAACGTCTTTTCCATCTATCGCCACATGTTTGCGGTGCCGGATCTTCGTCGGAAGATCCTGTTCACGCTCTTCATCTTCGCCGTCTATCGCCTCGGAGCCGCCATCCCGGTGCCGGGTGTGGACCTCGACCGGGTGAGGTTGGTTCAGGAACAGCAATCGGCCGGTGGTATCTACGGTCTCCTCAACCTGTTCTCCGGTGGAGCGCTCGAGCAGTTCTCGGTGTTTGCGCTCGGCATCCTGCCGTACATCACGGCGTCGATCATCATGCAGTTGCTGACGGTCGTCATCCCGAAGCTCGCGCAGCTTCAGGAAGAGGGTGAGGCGGGTCGCAAGGTCATCACTCAATGGACTCGGTATCTCACCGTCATCCTCGCTTTGATCCAGTCCACCGGGTTCACGTTCTTGTTCAACACGGGGCAGTTCACCAACGGCATCTCTCTGATCCCGGAGTACACGCCCGGCCGGGTGTCGCTCATCGTGCTCACCATGACCGCCGGTACCGCATTTGTCATGTGGCTCGGCGAGCTGATCACCCAGCGCGGCGTCGGGAACGGCATGTCGCTGCTCATCTTCATCTCGATCATCAGCCAGTTCCCGTTCGTGTTCGGTCAGATCTGGGGACAGACCGCAGCTGCAGAGCTGTGGGGCCGATTCATCACGATCATGCTGATCTTCGTGCTGATGATCGTCGCGATCATCTACATGGACCAGGCGCAGCGGCGGATCCCCGTCCAGTTCGCCAAGCGGGTCCGAGGCCGGCGTGTCATGGGAGGTCAGTCGACCTACATCCCGATCAAGGTCAACACGGCCGGTGTCATCCCCGTGATCTTCGCCACATCGATCCTGCTGTTCCCCGCTCTGATCGTGACGGCGATCCCGTCGGACGGCCGCTTCATCCAGCAGATGCGCACGTGGGTCGACACCAACCTCGGCGCTGGAGGCGGCGGTACCTCGATCTGGTACGTGATCGCGCTGTTCTTCCTGATCATCTTCTTCACGTACTTCTACACCGCCATCCAGTTCGACCCGGTTCGCCAGGCCGAGATGATCCAGCGGCAGGGTGGGTTCATCCCCGGCATCCGTCCGGGGCGTCAGACCCAGCAGTACCTGCAGAACACGCTCAGCCGGATCACGCTGCCGGGGTCGCTCTTCCTGGCCATCATCTCCGTCCTTCCCGCGATCGCCGGTCTCGTGTGGGGCATTGCGATCAGCTTCTCGGGTGTCTCGATCCTCATCGTCGTGGGCGTCGCGCTCGAGACCATGAAGCAGATCGAATCCCAGCTGACCATGCGCAACTACGAGGGGATCCTCACATGAACGCGTCACGCCCCACGCGTCACGCCTCACGCCAAGCGTGCTGCGTGCTGCGTGCTGCGTGCTGCGGGAGTGCAGCGGCATGAGACTCCTCTTCGTTGGACCCCCTGGAGCGGGAAAGGGAACACAGGCCGAACGCGTGGCGAACGCGCTCGACATCGCCCACGTCTCCACCGGCGACATGTTCCGTGCGCTCGATCCGAACACCGATCTGGGCAGGCGGGTGAATTCGATCATGGAGTCGGGCGGGTATGTGTCGGATGAGATCGTGATCGAGATGCTCCAGGGTCGGATCTCCGAGCCGGATGCGCAGAACGGTTACATCCTCGACGGGTTTCCCAGGACCACCGCGCAGGCCGCTGCCCTCGACGATTTTCTCGGAGAGGACGGTCTGGACCGGGTGGTGCTGTTCGAGGTCGATGAGGAGCAAGTCGTACAGCGCATGCTCGATCGTGGCCGAGCGGACGACACCGAGGAGACGATCCGCACCAGGCTCGAGGTCTATCGCGAGCAGACGGAACCGCTCATCGAGCTCTACGAATCGCGCGACATCGTCACGCACATCGACGCGTCCGGCACCATCGAGGACATCACGGCGCGGGTTCTGGCGTCTCTGGAGTAAGTGTGCTGTCAGCTATCAGCTATCAGCCATCAGCTCTACACCGCGCGAGGGAAGAAGCCGACAGCCGACAGCCGACAGCCGTCAGCTGCGGGACGGAGTCCCGCCCATGATCACCATCAAGTCGGAGTCGGAGTTCGAGAAGATGATCGTGGCTGGGCGCGTCGTTGCCGAGGTGCACGCCGAGATCCGGAATGCCACCAAGGTCGGTGTCACACTCAAGCGACTCGATGAGATCGCCGAGAAGATCATCCGGGATCGAGGGTGCGAGCCGTCGTTCCTGCACTATCAGGGCACGTATCCGGCGTCGATCTGCGCCTCGCCCAACGACGTCATCGTCCATGGCATACCCACCGATTACACGCTTCGTTCAGGCGACGTCATCGCAATCGACGTCGGGGCGATCTTCGAGGGGCTGCACGGCGATGCCGCCTTCACGATGGGCGTCGGTGACGTGTCACCACAGGCGCAACGTCTCATCGATGTCACCGAAGAAGGCATGTGGGCAGGGATCGCCGAGGTCAAGCATGGTGCCCGAGTCGGGGACATCGGTGCCGCCGTCGAGGCGGTGGGGCGCCGCGAGGACTACGGCGTGGTGCGGGAGTATGTGGGGCATGGCATTGGTCGAGCGATGCACGAGGAGCCGCAGATCCCGAACTACGGCAGTCGGGGCAAGGGCATGAAGCTGCGCAAGGGGATGGCCATCTGCATCGAGCCGATGTTCAACCTGGGTACTGCTTCTTCGACAGTCGACGACGACAACTGGACCGTCCGCACCGCCGACGGTCAGCTCTCGGCCCACTGGGAGCACACGATCGCCATCACCCGCAAGAACGGTGTGATCGTGACGACGCTCCCTGAAGGTGTCGAACCACCCATCCCGATCGGCTGAGCAACCCCGCTCTGCGGTATGCGCCCTGCGCTGTGCGTTTCGGTCGGCGCGGCCCGCTCGTCTGCATCGCCTGTGCGTGCGCATTGCGCATATCGCATTGCCGCATTCCGCACACGATGGCAGATTCCGTCACCGACCACTCAAACCTGTCGGTGCACGGACGATGCGCAGGGAACGTGGCCGACTCGAGCTTCCTCGAGCGCACGGTCGGTCGAGCACCCGAGGTCGATGGGTCGCCCGCCGAATCCGCCGGCCGCTGCGCCGACGTGAATCAAAACGGACCGCACGGCGCAGCGATCGCCTGGCTTGCCGACCGCGGCATCACTCGAGGCTGCGACCAGTCACGTTTCTGCCCGGACCGGCCGGTGACACGTGGGCAGATGGCGGCCTTCCTCTCTCGGGTCTTCGGGAACGGGGCCGTGGTCGACGGTGGTGCCGCATTCACCGACGTCCCCGCTTCCTCACCCTTCCCCACTGGGATCTCGTGGCTCTCATCGACCGGCGTCCGGACGATGGGCGTGCGTGACGCGTTGGAATCCACGCAACGGCAGTGCTGTCAGCTATCAGTCGTCGGCGATCGGTCAGCTGACAGCTGAGAGCTGAAAGCCGACAGCACCCCTGGCACGAAGACGGGGAACCCGGGGAGCAGAGCGTTCAGTCCTTCTCGGCGAGTTTGCGGAAGCCGTCGTCGACGCGGCGGCCGTCCTTGTTGAGCAGATCGGAGGCTCGTCCGACGACGTCTCGTCCGAAGCGTGCGCGTGCTCGATCGATCTGGCGGTCGATCTCGGCCTGGTGGTCGGCGGCGGCCGAGCCGGCGTGCGCAACGTCGCCGTTGTCGAGTGCCAGCTCCATCTGGACGGCGCCCTCGTCGGCGAGCTTCGACATGCTGATTCCGACCAGCGTGAGCGGTCCGTCGTGGTCGCCCCTGGCATCGTCCAGGAGGGACATGGCAGCCCGGTGGATTGCCGCAGTGGTGTTGAGGGGTGCATCGAACGTCAGGGCTCGAGTGGCGGACGTCATGTCGTCGAAGCGGACCCTGAGCGTGAAAGTCTTGCCGACCTTGTTCTTCTTGCGCATTCGCGACCCGACCCGGTCGGCGAGGTGGAGGAGCACACCACTCAGCTCCTCTGGATCGGTGAGGCCCCGTCCCAGTGCCGACTGAGCTCCGATCGACTTCGCTCTTCGCGTCGTCTGAACCGGACGAGGGTCGCGATTCCAGGCGAGAGCGTGTAGATGGTGGCCGGCTCCGGGGCCGAGCCATCGAGACAGTGTCTCCACCGGCGTCGCTGCCAGCTCCCCGACGGTGGCGACACCGCGTTCTCCGAGTTTGCGCTCTGTCACGGGTCCCACACCCCAGATGGCCCTGACCGGGAGGGAGTGCAGCCAGGGGATCTCGTCGTCTGGATTCACCACCAGCAGCCCGTCCGGCTTCGCCGCGGCGGATGCGACCTTGGCGAGGAACTTGGAAGATGCGACCCCGATGGAGATCGGCAGTCCGGTGTCGACACG
The DNA here is from genome assembly GCA_965364515.1 of uncultured bacterium. Classification (GTDB taxonomy): domain Bacteria; phylum Actinomycetota; class Acidimicrobiia; order Spongiisociales; family ZC4RG35; genus JAHEDH01. Next base: position 25,540 of record CBDTXZ010000001.1, read on the forward strand.
CACCCGGTGGCGGATTTCTCTGGCGATCTCCGCCGGTGTGCCGAGCAGGTGGGTCGATCCGGACACGTCGAGAAACGCCTCGTCGATCGAGATCTGCTCGAGCAGCGGCGTGAAGTCCCTGAGGATCGCCATCACACGATCGGAGTAGTCGCTGTACTCGCTGAACGAGCCTGACACCACCACTGCATCCGGGCAGCGCTCGAGGGCACGGCGTACGTTCATCGGGGCGGAGATCCCGAAGGCCCGAGCCTCGTATGAGGCTGCCACGACCACTCCGCCGCCGACCAGGACGGGTCGACCGGCGAGCGTCGGATCGAGGATCTGTTCGACGGATGCGTAGAAGGCGTCCAGATCGCAGTGGAGGATCGGTGTGCCCGACATGCCTCGAGTGTATAGAACACCTGTTCGGTGCGAGGTGTCCTTGCGTCCGTGTCGTGTCGTTTCGACACCGCACGATCGGACTAGACACACGGCACTTGTCTGAGATAGCCCAAAGGTTTTCGCCGAATCCTGCCGAAGGAGGCATGTTCGAGAAGCAACCGTTTCCGACCCCGGTTGCTTCATTTGCAGGGCCACGGGTCGACAGGATCAATCGATGACAGCGACTTCTCTCGAGACGAGACCCACGAGGCGCCGCGATCCGGTGATATCGGGCTGGCTGTTCTCTGGGATCCTGGCCGCATTGACGCCCGTCGTGTGGATCGCCGTGCCGGTCGTCCCGAGCTCAGTCGACTATCAGCTCTCCTGGTGGTTTGTCGCCCTGCTGGTCTTCGCTGCCGAGTCACTCGTCATCCACCTCGAGTACCGGAAGGACGCACACTCGTTCTCGATGGGCGAGATCGCGCTGGTGGTTGCGCTCTTCGCGGCGAGTCCAGGAGTGATCCTGGCGGGTGTCGTCATCGGGTCGGCGGCTGCCCTCGTGTTCAGTCGGCGTCAGACCCCGCTGAAGATGGCCTTCAACCTCGCCCAATACGCATTGAACGCCGGCGTCGCCGTCCTGGTGTTCCGCACGATCTTGGGTGATCTCGGGCCACTCGACCCGCGAGGGATCGTTGCGTCGTTGGCCGCGGTCGGCTCGGCTCTGGTGGTGTCCGAGACCTCGATCGTCCTGGTCATCCTCTTGACCGGGGGCAAGATGACCCCGAGGGACGTGTTCGAGACCGTGAGCCTCGGACTCTTCGGGACCTTGCTCTCCGGGACGCTCGGCTATCTGATCGTCGTGTTGTCTGTGGTCGCTCCTTGGGCGGTCTGGATCGGTGCGGTACCGCCGGGCATCATGTATCTGGCTTATCGGAGTCATGCCGAGCAGAGAAACCAGACCGAGCGGCTGCAGTCGATGCACCGTGTCACCGAATCCATCCACACCGCCCCCATGGTCGAGGATGCGATGGCCGCTGCGGCCGCCAGCGCCAGACAGCTCGTCGACGCAACCTGGGTGGAGATCATCGTCGCTGCGAAGGAATCACACGCCCTGCGCACCTACGACGACGAAGAGAAGTCGACTGCGATGATCCCGACCATCATCCGTCCCGAACTGGTGTCGTGGTGGCAGCAGGTGATCGGTGAGGCGGTGACCTTCATGGGGCGGGAGGGAAGCTCTGCGGTGACGGCGTCACCGCCGGTTCGCAAGGATCTGATCGTCGTTCCGATCGTGGGCGGCGAGCAGATCCACGGCTACCTGCTTGCAGCCGATCGCATGGGGGACGTCAGCGTGTTCGACCTGGGTGACGCCCGTCTGCTCGAGAGCGTCGCCAAGCAGGTGAGCGTCGCACTCGACAACGGCATGCTCGAGACGTCACTGGCGGCGGTGACCGAACTGAAAGAGCGTCTCGAAGAGATGGTCGAGTCGAAGGATCGCTTCATCGCTTCGATCAGCCACGAACTGAGAACTCCGCTGACGGCAGTGGTCGGGCTCTCTCAGGAGCTCGATCGGAATCTGAGCATGTTCTCGAAAGAAGACGTGGCCGAGTTCATCCACTTGATCTCCGATCAGGCAACCGAGCTGTCACACATCATCGAGGACCTGCTGGTGGCGGCGCGAGCCGACATCGGCACGTTGGCCGTCCGGCCAGAGCGGCTCGACGTCATGGCGACCGTGACGGCGCTCACATCCCCCTCGTTGGCCTTCGCGGGAAGCGATCCGTTGCCGATCGTCGGTGATGCCCCCGACGCCCATGCCGACGGCGTGCGCTTTCGCCAGGTTCTCAGGAACCTGCTCACGAACGCCCGCCGGTACGGCGGTGGGAACATCCACATCGAGTTGGGAACGCGGGACGATCTCGTCGTCGTGACGGTGGTCGACGACGGCGAGGGAGTACCCGACGATCGGATCGAGGCGATCTTCCAGCCCTACGAACGGGCTCATTCCGAGCCGACGCAACCGGGTTCGGTCGGTCTGGGCCTCTCGGTCGCGCGTCAACTGACACGCATGATGGGCGGCGATCTGTCCTATGCCCGTTTCGATGGCTGCACCCGATTCGAGATGTCGGTTCCCCGCTACATGGAGACGTCGCAGCCGGTGCACAGCTGACCCGGCGGGCCGGCGTCGCCGGACGAGTCGGAGGCGGTCCCTGAGCTCACGCGACGGCGACCGGTACACGCATCGCATGCGGGTTTGCGCGATCTCACCGGCCTGTCGTATCATGACGGTCCGGTCTCCGGTCGTCCGCGCATGTGCGGACGTGGTCCACCGACCCAGATCCCTGTTCCGTCGCCATCGTGCGCCGGTCGTGGTGTGGGCGAGCCTACCGCCGGGCCAACACTGGAGACCGAGAATGACACGTAGTCGACATGGCGGCGGTCGCGGGAAACCCGGCCGACAAGGAGAAACACATGAAGGTTCGTCCTTCCACCAAGAAGATGTGCGAGAAGTGTCGCATCATCCGCCGGCGTGGCCGGGTCTGGGTGATCTGCGAGAACCCTCGACACAAGCAGAGGCAGGGCTGACATGGCTCGTATCTCAGGAGTAGACCTCCCACGAGACAAGCGGATCGAAATCGGCCTCACCTACATCTACGGCATCGGGCGCACCCGCTCTCAGCACATCTGCGATGCGCTCGGTTTGGATCGCGACACGAAAGTCCGTGATCTGACCGACGACGAGACCGCCAAGATCCGGCGGTACATCGACAACAGCTACACGGTCGAAGGCGACCTGCGTCGCGAGGTTCAGCAGAACATCCGACGCAAGATCGAGATCGGGTCCTATCAGGGCATCCGACACCGACGTGGCCTCCCCGTGCGCGGCCAGCGCACGCACACGAACGCCAGACAGCGCAAAGGCAAGCGCGCGGCGATCGCAGGGAAGAAGAAGGTCGGGAAGTAGGGATAGCCAATGGCCCAAGCAAAACCAGCACAGGGAGCCAAGCGCGTCCGCCGTCGCGAGCGAAAGAACATCGCTCACGGGCAGGCGCACATCAAGGCCTCGTTCAACAACACGATCATCAACATCACCGACCAGGCAGGGAACACCGTCGTGTGGACCTCAGGCGGTTCGGTGGGATTCAAGGGCTCGCGCAAGTCGACCCCTTATGCCGCGCAGGTCGCAGCCGAAGAGGCAGCACGGCGCGCAGGGGAACACGGCATCCGCAAGCTCGACGTCATCGTCTCCGGCACCGGTTCGGGTCGTGACACCGCAGTCCGCACGCTCCAGAACATGGGGATGGAAGTGACCGGTGTCAAGGACATCACCCCGACGGCCCACAACGGTGTTCGTCTCAAGAAACGTCGGAGGGGCTGAACATGGCTCGTTACACAGGACCTCGTCACAAGGCGTGCCGGCGTGCCCGCACTCCGCTCTGTCAGTCGAAGAAGTGCCCGGTCGACACCAGGCCGTATCCGCCAGGCGAACACGGTCGTGGCCGAATTCGCGAGTCGGACTATCTGATCCAGCTTCGTGAGAAGCAGAAGCTCCGCACCATGTACGGCGTGCTCGAAAAGCAGTTCCGCCGGTACTACGAGCTCTCCGACCGCCAGCCCGGCATCACCGGTGACAATCTGCTGCGCCTGCTCGAGTCCCGACTCGACAACGTGGTGTGGCGCTCCGGTCTCGCCGCGACCCGGCCACAAGCCCGCCAGCTCGTCAACCATGGTCACTTCGAAGTCAACGGCAAGAAGGTCGACATCCCGTCGTACCGGGTTCGTGCCAACGACGTGGTGACCGTCAAGGAGAAGTCGAAAGACCTCGTTGCGATCCAGCATTCGATCGAGTCGCTCTCGCATCCGGTCCCGGACTGGATGAGCGTCGATCACGATGCACGCAAGGTGGAGATCCGTGACCTGCCCCGGCGGGACCAGATCGACACTGCCATCAACGAGCAGTTGATCGTCGAGCTCTACTCCAAGTAACCCGTCTTCTCCGAAAAGGAGCACCACATCGTGTTGATCGTCCAACGTCCACAAATCGAAGAAGAGCAGCTCTCGGACAACCGCTCGAAGTTCATCGTCGAACCGCTCGAGCCGGGATTCGGGTACACGCTCGGCAACACGCTGCGCCGTACCCTGCTGTCCCGCATCCCCGGCGCTGCCGTCACCTCGATCCAGATCGAGGGAATCCAGCATGAGTTCACCACCGTCCCCGGCGTCGTCGAGGACGTGGTCGACATCATTCTCAACGTCAAGCAGGTCGTCATCCGCATGGATGGCGTCGACACCCAGACGCTCTACCTCTCCGCCAAGGGAGCCGGTGAGGTCACCGCAGGTGACATCAAGGTCCCGGCCGGCGTCGAGATCGTCAATCCAGACCAGCTGATCGCCACGCTGTCGGCCAGCGGCCGGCTGGAGATGGAGCTGACGGTCGGTCCCGGTGTCGGATATCGCACCGCGGCCTCCGCCACCCCGAACGGGGCGATCGGGGTCATCCCGGTCGATGCGATCTATTCGCCGGTGCGCAAGGTCGCCTACCAGGTGGAGAACACCCAGGTCGGGGACATCACCAACTTCGACCGGCTCGTGCTCGATGTAGAGACCAACGGCGCGCTCAGCCCGAGCGAAGCTGTGTCGTCGTCCGGCAAGACCCTCGCCGAGCTCATGAGCCTGTTCGCAGACATGGGTGAAGGCGTCGGTCTGGAGCTCGGCGAGGTTCAGACCGAGAGCTCCAGCTCTCCCGATCTCGATCTGCCGATCGAAGCGCTCGATCTCTCGGAACGCCCGAGGAACTGCCTGCGGCGTGCCCAGGTGAAGACGGTGGGTGAGCTCGTCCAGCGCACTGCCGACGACCTCCTCAACATCACGAACTTCGGACAGAAGAGCCTCGAAGAGGTGACCGCCAAGCTCGATGAGCTCGGTCTCTCCTTGGCCGACGGAGGGAACTGATGCCACGTCCACGCAAGGGAGCGCGTCTGGGGAGTTCCCCCCAGAACGAGCGCAAGATCCTCGCCAACCTGACGACCTCGCTCATCGCCGAGGGCAAGGTCGAGACCACCCTCGCCAAGGCGAAGGCCGTTCGGCCGCTGGCCGAGAAGATCATCACCAAAGCCGGTAAAGGCGACCTGCACTCGCGCCGCGTGGTGCTTCGCACGATCACCGACAACGAGGTCGTGACCAAGCTGTTCGATGAGGTTGCGCCCGAGTACGTCGACCGTCCCGGCGGCTACACCCGCATCGTCAAACTCGGCCCCCGCCGAGGTGACGGTGCCGAGATGGCGGTCATAGAGCTGGTCTGAACGATTCGCTGCACGCCACACGCAGCACGCACCACGCAGTGAAGCCCGGGTTCCAACCCGGGCTTCACTCGTTGTTCGTCTTGTGCCGCCAAACGCCGACCCTCGTGGCACCGCCGCACCGCTGGTCCCTGGTGTGACGTTTCATGTGGATGATCAGAAGCGGGAAGGAGGAAACCTGCGATGTCTTCTACCCTCGCGGTCGTGGCGATCACAACATTCCTGTTCACCGACATCCAAGGGTCGAGCCGCTTGTGGGAGGAGCACGAGGTGGCGATGCGCTCGGCCCTGGTTGAGCACGACCGTTTGATCGCGCGAGCCGTAGAGGTCAACCGAGGCAGAGTCTTCAGCCACATGGGCGATGGCGTCGCTGCTGCCTTCGAGTCGGCTAGCGACGCTTTCAACGCCGCCGCCGACATCCAACGCCGGCTCCTGGCAGACGAGCACCCGGGCGTCGGTCGGCTCCGCGTCCGGATCGGCATCCACTCAGGGGAGGCGGAGGAGCGGGCCGATGACTTCTTCGGTCCGACTGTCAATCGAGCCGCTCGCATCATGTCGGCCGCCCATGGTGGGCAGATCCTCGTGTCCGGAGTTGCAGCGCGTCTCGCCGATTCCGACGAATTCGACCTCACCGATCTTGGCGACCACCGCCTCCGCGACCTCGGTCGCCCAGAGCGGATCCACCAGCTGGGAGGACCGGGCCTGCCATCCGAGTTCCCCCCGATCAGCACGCTCACCGACGCTCCAAACAACCTTCCCGCTCAGCTGACGTCGTTCGTCGGGCGGACCGAGGAGCTCGAACAGGTGATGGACCTCCTCGGTGCCGGACGCATGGTGACAATCACCGGAGTCGGCGGCGTAGGAAAGACCAGAGTTGCGCTGCAAGCAGCAGCCGATCTCGCCCCCGAGTATCCGGACGGCACATGGCTCGTTGCCCTCGCTCCGGTGTCTGAGCCGGAGGGTGTGGATTCGGCGTTCCTCGATGCCCTCGGAGTTCCCCAGACCGACATGGATCCGCGGGACGCATTCCTCGAGTACGTGAGGAGTCGCACGGTGCTGCTGATCGTCGACAACTGCGAACACCTCATCGATGCATCAGCGGATGCTGCGGCCGCCATACTCTCCGTGTCCCCAGAGAGCCGAGTGTTGGCAACGAGCAGAGAGCTGCTCGGCGTCCCAGGCGAGGCGGCGCTCGGGCTGCGTTCCATGAGCCTTCCACGGGAACCGCGGGTCTGGGAGGAGAGCGATGCCGTTCGGCTCCTCGTTGAACGAGCCCGGCAGGCAAAACCCGGCTTCCGAGCCCAGGGCCACGAGGAGGCCCTCGCAGAGATCTGCCGGCGTCTCGATGGCATTCCTCTCGCGCTCGAGCTGGCTGCAGCCCGCCTGCGCTCCTTCTCCCCTGAACGAGTCGCCGGCCTTCTCGACGAGAGCTTTCGTCTCCTGACGGGTGGCTCCCGCACTGCCGTGCCGCGTCAGCGAACGCTCGAGGCGGCCATCGAATGGTCCCACCGCCTGCTCGACGAGGCAGAACAACAGTTGTTCAGGAAGCTGTCGGTCTTCAGCGGCGGCTTCACGGTCGAGTCCGTGGCGGCGGTCGCCGCAGACGACGACCTCGACGTACTCGATGTGCTCGAATTGCTCTCCGCGCTTGTCGACAAGTCGCTCGTGGCCGCCGACGAGGGCGAGATCGAGCGTTTCCATCTGCTGGAGACCATTCGCCAGTACGCCAGCGCGCGGCTCGAGGCGGCTGGCGACGTCGACATCTTCCGCCGGCGGCACGCAGAGCACTTCCGCCATCTCCTGGCAGAAGCGGCCGAACTGCGATGGGGGCCGGAGGGCCCCACTGTCCTCCGGCAGATGCAGATCGAGCGGGACAATCTCCGCCAGGCCTTGACATGGGCATTGGAGGCCGGAGAGGGAGCGACCGCCCTCGATCTTGCCACCGGCTTCGGGCGTTTCTCCGACTTCGGCCGTTGGTCGGAGCCCGTCATGTGGTACGAGCGGGCGCTGGAGGTCGCCGGAGACACTGCCAACGAGATCGAGCGAGCCGTCCGACTGCATCGGCTGGCCTTCATGCTCGGTAGAGGGCCCGACACCGACCGCGCAGTGCGTCTTGCCGAGGAGGCGATCTCGATCTTCGAACGCAACGATGAGGCGCCCAGCGATGCAGCCTGGCTGTTCGAATACGCAGCCGCCCTGCTGAACCTCGCGGTCGTCAAGCTCTACCGGGGCGAGGGTGGCGAGCGCAACGAGCACTTCCGCCCGCTCGTCTTCCGGGCGCTGGAGATCGCGCGGCGGGCGAACCACCGCCCAATGATCGCTGCCTGTCTCGGCAATCTCGCTCATCACGTCGACCCGAGAGCGGATCCTGAGGAGGTCCGAGCGTTGTTCGACGAGGCGGAGGCCGCCGCCCGGGACGCGGAGGATGCAATCGGGCACCAGAGACTCTCCTGGCAGCGGTCCCGGTACGAGTTCTTCGCAGGCGATCTGAAGGCCTCCCTGTCGCATCGGCGGACCGCAATCGATGGGGCCCGGGAAGCGGGCCTCGACGATTTCGCTGCCCATTTGCAGGTCGGCGCAGCGCTAGCCGAGCTCGAATCTGGAGACACCTCCGGCGTCGAACGTATGAATGACGCCATTCGTGACGTTCTCGCGACCTCGGACGGCCTCCACGGGCCAGGTGCAGCAGGCCAGGTCATGCTCGTCGCCCGCGCGACGGCAGCTCTCCGTCTGGGGCGCCCCGCCCGAGCGGCCGTTGCCATCGGGGCCACGCACGCCGAATCGGCTCGCGGGGTTCCGGTCCCGTGGGACCTCGCACCCCACCTCGATCGGGTCACCGAGGAAGTGCGCCAGGCACTGAGCGCGGATGTGTTCGAGGCACAGTGGGCGCAAGGTGAGGCCATGTCTCGCGAGGAGATCATGGGCTTCCTCGGGGAGCGTCCCTGACGCTCTGCTGTGTCCCGCACGACAGAGGTCTCTCGTTGCGTCCCCGGTGCAGCAGCACTGACTCGCGTGTTCCAGCTATCGGCCTACCGTCGCGTGGGCGTGGGCAGTAGATCGAGCGCCGTGGCACCCGAGCTGGCGGAGGTGGTGGCCGGGCTCGCCGCTAGCGTTTCGGGCGTGAACGGCAACGGAACCCCCTACCTCGACTTCGCCCGTGACGAATGGGCGAGCCTGCGCGCTGCCACGCCGATGACCCTCACCGAGGAGGACGTCGATCGGATCAAGGGCATCAACGTCGAGCTGTCCGTTCCCGAGGTGGAGGCGGTGTATCTGCCGCTCTCACGACTGCTCAACCTCTACGTGCGCGCCTCCCAGCAGCTGTTCACGGTCACCGACACGTTTCTCGGAAAACCATCCGAACGAGTGCCGTATGTGATCGCGATCGCCGGATCGGTCGCAGTGGGCAAGTCCACGATCGCCAGGATCCTTCAAGAGTTGCTGAAGACGTGGCCCGATCATCCCGGCGTCGACCTCGTGACCACCGATGGCTTCCTCTATCCGAATGCCGTGCTCGAGGAGCGCGGCATCATGGACCGCAAGGGCTTTCCCGAATCGTTCGACCGTCGGGGCCTGCTGCGATTCGTCGAGTCGCTGAAGAGTGGAGAGACGCCGCTCGAGGCCCCGATCTACTCACACCAGGCGTACGACGTGGTCCCAGACCGACGGCGGGTGATCGATCAGCCCGACATCGTGATCCTCGAAGGTCTCAATGTCCTCCAGGGTGGAGGCCCCGGATCCTTCGTCTCGGACTACTTCGACTTCTCCATCTATGTCGACGCCGACCCGTCCGACATCGAGACCTGGTACATCGACCGGTTCCTGACGCTCCGGGACACCGCTTTCCAACAACCGGATGCCTACTTCCACCGATATGCCGATCTCTCCGATGCGGACGCCAGGTTGGAAGCGCACCGCATCTGGAAGGAGATCAACGAGGTCAATCTCTACGAGAACATCCTCCACACGCGTGACCGGGCGACGCTCATCCTCGAAAAGGGCTCGGATCACGAAGTGGAACGGGTCCGCCTGCGTCGCCGATGACTCCGATCCACCGCCGGCTGGTGGCCGCGCTGGACTCATACGTCCCATCGACGGCGGTCGAGATGCGCCATCTGCAGCGGATCCGCCGGCTTGCATCCGAGCAGCGATCGGCGTTCGACCGGTACGAGTACGAACCCGGGCACATCACGGCGTCGGCGTTCGTCGTGCACCCGACCGAACCTGCACTCGCCCTCGTGCTCCATCGCAAGCTCGAACGCTGGCTGCAACCGGGCGGTCATGTCGAACCCGATGACCTCGACATGGAGGCTGCCTCGCGCAGGGAGGTCGCCGAGGAGACGGGCCTGTCGGATCTGATCCCGCTCGGCATCGTCGACGTCGACGTGCACACCTTCCCGGCGGGCGGGGAACAGCCCGAGCACCTCCATCTGGACGTGCGCCAGGGGTTCGTCGCTCGCACGGAGAGACTGGTTCCGAGCGACGAGTCCAACGATGTCAAGTGGGCGTCGTTCGTCGAATGCCTGGCCATGGAGGAGAGCATCGCGCGGCCTGCCCGGGTGCTCAGCGCCCGCGACTCGGCTGGTACTCTCCGACCCCACTGATGGGACCCATTTTTCAACGTGCGCTCAGAGCTGCCCGATTCGACAAGAGCGTTTTCGACGATGTCCGCTGGGACGGCAATGCGACGGCCGATGCCGTTGTGCTGGTGGCCGTCGTCTCGCTCACGGTCTTTGCAGGCCGGTTCATCGGCCAGGGGTTCGGGGCCGCGAGCTTCCTGACCGCCGCACTGAACGTCGTCATCTCCAATGTCGCCGGCTGGCTCTTCCTGGCGGTCGCAACCTGGTTCGCCGCCTCTCGGATCTTCAAGCCGGAAGGGGACTACTGGCGGCGCTTCGAACAGACCCAGGCGATCATGCGCGTCCACGGCATCGCGTACCTCCCGATGATCCTCGGCGCAGCACTCGAGTTCTCGGCGATCGCAGCTGCAGTCGGCTCGCTCTGGTACTTCGCCGCCGCCGGCGTCGGGACCGCTCAGGCGATGGACATGAAACTTCGAGATGGCATCATCGGCGTGATTCTGGGTGCCGCGATCCTCTTCATCATCCAGACGATCCTGCGGTTCCCGTTCGCATTCTTCTCAGCCCTGGGCTGATGCCGACCTATCGGGTCGATCTCTCCTACGACGGCACCTACTTCCACGGCTACGCCAAGAACCGTGACGTCCGCACGGTGCAGGGCGAGGTCGAGCGGGCGCTCACGACGGTCTTCGGACATGCGATCGAAAGCGTCTGCGCCGGTCGAACCGACGCCGGAGTCCACGCTCGTCAGCAGGTGATCAGCTTCGCCTCCGAATCCTCGGTCGACACGAGGAGAATCCAGCGATCGATCACTGCGATGCTCGGTCCCGAGATCGTGGCAACCGACGCGATGATCGTTCCCGATGACTTCAGTGCCCGGTTCTCGGCGACGATGAGGGCCTATCGCTATCGGGTCCTCACGTCTGAGACTCCCGATCCGCTCCGCCGGTATGTGACCTGGCACCATCCATACGACCTCGATCTCGATGCGATGAATCTGGCTGCCGAACATCTCGTGGGCGAACACGACTTTGCGTCCTTCTGTCGCAGGGCGCCGAACCGCACGTCGGTTCGGACTGTCTTGAGTGCTCGGTGGTCCCGAGTCGACGACGAATGCCACCTGGCAGTTTCTGCCAGGGCGTTCTGTCAGCAGATGGTGCGCTCGATCACCGGGCTGTGCGTCGAGGTCGGCAAGGGGCGAGTCGCCGCGGACGCAGTCCCAGGGATACTTCAGGCCAGGGACCGCAACGCTTGTCCGCAGATCGCTCCGCCGCTCGGACTCGTGCTGTGGCAGGTCACGTTCCACTGACCAACCGGCTCAGTCGTCGGTCGAGTCGTCGTCCTCGGGCTCATCGTCGGCATCGTCGCCGAGGTCGTCTGTGTCCGCTTCGTCGTGGGAGTCGGATCCACCGGGATTCGTCACGACGTCTCTCGAGGTGTCGTCGAGCAGTGCGTCGTCGGACTCCGAGTCATCGCCGATCGAGCCGAAGTCGTCGATGACCGTCGAGCGGAGTTCGCCATTGTCGAGCAACTCGAGTTCGACTTCGTGGCGGGCGCTGCGCACGGTGACCTCGTCGCCGTCGATCTCGACGACCGCCCATCCCGTGGGTGTCTCGACCTCGGTGATTCGACCATCTTCCACGGAAACGACCGCTGTCGATCCGTCGGGAAGCGTCACATCGATCGTCGTTGGTGGGCGAGGAGTGTCGTCGATGGATCGGTCGTCGTCGGCGAACGGATCGTCTTCTCCGACCGCTTCGGCAACGAAGCGAGGGGATGCCTCGAGTCGCTGCCAGAGCGAATGGTCCTCATCCAGCTCCGTCAACGCGCTCACGGCGAGCTCATAGAGATCCGAGGTCGCTTCTCCCCGGCTTTCCAGGGCCTCGAGTTCTTCGATCCGGTGGCGAGCGATCACGTCGGAGTCGAACAGCACGAGCACCCGCTCGGAGACCTGCTTCACGCCATAGAGGGCGTCGCCCGGCACCGAGTCCTCTGATGCTGCGGCCAGGCCGGCCGGGGCGATCACGGCGGCGGCGACGATCGAGGCGACGAAGCGCCGGCGACGGTTCATGGCAGTGGACGGCAGCGGGGTCACGTTGTCGCCGGACAGCGCGGCGGCGATTGCCTCGAGATGGCGGGCCTGAGCGTGTTCGGACATCTCGATGGTCTCGGATGCCGCACGCAGGCGTTGTGTCAGTAGCTCGTCGTTCATCTTGCCCTCTTGGATGAAGACGCCGGGTCGAAGCTGGATTCGACGGGGGTCAACAGTTTTCTCAGTCTGGCTTCGGCTCGGGCGGCCATTGCGTACACCGCGGTTCGGTTCGAGTCCACGATCTCGGCGATCTCGGCACCGTCGTATCCCTCCACGTGTTTGAGGTGGAGCACCTCTTGCTGCTCGGGGGTGAGAGTCGAGAGGGCGGCTTCCAGCTCAGGATCGATCAGCCGGAGGTCGTCGTCGTGTCCGGCTTCGGGCAGTTGGTCGCTGGGTATCTCCGGTCTTCGAGAACGACGCCTGATCTCGTCGAGGCAGGTGAACCGAACGCTCTTGAAGAGCCACGCTTCGAGTGACCGGTCGGCGTCCAGCCGGGGTGCGGCGCGCACGAGCTCGAGAAACGAGTGCTGTACGGCGTCCTCGGCAGCCCCGCGATCGTGCAGCATCCGATGGGCGAACCGGAAGAGGCGTTCAGCCATCAGCTCATAGAGCTCGGTGAACGCCATGGGCTCGCCCGAGCCGATTCTCGTAGCGAGATCCTGGTCGCTGGTTCGTGATGCGATTGGGAAAGGCTCCCGGGTCGTGGCGTCTGGGGTGCGGACTCACCGCACCCCAGACAGTCTCCCACGTTCAGTCGGATGAGTCGTCGTCGTCCGAATCGTCGTCGTTCGAACGTTGGGCGGGGGCCTCGTCGTCCGAGTCATCGTCCGAGTCGTCGTCCTCGTCATCGGATGAGTCGTCGTCGTCGGCCACATCAACAGGATCCGGTGTGGTGTCCACGGTCGACTCTGTCACGTCGGCGGATGAGTCGTCGTCGTCCGACTCCTCGTCGTCGGATCGCGAGTCGTCGAGAACCGTGTCCTCGGTCGACTCGGCGGACGAGTCGTCGTCGTCAGAGTCGGAGTCATCACTCGAGGAGTCGTCACTGGAGGAGTCATCGTCCTGCCGCTCGATCTCGACGGATCCGTCTTCGAGGTCTATCTCGATCTCGAAGGTGCGTTGTCCGTCCGAGATGCGAATCTCGAGCTCGTCGCCTTCCGAATCCTCGTCTTCGACTTTGAAGTCGCCTGGCAGTTCGATGATCTCGCCGTCGAGCGAGACCACGACCAGCCCGACATTGGGCAGGGTGGCGATCACGGTGTCGGAGCCGGCGAACGCCGATCCGTGAACCTCGATCTTGCCGTCATCGCCCGTCTGGATCTCGACGGTCACGGAGTTGTCGGTGTTGGAGATCTTCGTCGTGCCCTCGGAGGTCTCGTCCTCCGTGAAGCCCGTTGGCAGCTCGCCCACCTCGACGGTGTCCCCGTCGTTGGAGATCGTGAAGGTGATGGCGGTCTCGCCGTCGGGGAGGACGACCGAGTACGCACCGTCCTCGAGTGGCTCGCTGGCCGATGCGGTTGCTGTGAGGAACAGGGCAGTCACCACCGCGAGGGCGGTTGCGATCCCGAATCGTGACTTCATGGGTACTCCTTGAGGTTGTGTCGGTGTTCAAGACGCCGCATGGGGTGTGTATTCGACGGGTGTCATGGAAAACTTGAGGCGGCCTCGATCGGTCTACGCCGTGAACCGAGCCTGATGGTCATTCGTCCCGCGTTGCTTCGGGGATCGAATTGGCGCCGTGGCTCGGCTTGGCGTACCATGACGGGCGCTCCCGACCGGGAGCTTTCCCACGCCACCCCGGTCACCAGCCAACGAAGTGCGGCACTGCGCCGCTGAGGACTTTCATGACCAACAACAAGACGTATTCGCCGAAGCCGTCAGACGTCACCGCTGCCTGGTGGGTCGTCGACGCTTCCGACCTGCCGCTCGGTCGGCTCGCCTCGGAGATCGCACAGATCATCCGCGGCAAGCACAAGCCGACCTTCGCCCCGAACACGAACGGCGGTGACTTCGTCATCGTCGTGAACGCCGACAAGGTCGCCGTGTCGTCTGGCAAGAGCGCAGAGAAGATCTACTACCGCCACTCGGGCTTCCCCGGAGGAATCAAAGAAGAGACCTTCGAGGCGCTTCTGAAGCGCCGGCCGGAAGCCATCATCGAGCGGGCCGTCAAGGGCATGCTGCCGAAGAACCGTCTCGGGCGCGCCATGGGCAAGAAGCTCAAGGTGTACGCCGGTCCGGATCATCCTCACGCCGCCCAGCAGCCTCAGCCGCTCGAGTTCGACATCCGAAAGGTTGATGCCTCATGACCAAGCCACTGGTTCAGACCGTCGGCCGCCGCAAGTCGTCCGTTGCGCGCGTGCGCTTCCACGACGGCAGCGGCGAGATGACCCTCAACGGGAAGAAGCTCGAGGCCTACTTCCCGACGATGGCCGCACGCATGCGGGTGATGGAGCCCCTGCAGATCACCGAGAGCAGCGGTCGGTACAACATCTCCGCCACCCTCGAAGGCGGCGGCACCACGGGACAGGCCGATGCACTCCGGCTCGGCATCGCTCGTGCTCTCATCGAGCTCGATCCCGAGCTCCGACCGGCGCTCAAGAAGGCCGGAATGCTCACGCGTGACGCCCGCAGGGTGGAGCGCAAGAAGTACGGTCTCCGCAAGGCCCGGCGGGCACCGCAGTACACCAAGCGCTGATCCGATTGGCCGAACACCCCCTGCTCGCGCGGCCGGGACGACTCTTCGGCACCGACGGGGTGCGGGGTGTCGCCAATCTCGAATTGGACCCGCAGTTCGCCCTCGACATGGGGCGGGCTGCGGGTTTGACGCTTCGCGAGGGGCCCGTGCTGATCGGTCGGGACACCCGTCGCTCCGGCGAGATGCTCTCCGCCGCCATTCAGGCCGGTTTTCATTCCGCAGGGATCGACACGATCGACGTCGGCACGCTCCCCTCCGGTGGGATCAGCCATCTGACGGCTGAGACGTCGGCCGAGATGGGGGTCGTGATCAGTGCCTCACACAACCCGGCTCCCGACAACGGCATCAAGCTTCTCAGCAAGTTCGGCACGAAGCTGACCGACAGCCAAGAGGACAAGATCGAAGCCCGCATGCGCAAGCCGCAGGCTCGGCGTGTGCCGTATGGGCCCATGGTCGGCACGCGGTTCGTCAAGGCCGACGCTCTCGACGTCTACGTCGGAGCGCTCGCCGCCGGTGCCGACTACAGCTTCCAGGGAACCGAGCTGGTGATCGACTGTGCCAACGGCGCGTCGTTCCAGGCGGCGCCCATGCTGTTCGATCGTCTCAAGGCCACGGTCGAGATCCTCGGTGCGACGCCGGATGGGATGAACATCAACGACGGCTGCGGTGCGACCCATCCCGGTTTCCTCGCCTCGATGGTGTCGGGACGTGTCGGGTTCGCCTTCGACGGAGACGCCGACAGGTTGATTGCGGTGGACGAAGCCGGTGGGATCGTGGATGGCGATCGGATCATGGCGATCGTCGCATTGCACTGGAAGCGCGCAGACCGCCTGAAGAACAACCTGGTCGTTTCCACGATCATGTCGAACTTCGGGTTCAAACGGGCGATGCGGGAAGCCGGCATCGAGCTGATCGAGACGAAGGTCGGAGATCGCTACGTGGTGGAGGCGATGAACGCCAACAAGGCGATCCTCGGCGGTGAACAGTCGGGTCACATCATCTTCGCCGATCGTGGTCGGACCGGTGACGGTCTCCTGACGGCGGTCCGGCTCCTCGAAGTGATGGCGGGGACGGGCAAACCGCTCGTAGAGCTCGCCGCAGAGGCAATGGTCGCATACCCGCAGGTGCTCACCAACGTCGCGGTTGCGAACAAGGCCGGCCTCGACGATGCAAAGCCTCTCTGGGATCACGTCAAGCAAGTCGAGGACGAGTTGCAGGGTGACGGTCGGGTGCTGATCCGCCCGTCCGGGACCGAGCCCCTGGTGAGGGTGATGGTCGAAGCGCCCAGCCAGGAGCGCGCCGATCTCTACGCAGCGGAGCTCGCAGCGACCGTGACCCGGGTCCTGGCGTAGCTCACACTCCGATTCCATCAATTACGGACGGGTCACAATTCTTGACAGAGTCCAGAATGCGCACCATGATCGGGTGTGATGACCCCGAAGCCTCAGGCAGACCCCGCAGAGCTGCTCCGTAGCAACGGACTGCAAGTCACCGCTCAGCGCCTCGCCGTGCTCCGTGCAGTCGAGCAGATGCAGCACGGCACGGCCGACGAAGTGGCCGTGGCCGTCCGCAACGAGATCGGCGCCGTCTCGCGTCAGGCCGTGTACGACGCACTTGGAGTGCTCGGCGACAAGGGCCTGCTCCGCCGGATCCAGCCGGCACGGTCACCCGCCCGGTTCGAGCCCGCCGTCGGAGACAACCACCACCACCTGGTGTGTCGGGCGTGCGGCCGGATCGTCGATGTCGAGTGCGCCCACGGATCGGCGCCGTGCCTGACCGCAGCCGATGATGCTGGCTTCGAGATCGACGAGGCGGAGGTCATCTACTGGGGGCGGTGCCCGGAGTGTCGAACAACCACACCCAACCCGGCTTCAGATGAGATAGCTTCAGAAACATGAGCAACGGAGGAAAAGGATGAGCGCCGAACAGCCCAACGACCACGGAACGACCACCACGAGTGACGAGCCGGATCAGGCGAAGTGCCCGGTCATGCACACCGACCACCAGCGGGTCGGCGGGACCGCCAACCAGCACTGGTGGCCACACCAGCTCAACATGCGGATCCTGCGTCAGAATCACCCTGGAGCCGATCCGATGGGAGAAGACTTCGACTACGCCTCGGAGTTCAAGAGCCTCGATTTCGATCAACTCGCCGCCGACGTCGATGCCGTGATGACCGACTCGAAAGAGTGGTGGCCCGCCGATTACGGCCACTACGGGCCCTTTTTCATCAGGATGACCTGGCACGCCGCCGGCACCTACCGGGTCGAGGACGGTCGCGGCGGTGGTGGGACCGGCGCCCAGCGGTTCGCGCCGCTCAACAGCTGGCCAGACAACGCCAACCTCGACAAGGCCCGCCGCCTCCTCTGGCCCGTCAAGCAGAAGTACGGGCGCAAGATCTCCTGGGCGGACCTGCTGGTGTTCGCAGGCAACCGAGCCATGGAGACCATGGGCTTCGAGACATTCGGATTCGGCGGTGGTCGAGAGGACATCTGGGCACCCGAAGAAGACGTGTACTGGGGACCCGAGACCACCTGGCTCGGCGACGAGCGCTACACCGGAGACCGAGAGCTCGAGAAGCCACTCGGCGCGGTGCAGATGGGGCTCATCTACGTGAATCCAGAGGGGCCGAACGGCAACCCCGATCCGGTCGCCGCCGCCCACGACATCCGAGAGACGTTCGGCCGTATGGCCATGAACGACGAGGAAACGGTTGCCCTCATCGCAGGTGGTCACACCTTCGGCAAGACCCATGGAGCGGCTGACCCCGACGAGTACGCCGGTCCCGAGCCCGAGGGCGCCGGTCTCGCCGAGCAGGGCCTGGGCTGGACGTCCAGCTTCGGCACCGGCATGGGCGACGACACCATCACCTCCGGTCTCGAGGGTGCATGGACGGCCAATCCGATCGAGTGGGACAACGGCTACTTCGACCTCCTGTTCAAGTACGACTGGGAGCTCGGCAAGAGCCCGGCCGGCGCCTACCAGTGGCACCCGGTGGATCCCGAAGAGGACGCCATGGTGCCGAAGGCGCACGACCCGTCGCAGAAGGTCCCGGTGATGATGGCCACCACCGACCTCTCGATGATCAAGGACCCGGTGTATCTCGAGATCTCGAAGCGGTTCCACGAGAACCCTGACCAGTTCGCAGATGCCTTCGCCCGAGCATGGTTCAAGCTGCTGCATCGTGACATGGGGCCGGTCGCCCGCTACCTCGGGCCATGGGTCCCCGACGAGGAACTGCTCTGGCAGGATCCGGTTCCGGCGGTCGACCACGAACTGATCGACGACGCCGACGTTGCCTCGCTCAAGGCGGCCATCCTCGACTCGGGTCTCTCGATTCGTCAGTTGGTGTCCACCGCATGGGCATCGGCATCGACGTACCGGGACACCGACAAGCGCGGTGGCGCCAACGGTGCTCGGATCCGACTGTCGCCACAGGCCGAATGGGACGTCAATCTCACGGCAGGTGTCGCGCCGGTGATCCAGAAGCTCGAGTCCATCCAGACCGAGTTCAACGACTCGCAGACCGGTGACAAGAAGGTCTCGCTGGCCGATCTCATCGTGCTTGGGGGAGGCGCAGCCGTCGAGGCGGCCGCAAAGAAGGCGGGCTATGACGTGGCCGTGCCGTTCGCGCCAGGCCGCACCGATGCGAGCCAGGAGCAGACCGACGTCGACTCCTTCCAGTATCTCGAACCGAAGGCCGACGGGTTCCGCAACTACCTCCAGAAGGGCGCCCCAATGCAGCCCGAGCACATGCTCGTCGACAAGGCGTTCATGTTGAATCTCTCCGCTCCGGAGATGACCGCTCTGGTCGGGGGTATGCGGGTGCTCGGCGCCAACGTGGGCGATGCCGCCCATGGTGTGTTCACCGATCGTCCTGGCACGCTGTCCAACGACTTCTTCGTGAACCTGCTGGACATGGGGACCGAGTGGAAGCCGACGTCCGAGGCGGAGGAGACCTTCGAAGGTCGCGATCGTCGCACCGGCGAGGTTCGTTGGACCGGAACCCGGGTCGATCTCGTGTTCGGCTCGAACTCCGAACTGCGAGCACTGGCCGAGGTGTACGCAACCGACGAGGCGGAGGAGAAGCTCGTCAACGACTTCGTGGCGGCGTGGTCGAAGGTGATGGAGCTCGATCGCTTCGATCTCGACTGACGACCGACAGCACGTCTGCCGCCAGGACGGCAATCCATCCACGCTCGCGGGAGCATGAGGCGCCACGGGGGACCCTCGAGAGGGGTCCCCCGTTTGGTTTTGGAGCGCAGCTCCGGCGGCTCGGTGAAGCCGATGCCCGCCACGGTCGGCCCTACCATCCGCTGAGATGCTTCCCGTACTCACAACCGCCGAGTCCGGACGGCTCGATCGCGAGGCCGCCGACCGCATCGACGCACTCATGGAACATGCAGGGTGGGCGGTTGCGACTGCCGCAATCGAGCTGGGAGCCGGGTACGGCCGGCGGGTGTCGGTACTCACCGGCCCGGGAAACAACGGCGGCGACGGCTGGGTCGCAGCAGCTCGCCTGGCCGGCAGAGGATGCCTCGTCACCGTGCATCCCCTGACCGAGCCGAAGACCGAAGTCGCGTTCCGCGCTCGGCACGAGGCGCTGGCTGCCGGGGTCGAGGTCTCTTCGCTCGACGCTGCGGCATCGCCTGACGTGGTGATCGATGCCCTCTTCGGGAGTGGGATCCGCGGCGAACTACCGCGAGAAGTACAGCAGTGGATGGATCTCGACGTGCCCATCGTGGCCGCCCACGTGCCCTCAGGGCTCGACCCCGACACAGGGGAGGCCCCGGAGCGGACGTTCCGCGCCGACGTGACGGTGGCATTTCACGCACTCTCTCCGGGCCACCTCCTCGGCAGCGGCCCCGACCTGTGCGGTCGAGTGACGGTTGCGGACATCGGGCTCGAGGGTGGGGACCCTCTGATGGAGGTCGTCACAGAGGCCGACGCACTTCTCCCGGCGAGGTCCCGAACCGCTCACAAGTGGTCGGCGGGCTCGGTTCTCGTCGTAGGTGGCTCCCGAGGGATGATCGGTGCCCCCGTCATGGCCGCGAAGGCCGCCCTCAGGTTCGGGGCATCGGCCGTCGGTCTCGCCGTGCCGGACGATCTGATGGAGACGGCCTCGATTCTCGCTCCCGAGATTCTCACATATTCGCAGCGTGACCTCCCGTCTCGCTTCGACGTTGTGGTTGCAGGACCTGGAATGGGCCAGGACGAGACCGTCTGGCGGCGAGTGGTGGACACGGCCGGAACCCTGGTGCTGGACGCCGATGCTCTCACGCCTCACACCGGGGCCGCGATCGCGAGCCGGAATGGACCGACGGTGCTCACCCCCCACGCAGGCGAGCTCGAGCGATTGACCGGCGGGCCGGCCTCGTGGGAGTCGGCGAGCGAGCTGGCCGAGCGGGCAGCCGCCGTCGTGGTCCTGAAAGGCAATCCGACGTTCGTCTGCGGCCGAGCCGTGCCGGCGGTGGTCACGAGCAACGGGCCTGAGCTCGCAACGATCGGCTCGGGCGATGTGCTCGTCGGCATGATCGCATCAGCGATCGCTCGGGGCTCGTCCGACTTCGATGGGGCTGTTGCCGGCGCCTACTGGCACGGTGTCGCCGCCGCCGACCTCGCCGGGAGACGAACCGTCACCGCCGATGTGCTCGTCGACCACGTCGCCCGCTACGCCCGGGTCACGACGTGAGACCGTCACAGGTCGAGATCGACCTGTCGGCGGTGGCGCACAACGTCGAGGTGTTCCTCGAGAAGATCGCACCGGCCGGTCTCATCGCCGTCGTCAAGGCCAACGCATACGGCCACGGCGACGTGCCCGTCGCAGAAGCCGCGCTCGATGCCGGAGCATCGTGGCTCGCGGTCGCCATGGTGGAGGAGGCGGCGCGCCTTCGAGAGGCCGGGATCGAAGCGCCGATACTGCTGCTCTCCGAACCGCCACTCGACGACGCAGCTGAGATCACCCGATGGGATCTCATCCCCAGCGTCTATCGCCCGGAGTTCGTCGACGCGCTCTCGGGTGCGGTCCCGCGATCGACCCGAGTCCATCTCCTCGTGGACACCGGGATGCACCGCGTCGGCACATCCCCGGATCGGGCGGTTGCGCTCGCCGAGCAGATCTCCAGAGCGCCGCGTCTCGAGCTCGGAGGTGTGTGGTCGCACTTCGCCGTGGCGGAGGAGGACGAATCCTTCTCGCATCTTCAGTGGGACCGGCTCTCGTCGGTGGTTGCAGAGATCTCCGCAGCCGGGATCGATCCTGGAATCGTGCACCTGCCCAACACGGCCGGTGCCCTCTACCTGCCACACGAGTCGGCGATGGCAAGAGTGGGCCTCGGGCTCTACGGCCTGCACCCGGATCCGGCCCGGGCCACCGCCGACCTCCGACCTGCCATGCGTGTCGTGTCGCGGGTGTCCTTCACTCAGAAGCTCGAGGCCGGGGCTCGGCCTTCGTATGGTCGGCGACGGCCGCTTCAGGAGGATTCGACCGTGGCCACGGTGCCGATCGGGTACGCCGACGGAGTCCCGAGGCTGCTGAGCCAGCGCGGCGGCTCGGTTCTCATCGGCGGGCGCCGGCGCCCGTTCGCCGGGACCGTGACGATGGACCAGATCGTCGTCGACTGCGGCAGCGACGACGTTGCCGTCGGCGACGAGGTGGTGTTGATCGGGCGACAGGGCAACGAGGAGATCACCGCAGACGAATGGGCCGAACGCACCGACACGATCAGCTGGGAGATCGTGTGCGGAATCGGAGATCGGCTCCCCAGGCACCATCACCGCTGATCGCCGATACCCTCGACGGATGCCTGGCTCGATCACAGACGTCTCCGGTATCTCGGTTGGACACTGGACACATGACTCTCAGCCAACCGGGTGCACCGTCGTCGTGCTCCCGGAGCCCAACACGGTCACCGTGGAAGTGCGAGGCGCAGCGCCTGGATCTCGTGAGACAGCCCTCCTCCAGCCGGGAATGCGGGTGGAGCAGGCGCAGGCGATCGCACTGTCGGGGGGAAGCGCCTTCGGACTGGCGACCGCGGACGGGGTCATGGCAGCGCTGCTCGACGACGGGCGCGGTCACATCACTCCTGTGGGCCGCGTTCCGATCGTCCCCGCCGCCGTGATCTTCGATCTCGGAGGAGCGAGCTTCCGTCCCGGTGCCGCCGAAGGGGCAATGGCCTACCGGGCTGCCACCGACCACGATGTCCCGACCGGAGCGGTGGGGGCCGGCGCAGGGGCCACCGTCGCCAAATGGCGGGGATTCGAGCACATGCAGCCAGGCGGCATCGGTACCGCTTCGGTCCGAGCCGGCGATGTGGTGGTGGGCGCGATCGCAGTGGTGAACGCCGTCGGTGACGCATTCAGCCTCGAAGGCGAGGCCCTGACCGGCGGCGATCCGGTGCCGGGCCCTCCGGCCCTCTTCCCAGAGACAGGGCAGAACACCACCCTGGCCGTGGTCGCGACCAACGTGGCAATGGGACGGAGCGAGCTGACCAGGCTCGCGGTGCGCGGCCAGGACGCCTATTCGGTGTGCCTGCGACCTTCTCACACCCGCTACGACGGAGACGCCTGCTTTGCGGTCTCCTGCGGAACGGTCAGTGGCGAGTATGCGGTCGACATCGCCTCGGAGGCCGCGTTCGAAGCCGTCGGCAGGGCGATCGAAGATGCCGTGCGGACGGGTGCGGCCCGGGGTTGAGACCGAGCGATCAGCACACGGTCTGGTCGTGGCGAGGGCAGGGACCGCTCGGAGCGGGCCTAATCTGTAGGTCGACGATCGAGGACCACCGGTGATCGAACTTCACTGTCCAACCGATGCCGATACCCGCGCCGCTGCCCGTCGCCTCGCTGCGCTGTGCCGCCCCGGTGACGTGATCGTGCTGAACGGGAGTCTCGGTGCCGGGAAGACGGCCTTTGCCGGCGGACTCGCCGATGGCCTCGGGGTGGACGAACCGGTCACCAGCCCGACGTTCGTCCTCATGCGAACCTACCGCTCTGGGTTCCTGCCCTTTTTCCACGTCGATGCGTATCGCCTCGGTTCCATCGGAGAATTCGAGGATCTCGCCGCCATCGAGAGTTCCGAAGAAGGGGTCGTCGTGATCGAGTGGGGTGGCGCCGTCGCCGCAGCACTTCCGAAAGACCGACTGGAGGTCGACTTGACACGCAACGACGACGAGTCCCGGACGATCCGTCTCCGCCCGGCGGGTTCGTGGACGACCCGCCAACTCAATGAGATCGAGGCCTGATGCGGGTTCTGTGCATGACCACATCCACACCCGCGTCGTCGGTTGCGCTCACGGAGGACCGCCAGGTGGTTGCTTCTGCGAGTCGAATCGACGCCCGCGGGCACTCGGCGTTCCTGGTGCCTGCAATCGACTTCTGCTTCGACCAGGCCGGATGGACCCCGATGGACATCGACGCAGTCGTCGTCGACGTCGGTCCCGGCCTCTACACCGGGATCCGGGTGGGCCTCTCGACTGCGCAGGCGATCGCTGCCGCCATCGGTGCGCCGCTCGTGCCGGCGACCTCGCTCGACGCCATAGCCCTCCGCGCCGCCACCGGCAGACGCAGGATCCTGGCGATCGTCGACGTCAGGCGCGGCGAGTACGCAGCCGCTTGGTACAACCCCGTCCCCGGAGGCGTGGTGAAGGACGGACGGCCCGAGATCATGACCGCAGCCGAGGTCCGCGCGCTGCTCGATTCGGAGCCCGAGGACGTCTTGTTGGTGGGTGACGCCCAGAGTCTCCCCGAAGAGCTGCTCACCGGCATGCATCGGGTCAAGATCGGTCGGCCCCGCTACCCGAGCGCGGGGACCCTCGCCGAGGCGGCGGCCGGGCAACTGCTGTCGGACTCGACGATGCACCCCGACGAGGTGCGTCCGATGTATCTCCGTGACCCGGACGTTTCGATCAACTGGTCGATCATCGACGATCAGGGGCCGTGGGCGCGGATGGAGGGGGAATGAGCGCTGTGACGAGCCTCACCATCCGGCGAATGCAGGAAGCCGACATCGAGCTCGTGACCGTGCTCGAGGAGAAGGCGTATTCGCAGCCGTGGAATGCCCACATCTTCGTCGAGGAGCTGCGCCAGCCGTCCCGCACGTATCTGGTCATCGAGGACATCGAGTCCGTCCTGGGCTATGCGGGATTGATGGTGGTGGGCTCCGAGGCCCACGTCACCACCGTCGTCGTGCACCCCGAGCGAAGGGACGACAAACTCGGGACCCGGCTCATGCTCGGACTCGCCGCCGAGGCGATCGAGCGAGGAGCCACATCGATGACCCTCGAGGTCAGAGCATCGAATGAGCCCGCCCAGCGGCTCTACCGCCGATTCGGCATGGCGCCGGTCGGTGTCCGCAAGAAGTACTACCAGGACGAGGACGCCATGATCATGTGGGTACACGACATCGACGGGCCCGAGTTCGCGGCCCGGATGACCGAGATCGCGGCGGCACTCCCATGATCTCGCCGACGATCCTCGCGTTCGAGACCAGTTGTGACGAGACCGCCGTTGCGGTCGTACGCGGCACCGAGGTGCTGTCGAATGTGCTGTCCTCGCAGATCGATCTCCACGCCCGTTTCGGCGGAGTCGTCCCCGAGGTGGCCTCCCGGGCCCACGTCGAGGCGATTCGAGGCCTCACCCATCGAGCACTCCAGCAGGCCGGAGTCCATCCCGCTGATCTGGACGCGGTCGCTGCAACCGATGGTCCCGGTCTGGTTGGAGCTCTCCTCGTGGGCCACTCCTTCGCCAAGGCGACGGCGTGGGCGCGTCAGCTTCCGTTCGTCGGCATCGACCACATGGAGGGCCACCTGTTCGCCCCGATCCTCCAGCACCCCGAATACCGCCCGCCGGCGATCGTGCTGCTCGCCTCGGGTGGTCACAGCCAGATCGTCCATGTCAAGGATTGGGGCGATTACGAGGTGCTCGGCTCGACCATCGACGACGCCGCCGGCGAGGCATTCGACAAGCTTGCACGTGTGATGGGCCTCGGCTTCCCCGGTGGTCCGGCGATCGACGGGGCCTCCGACGGTGGCGATCCCGCCGCGATCGCCTTCCCCCGAGCCATGCCTGAACGCCGCCATCACTTCTCGTTCTCCGGTCTCAAGACGTCGGTGATGACGTATATCGAGAAGGCAGAGGCGTCTGGCGATCTCGCCCCGCTTGCCGATGTCGCCGCCTCGCTCCAGGAGGCGATCGTGGATGTGCTCGTCGCCAAGACGTTGAACGCAGTCGAGGACACCGGCGTGAAGGTGGTCGGTGGAGGCGGCGGGGTTCTGGCGAACCGCCGCCTTCGCCAGAAGCTCTCCGAGCAGTGCGCCGAACGTGGCATCGAGCTCTATCTGCCCACACCTGCCCTGTGCACCGACAACGGCGCAATGATCGGTGCCGCGGCCGTCCACTGGCTCGACAAGAACGTCATCTCCTCGTGGGATGCCGTCGTCGACCCTGGCCGGAGCCTGTAGAGCCCGCCTCCCGCTCTGCGAACTGCACAAGCCGATGCGGCCTAGCGATTGAGCGTGGGGCGTGTTGCGTGGGGCGTGAGGCGGCTCACCACGTGATCAGATCGGGATGCTCGAGGAGTTGGCGGAGTGTGGCGCCGAAGCGAGCTGCCGGGGCGCCGTCGACGATTCGGTGGTCGATCTGCACCGAGATGTCCAGGATGGTTCGGACGGTCAGTTCGCCATCGACGACCCACGGGCGGTCGCCGGCGCCGCCGATGACCACCGTGAGGGTGGAGACGGTCGGTGTGCCGATGGCATAGCCGTTCCCGCCCATCATCATGCCGACCGAGGAGACGGTCACCGTGCCGATCCGACGCCGGGCGCCGGTCGAGTGTTGCGCCGTCAGGTACATGAGCCCGATCATCCCTGGCAGGCGGCCCGCCCTGGAGCCCCAACGTTGCAACAGACGACCGCTGCCACCGCGTGTCGGATCGTGCTGGATGGCGGTGAGCTCCTCGGAGATGTCGGCCACAGAACGCTCGTCGGCTCGGCGAATCGGATGGGCGAGTGGGAAGAAACCGGCCTCGGTCTCGACTTCGACGATCGTGGCGATGTCGACGTGACGGTGGAGCACCAGCTTGCCCGCCCACCCTCGATAGGCATGAACCTCGGGATGGGTCGACACGGCTCGACCGACGCAGGCGAGCACGAATGCAGTGGGAGACAGCGATTCTTGGCGCAGCCGCCTCCAGGCATCGGTGACGTCGACTTGTACGAGGGCGGTCATCACGGCCATCCGTTTGCCCGACTTGAGCCCGCCCAGGACGATGCGTCGTTCGGCCGGGAAGGGATGGCGCTCGATGTCAACGGTCATCGCATCACGATGGCCGAGGCCCTCCGAACTGACCAGTGCCGAAGGCCACCCGACAACGTCCCCTTCGGACCTTGGTGCAGAACAGGGGACTTGGCACTCGACGGGATCGACTGCTAAATTGATGGCTAGCACTCGAAAAGTGAGAGTGCCAATCGAGCCGGGATCGAGGTCCCGGTTTTCGATTGCACGCAGAACCTACGTAGGAGGAGCTACATGAAGCTTCAGCCTCTCGGCGATCGAGTGGTCGTCAAGCCGAATGAGGATCAGGACATGCGGACGTCGTCCGGTCTGGTGATCCCTGACACGGCGAAGGAGAAGCCGCAGACAGGCGAGGTCATCGCCGTCGGACCCGGAGCGCTCGACGAGGACGGTGATCGCATGCCGATGGACGTCAAGGTCGGCGATGTCGTCCTGTACTCGAAGTTCGCCGGGACCGAGGTCAAGCTCGAGGGTGGCGATCATCTCGTCCTCTCGTCCCGCGACCTGCTCGCGATCGTCAACTGAGACAGAGGAGAGATTCACATGACAGCGAAGGATCTTCGCTTCAACGAAGAAGCCCGCAAAGGGCTCCAGGCGGGCGTAGACAAGCTCGCCGACACGGTCAAGGTCACGCTCGGCCCCAAGGGCCGCAACGTGGTGCTGGAGAAGAAGTGGGGCGCCCCCACGATCACCAACGACGGTGTGACCATCGCCAAGGAGATCGAGCTCGACGACGCCTATGAGAACATGGGTGCGAAGCTCGCTTACGAGGTCGCCAACAAGACCAACGACGTGGCCGGAGACGGAACCACCACCGCCACCGTTCTCGCACAGGCCATGGTCCGCGAGGGACTCCGCATGGTGGCCGCAGGTGCCAATCCGATGGACCTCAAGCGAGGCATCGAGAGCGGTGTCGACGCGGTCGTCAAGTCGCTCGCCGAACTGGCACGTGACATCGAGACCAGCGAGGAGATCACCAACGTCGCATCGATCTCCGCCAACAACGACACGACCATCGGCAAGGTCATCGCCGAGGCGTTCGACAAGGTCGGCAAGGACGGCGTGATCACGGTCGAAGAGGGCCAGACGTTCGGGCTCGAGCTCGAGTTCACCGAGGGCATGCAGTTCGACAAGGGCTACATCTCCCCGTACTTCATCACCGACCCCGATCGACAGGAAGCAGTGCTCGAGGATCCCTACATCCTCATCGCGAACCAGAAGATCGGTTCGGTCAACGACATGCTTCCCGTGCTCGAGAAGATCATGCAGACCGGCAAGCCGGTCCTGGTCCTCGCCGAGGACGTGGAAGGCGAGGCACTCGCCACGCTCGTGGTCAACAAGATCCGCGGGACGTTCAGCTCGGCAGCCGTCAAGGCCCCCGGGTTCGGAGAGCGCCGCAAGGCCATGCTCCAGGACATCGCCATCCTCACCGGTGGAACGGTCATCAGCGAGGAAGTCGGCTTGAAGCTCGACGGTGTCACCACCGACATGCTCGGTCGTGCCCGCAAGGTCGTGATCTCCAAGGACGACACCACGATCGTCGACGGGTCAGGCGCCGAGGCAGACGTCAAGGCTCGCATCAAGCAGATCGAGCGTGAGATCGAGAACACCGACTCGGACTGGGATCGTGAGAAGCTCCAGGAGCGTCTCGCCAAGCTGTCCGGCGGCGTCGTCGTGATCAAGGCCGGCGCGGCCACCGAGGTCGAGCTCAAGGAGAAGAAGCACCGCATCGAGGACGCCGTCTCGGCGACCCGTGCAGCCGTCGAGGAGGGCATCGTCCCCGGCGGTGGAGTTGCGCTTCTCCGTGCCCAGCCCGCAATCGACAAGCTGCGCGGCGGAACCGATGACGAGAAGGCCGGTCGTGCGATCGTGCGTCGCTCGCTCGAAGAGCCACTGCGTCAGATCGCCACGAACGCCGGCGTCGAAGGTGGCGTCGTCGTCGAGCAGGTCCGCAACGCCGAGGGAAGCAACGGCTTCAACGCCGCAACCCTCAAGTACGAGGACCTGATGGCAGCCGGTGTCATCGACCCGGCCAAGGTCACCCGCTCCACGCTGCAGAACGCAGCTTCCATCGCAGCCCTGCTGCTCACCACCGAGGCGCTCGTCGCCGAAGTGAAGGAAGACGCTCCTGTCGGCGGTGGCGGCGACCACGGTCACGGCGGTGGCATGGACTTCTGATCCACACCGGATCACGAGCCACGAGAGAGGGACCCGCACGGGTCCCTCTCTCTTTTTGTGGCTCCGACGCGACCGTGCCTCTTTTCCGGGTCACCCACCGGTGCCGCTCGGCTCATGACCGGCATTTCAGGCGGCCGGCGAGGCTCTCGCGTCGTATCGTCCTAGGCGTGCAGTACGCCGACCACGTGAATCATCTGGAGCGATACTCGGCGCGGTTCCTCGAACTGGCTCGATTCGCCGACCTCGAGGCCGCCGTCCCGAGCTGTCCCGGCTGGAGCGTCGCCGATCTGGTCTTTCACCTCGCCGAGGTCCAGCACTTCTGGGCGAGCATCGTGGCGGGTCGGCTCGACGATCCTGGCGGGGTCGAGGCGAAGTCGAGGCCGGATGATGCGACCCTGGTGGAGTTCTTCGACGTGTCCCGCCAGGCGCTCGGGGCTGCACTGGAAGCGGCCG
This sequence comes from uncultured bacterium, assembly GCA_965364515.1. Taxonomy (GTDB): domain Bacteria; phylum Actinomycetota; class Acidimicrobiia; order Spongiisociales; family ZC4RG35; genus JAHEDH01. Next base: position 54,484 of record CBDTXZ010000001.1, read on the forward strand.
CTCCAGCGGACCCCTGCTGGAGTTGGTCGGAGATCGGCGGCACGGTCGGCTGGGTCGCCAGGCGCCAGCATCACGAGGCGGCGATCCATCTCGCAGACCTGGAGCTCGCCTCGGACAACTCACCGCATCTGCACCACCAGACCGCCGTGGACGGGATCAACGAGATGATCGACGTGATGCTCGGCGATTTCCCGGCGTGGATGAAGTACGAGCCGGAATGGCTGGTCGAGGTCGACGTGCCAGATTTCGACACTCCCACACTCATGACCGTCGGAACCCTGTCGGGCACCGGCCCCGAGTCTGGAACCGTGTATCTCGACCTGCCGGGGGCCCGACGGGCCGAGTACGGACTCCCCGACGCCATCGTCAGCGGATCGGCCGAGGCGATGGACCTGTGGCTGTGGGGGAGAGGGCCGGTGGACGATCTCTCCGTCACGGGCGACGCCGAAGCAGTCGAAGCGCTCCGGCTGGCGATCGCAGACGGGACGCAGTGATCCGAGACAGGGGCACGGTGGCGCTCGGCTGCCTGGTCCTGCTCGCTGCGTGCAGCGGTCCGGCGGGAGATCCGACGACTCCCCCCACGAGCGTCACCGATTCGGTGCAGAGCGCTCCGAGCACGACGGTCGTCTCGTCATCGACGACGGCTCAACCACCGGCCAGTGAGGCGACCTCGACGACCTCGACGACCATCGTCCTTCCTCCGACGCTCGGTGACGGGCGGCCCGCCACGTTCATGGCGGTCACCGCCGACTACGAGGCAGTCGAGGTCGACACCGCCACCGGGGCGATCGTTCACCGATTCGGCCGGCGCGCCGACGCTGCGTCTCTGGCGTCGGGAGATGAGATCGCTCCCAACGTCGTGGATGGGATCTGGCGATCCGCATCAGGCGACGCCGTGTTGATCAGCGAGTGCTGCGAGCCGGCGGCGGGACGTATCACGTTCCTCCCCGACGACGGAGCGCTCGACCCGGACCACGGAGAGCTGCCTTGGCACGGCTGGTGGGTGGTTCCTGCTGCAGATTCCGATCAGGTCATCATCACCGGCTACTTCACCCAGGTCGTCGATGCGCTCGAGGGTCCCGACGGCGGAGGCGCGGTCACTCTCTTCGAGAACGATGGCAGCGGGGTCGGTGCGATCGGCTGGAGCCACGATGGCGCATCGATCTACTGGTACGACGAGAGCACCGGCGAGCTCGTGACCTGGATCAGGTTGGGCGACGAATTCGCGATCGCTTCGAGAGTGCCCATCGACTGGATCGGCCCCGATCAGACATTGTCCGGGATCGACGCCCAGGCGAGTGGGAACGTGGTGTCTTTCCTCACACGCCATGACACCAACGGCGGGCCGATCGAGACCGTTGGCGTCGTCTACTCGTCGGAGACCGGTGAGCTTCTTGCCGAGTTCCCCGTCGACGCCGGAAGCTCATTCGGTGGGTATGACCCGTCAGGGCGTTTTCTGATCTACACCACCCTCGACGGCGCCGTCACCTATCAGGGTCTCGGCAGTACCGGAGTGCTGGGGGAGGGCTTCCTGTTCGCGAGTTGGTAGTGGCCGATGGCTGACGCTCCGTGCTCGCTGCAATAATCCGGCCATGCGATTCCTCGACGACCGAGCCCCTCAGTTCGATCTCACCTACAACGACGTGTTCCTGGTCCCGACCTTCAGTGAGGTGGGCTCACGCATGTCGGTCGACCTCACTCCGCCCGAGGGGATCGGCACGACGATCCCGGTCGTGGTCGCCAACATGACCGCGGTCGCCGGGAGGAGGATGGCGGAGACGGTTGCTCGAAGGGGCGGGCTCGCAGTCTTCCCACAGGACATCAGCCCGGCTGCGGTCGCCGACATGACCAATGACGTCAAGAGTGCAGATCGTGTCGTCGACACTCCGATCACGATGCTGGCAAGCGACACGGTCAACGCCGCCCTGGACCTGATTCACAAGCGGGCGCATCGCGCGGTGATCGTCGTCGACGACGATCGCAAGCCCGTTGGCATCTTCACCGAGCGCGACGCCGAAGGCGTCGACCGGTTCAGCCAGCTCGGGACGGTGATGACCGAATCACCCATCGCCATCAACCGCGAGCTGTCCGTCGAAGAGATGTTCGAGGAGCTCTCTCAGCGGCGGGTTCACTTCGCTCCGGTCATCGACGATCGCGGCCGGCTCCACGGCATCATCACCGAGAAGGGAGCGCTCCGCTCGGCGCTCTATCAGCCTGCCGTCGACCCCCACAGGAAGCTGATGGTGGCGGCCGCCGTCGGTATCAACGGCGACGTCGGGGCGAAAGTCCGCCAACTCGTCGAGACCGGGGTCGACGTGATCGTGGTCGACACCGCACATGGCCACCAACGACGAATGGTCGAGGCCGTGAGAGCCGCCCGGTCATCGGCCCCCGATCATCCGCTCGTTGCCGGAAACGTGGTCACGGTCGACGGGACGATCGACCTGATCGATGCCGGCGCAGACATCGTCAAGGTGGGCGTCGGCCCGGGGGCGATGTGCACCACCAGGATGATGACCGGGGTCGGAAGACCGCAGTTCTCCGCCGTGCTCGCATGTGCCGACGCCGCCCGGGAGCGAGGGCGGCACGTCTGGGCGGACGGGGGAGTTCGTCATCCCCGCGACGTCGCCCTTGCGCTGGCAGCCGGCGCATCGAGCGTCATGATCGGCTCGTGGCTCGCCGGCACCCACGAGTCCGCAGCCGACGCGGTGCGCGACCCCTCGGGGCGTCTCTACAAGGAGAACTACGGGATGGCGTCATCTCGGGCGGTCGTCAGTCGAACGCGTGGGGAGTCGAACTTCGATCGCGCCCGGAAGGCTCTCTTCGAGGAGGGCATCTCAGCGTCGAAGATGTATCTCGACCCGAACTTCCCGGGTGTGGAGGACATCCTCGACCAGATCACGGCCGGTGTGCGATCGAGCTGCACCTATGCAGGCGCCTCGAACATCGCCGAGCTCTGGGAGCGGGCCGTCGTGGGGATCCAATCTCAGGCGGGGTTCGCCGAGGGCAGGCCGCTCGACACCTGGTGAGCCGATGTCACGGCTCGTCTCGTGATTCGATCGCTTCGGCCCAGTTCTCCCGCGCCTCGTTGGCTGCGGCGAAGCTGACCACGAGCGCTGCCGCCGGGTCGGCCCACCACCAGCCGAGCGTGGCATTCAAGAGGAGCCCGAGCATCGTTGATGTTGAGAGGATGCCGTCCAGGAACGTCATGGTCGCCTCGGCTTCGAGCGGCGTCGACCTCAGCTGTGTCGCTATTCGCCGTTTTGCGAACGCGAGACCGAACATCACGACCGCGGTGACGGCGAGATAGGCGATTCCCCAGGGTGACTCGTCTGGACGTCGCCCGACGACCAGATCGCGAGTGCTGACAGCGAACAGCGCAAGCGCCAACACAGCGAACGCGATCGCCACGAGCCGGTGTGCCCTGGCAGTTCGCCCCCCATGGCCGTGAGATGACGGACGGAGGTGCCACACGACCACCACCGAAGCGAACACCTCCACGATGGAGACCGTGCCGAATCCGATCAACGCCAGCGAGGAGGCGACCGCTCCGAGTGCGATGGTGAGAAACGCTTCTCCGACGTTCCAGCCCACGGTTGCGTATTCGAGTCTCAGTGCAAGCCTCGTCAGGCGCGATGCATCGTGTGAGATGTCGGTGTCGTGTCCGGTCAGGTCGGCTCCTCCGTCAGAGGGCATTATCGCCGATCACGGGACGGGCGCCGGTCGGCTTGCTCCCGCCAGGTCGGATGGCATACTGACAGCGGGCCTGGGAACCGACCAACCAAGGGATTCCCATGCGCACCCGTCTCATCTCACTCATCGCGGTGACTCTGATGAGCTCGCTCATCCCCGTCGGTGCCACTCCCGCGTCCGCAGCCGAGAACGCCGCCGGCACGGTGTATGCCGGGATGTACTCATCGGAGTTCTTCTCGTCCGACGACTTCGACGCCTTCGCCGCGGCTGCAGGCAAGCGCATGACGTTTGGTGGAACCTTCCATCATCCGCTCGAGTCCGAGGGCTCCAACTGGGAGTTGAACACCGAAAAACTGCTCGAAGAGGTATGGCAGGGTCAGGCGACCCCGTTCGCCAACCTCGAGGTGAGCGTCTCGGCCTTCACCATCGCCTCGGGCGGCTACGACGCCGAGATCACCGCATGGGCGAATCGCGTCAAACGGTGGCTCGACAGGGGAGGGGGCCGGTCGATGTTCATCGCCCCTCTTCAGGAGATGAACGGCGACTGGGTTCCCTACGGCATGGATCCGGGCAACTTCAAGCTGGCCTTCAAACGCATCAGAGACATCTTTCGGAGTCTCGGGATGGACGAGACCGAGGTCCGATGGGTCTTCGCTCCGAATGGCTGGTCGACGCCGCCGCACACCCAGGTCGACTATTACCCCGGTGACGACGTGGTCGATCTGATCGGCTTCTCTGCCTACAACTTCGGCTCGACCCTCGACCGGTGGTCGTCGGTCTACGAGGTGATGGGAGGCGTGTTCGAGGAGGCTCGCACCTACGCACCCGAGAAGCCGTTCGTGCTCTCACAGACGGCAAGCTCACCTTCTGGCGGAGACCGAGACGCCTGGCTGGCCGAGATGTTCGCCTTCGTGGCGAACGATCCGAATGCCCTGGGCTTCGTCTACTTCAATCTGAATCGCGAGACCGACTGGCGGATGTGGACCGGCAGCTCGCTCGCGTCCGGGTTCGCGACGGGGATGGCCCAACCAGCCACCGAGTACGTCTGGCCGATGACGTCCTGGTTCCAACCGGGACCGCTTCCGTTCGGTGCCGGTGCGCCGACTCCTGCGCCCACGATCCCGCTGCCGGCCGACTTCTGCTTCTCCGCCACGACCGGCGATGCCGGCTTCGCCGACGTGCCGGACGGACAGTTCTTCACCGAGCCGGTCTCCTGGGCGGTGACGTCACAGATCACGACGGGATTCACCGACGGCACCTTTCGACCCGCCGACGTCGTCACGCGCGCGCAGCTGGCGGTGTTCCTCTGGAGGCTCTCGTGCTCGCCCAACGTCGCAGAGGAGTCGACGTTCACCGACGTCCCGGCCGGGCAGTACTACTCGGAGGCCGTTGCCTGGCTGGTCGGTACCGGGATCACGTCGGGGACCGGCCCCGGCCGCTTCTCGCCGGAGGAGGCGGTCGATCGTGGACAGATGGCGGTCTTCCTCCATCGCCTGGTCGGAGAGCCGTCCTCCGGTGCTGCAGGGTTCGCCGACGTCGGTGACGAGTATTTCGCCGAGGCTGTCGCCTGGCTGGCGGCGGCGGGCATCACGTCGGGCTACCCCGACGGCCTCTTCCACCCCGGCGACGCCGTGACGCGGGCGCAGATGGTCACGTTTCTCGACCGGTTCGCCCGCTGATCAGCCGGTATCGCCGGGCGGATCGAATCGCTGTTTGAACGTGAATGCCTCCGGTGTCGGGCCGTTTGCCCGCAGCATCTGCAGCCGCTCGTCTGCCTCCTCGATGGTGGGGGTGTGCCCGGCGGGGATCCACCACATGACGAGGTGCGGCTCGGCGTTGCGCTCGAACCATTCCCTGCGGCGTTTGAACACCGTGGCGTGGTCCGACTTGTAGGTGTATTCCCACAGCGAGTCGGGGTCGGTCCACACCGAGAAGTTGATGATCATCCGGTCGTCCGGGTACGGGCGGAGCGCCGTTGAGTCACCTTCCTCGGTTTGATGGCGCCACACGAACCCGGGGGATTGCTCGGCCAGCCGGTTGATCGGTTCCAATGCAGTGACGAAGTCGGACACACCGGGATCGTCGAGCGGTGCTCGGAGCCGTGCGACGTTGTACTGGGCGAGGTGGTACCTCACGACAACGACTGATACAGCGCGACGTACTCGTCTGCGCGTTCCTCCCACGAGAACGTCCCGGCCATCGCCCGGTCTACGACGGCCCGCCATTCCTCGGGCCGCGTGTGCAGGTCGAGTGCCCTCCCGAGGGCAGCTCCGAAGGCATGCTCGGAGAACTCCTCGAAAACGAATCCGTTCCCATCCGGCTCCGACACGTCGGTGACCGTGTCGGCGAGGCCACCGACGCGGCGCACCACTGGAAGTGTTCCGTACACCAGGCTGTACATCGGGTTGAGACCGCACGGTTCGTACAGCGACGGCGTGAGGAAGATGTCGGATCCGGCTTCGATCAGATGGGCCAGGTCGTTGTCGTAGCCCGC
>CBDTXZ010000002.1:0-49743 GCA_965364515.1 uncultured bacterium
CGACCTCGGCGAAGGTCGGAGCCACGACCTCCGTCGGCGTTGTCGTCGTTGACGATGCGTCCGGTGCCTCTGTGGTCGTGGTCGTGGCCTCGACCCGCTCCTCCCCTGCGATGGCATCCCGAGCGTCGATGAGAAAGGCGTGCAGGGCGTCGATTTCGGCGACCGAGACTTCGGTGTCGGGATATGCGGGCATGCCACCGGGAAGCCCGGTTCGCATGACCGTTTCGAGCCACGGCCTCGTGGCGAAGGCCGGTGACGGAGCAGAAGCTGCGCCCTGTGCGTTGAGACCGTGACATCCTGCACAGCCCAGCTTCAGGAACAGCGCGCGACCGTCGGTCACGGCGTCACCGGACAGGGCACTGCCCGTCAGGCCTGGGCCGGGATAGAAGTATGCGGCGTCGAGGTAGGCGACCGGAGAGCGGTCGTATCCCGTCGGATCGAGATTGTGGTGTGTGTCGGGGCTCCGGAGCAGCAAGGTGACGAGACCCAAGGCGAGCGAGATCATCGCCACCGCCACCAGCGGGGCGAGGTTGAACGGTCGGCGCAACCGCGGGGAGCGACCTCGCTCCGGATCCGGTTCCTCGGTCTTGCCGGATCGGGACACCCGGACCAGCCACAGCACGGCGACGATCATGATGACCCAGACCGAGCCGATGACCGCCGTGACCACCCACGATCCCAACCCCGGGATCTCGACCCCGACCTCCGTGGCCACGATCTGTGCGCCGATGCCCACGCCGATCGTCACGGTGCCCGCCTCGGTGTCGGGCTCGTCCTCGACCACGACCCGCACCTTGTGGACTCCTCGTACCGTGAAGGCCGTGGTGAACGTGGCGACGCCGATGCTGTTGGTCGTGGCGGAGCCCAGGCGGATCTCACCGGTGACACCGGCGAAGAACGCGTCCCCGAAGAACACGAGTGACGCCCCTTCGATCGGTTGGCCGCTGGAGGCCTCCCGTACGCTGACCGTGATCTCGATCTCTTCACCGGCCGCTGCCTGGTCTGGGCCCGAGACGTCGAGAATCCAGTGGTCGGCGACGGCCTTCGGATGCGGGAAGCAGACCGCAACGACGACCAGAGTCATGAGCACGACGCGCGCTCTCATGCGCCGCCCCCCGCGCTCGGATCACTCCTCGCCTCCGAAGGGATCTGCAACTGCGCTCGTTGCTCCTCTTCCTCGACCATCTCGTAGACGGCCATGATCGGAAAGACCTTCACGAAGAGGGTCACCAGAAGGGCGAAGAAGGCGAACCCGCCCGCAGTGATCGACCACTCCACCCACGTGGGCGCGTAGTCGGCCGGTTCGTAGGGCATGAGCGGGGCCCGTAGACCCGTGATGACGATGAAGTACCGCTCAACCCACATCGCAAGCGCCACGAAGACCGCAGCCGTCACGATCCCACCGATCGTGCGCATCCGTGGAATGAACATGAGCACGATCGGTACGACGAGCCCTCCCACGAGGTAGAACCAGAAGTAGGGGGCGAACTCGGCCACGAACAGCTGCCGGAAGATGAACTCGGACCCTTCCTCGAACTTGAACCCGGCCGTCACGTACTCGGAGATGTTGGCGTAGAGCATCACGCCCGCCATCACGGCGAGGAGGTACCCGAGGTAGCGGAAGTGCCTGAGGGTGAGGTACGCCTCCAGGTGGTACACGCGGCGCAGGAGCGCCATGAGGATGATGAGGGAGGCAATGCCGGAGAAGATCGCGCCGGCAACGAAGAAGAAGCCGAAGATGGCGCTGTTCCAGGCCTCCCGAAGGGTCATCGCAAAGATCCACGACACAACCGTGTGAACCGAAACCGCGATGGGAATGATGAGGATCATCATGATCGAGATCGACGTGTGGAGCTGGCGCTTCTGGTCCGCCGTCCCCTCCCATTTGATGGCGAGGATTCGGTAGAGACCGCTCTTCCAACGGGCGACCTGCCCCGTGAGGCGATCACGGAAGAACGCCAGGTCCGGGATCATCGGCAGGTAGAGGTAGAGGAGGCTGGCGGAGAGGTACGTGGTGACCGCCGTCACGTCCCACACGATGGGCGACTGCCATCGTCCGTACACGATCACGTTGAGGAATCGGTCAGGACGGCCCAGGTCGACCACCACGAACAGGGCGCCCGTCATCAAGGCGACCGCGGTGATGAACTCGGCCATGCGGGTCACCGGAGTGCGCCAAGTGGCGTTGGACACTCGCAGGATCGCCGAGATGAGTGTCCCCGCGTGACTGATGCCGATGAAGAAGACGAACATCGTGATGTAGAGACCCCAGGAGATGCGGTCCCGCATCCCGGTCACCACGAGCCCGTCGCGCAGCTGGATGTAGTACGCGTAGATCGCCCAGGCGATCACCGCCAGCAATGCGCCGACAACGACGTAGTAGCTCCGGCTGGTGGTTCGAGCAGGTTCGAGCGTCGACTCTTCCAGCTCCGCCTGCCAGGGGCTCACCGCTCCCACGTGACGCTTCCTTCCGCAACTCGAGACCACGGCCACCGAATCCGGAGGTGACCGGTCGTCGTTGGATCCCGGCCGACGTCTTCACCATGGCCTGGGATGTAGTAGACGCGAGGTTGCGAGCCGAGCTCCTCCTTGAGACGGAAGGCGTTGTTGTTGGCGAGAAAACGTGACACCGAAACCAGCTCGCGTCCGTTGGTGGCGTTGTCCTCCTCGAGATCTCCGTAGTAGATCGCCCTGTGGGGGCACCCCTGGATGCAGAACGGCAGCGTTCCCGCCCGCACCATGTCGGGACAGAAGTCGCACTTCATGACCGTGCCCTTCCGCGCCGGCACCTGCAGCTCGAGGTCGTAGTCGGCCAGCAATGCTTCCTCGGGGACCGGTGGTGCGCCCCAGTTGAAGAACCGTCGGTCGTACGGACAGGCAGCCATGCAGATACGGCAGCCGATACAGCGGTCCTGGTCGATGAGCACCGGCCCCTCCGGTGTGGAGAATGTGGCCGCCACCGGGCACACGTTGACACACGGCGGGTTCTGGCACTGCTGACAGGGTGTGGGGATGAAACGAGTGCCATCTCCCGGGAGTTCGGCTTCGTACACCTCGATCCACTGCATGGGTTCGGGCGTGAAGTGGCCCTCGATGCAGGCGGTGGTGCATTGCGGCGGCAGCCCGACGCTCTGACAACCGTCGCAGCGTCGCAGGTCGATGATCATCGTCCATTGCCGGGTCCTCGCCCGTGGCGGGAGCAGCTCCGGCTCTGCCGGCGGAACCTGCGCCATGGCGCTGCGGACCATGTGGGGAACCATGAGATAGGTGCCACCGAAGAGAGCCGACCCTCCGAACAGTCTCAAGGCCGTGCGACGGTCGACGGTGCGCACTCCGTCCGCAAACAGCCAGGCCGTCCACTCCCTCCGGCTTTCGCGGGACATCGAGGCGCGCGCCGCAACCACCGGCACCGATGCGAGCACGGTGAAGACCGTCAGGAGCACGAAGAGCGGGCTCACTCCCCACACGACCAACGCGGTCGCCGCCAGCGAGGCGAGCAGCCCCAATCCTGCGTGACTTCGAAGACGCCTGCGCTCAAACCGGCGAGTCACCATGAGGAAACCCGCTGCATGGGGGCCGGACCACTTGGCGTGCTCACGAGACTCCTCCCGGTGCCGTTCGACGGCGCCGACTGATTTCGCACACTGTTTGGATCCGCGGATTGGCCGCGCAAGGGCAGAAAGTCCATACGTGCGATCGGTGCCCCAGGAAGCCGAGACCCCGATGGCCTGGCCAGTGAAGCGGTGGTGACCTATCCGGCGGTCGACGAACCACCCGGGCGCAAACCCAGACGCGGCGAGTGGGTTCTCACACCTCGGTGTACAAGTAGGGGCGGAGTACGTCGAGGCGTCGCTCCATCGAGCCCTCGTCGATGAGACGCAGCGTGGCCGCCACTGTCGAGAGCAGCGGGTTGCCGTCCTGGGGGGTGAAGCAGAACCCGACCAGTTCGTTTCCTCCCCGAACCGCCAGCGTGTCGAGCGAGACGACCGCCTGGGCGAGGATGCGCCCGTAGTAGCCGTGATCCCGACCGAAAGAGAACACCTCGTTGGCCGAGCGCTTGAGCGTGACCGCCACTCTCGTGTTGGCGTTGAGACGGTCGATCGCCTCGTCGACCGTGATGTCCTGGTCGAGAGTGAGCGAGAAGTGGATCGAGTGCATGTACTGGGTGTTGAGCTTCAGTGCGGACGAGAACACGTTGAGGTCGTAGTCCATCGTCTCGAACAAACCATGGGCATCCCTGGCATGGTGTGTTCCGAACCGGTCGTCCTTGTGTGGCTCGACCGTGGGGCTGGCGACGAACCCCGAACTCTGGCTGATGTCGTTGGCGCGCCGGATGCACAGGAAACGGCCGTCCTCGAGGTGCGATTCCCCGTCCGGGTCCATCGCCAGTGTCTTGATGAGGGCGGCGATGTTGTGGGTGTTGCACGACACGATGTGCAGGAACCGGTCGTCGATGGACACGACCCGATCGTTGATGCCACGGGCGTACATCTTGCCGAAACCGAACTCGGAGCCCTGGGCCATGAACCCGAGGGGCCCCTCGGCGTGGTCGTAGAACTCCTCTTTCATCCTGTTGCCGACCGGTGTGCAGTCGATCACGACCGTCGCCCGCTCGATCGCCTCGGTCGCCCCGTACTTGGGAGCGTGGCCGAGATCTTCGAATGCGGTCCGGCGGTCGTCGTCGACCGCCAGGACCGCACCACGTCTCACGAGGTCGTTCACCTTGGCCCGCTCGGTGGCGAGCGGCGTCCGCTTGTGAAACGTCACCTCATCGATGCCGAAGTCGTCCCGGTGATCGGCGAGCAGCCCGATCAGCGGTTCACCGATGGTCCCGGTGCCGATCACATGAACGATGGACATGAAACGCTCCTCAGAATTGCTCTTCCTCTGTGCTCCCCACCAACGCAAGCGTCGATGCGGTTCCGCCCGAGATCACGTTGGACACCTCGTCGAAGTAGCCGGCGCCGACCTCTCGCTGGTGACGGGTTGCGGTGTAGCCGTCCTCTTCCATGGCGAACTCGCGTTGCTGCAGTCTGACATACGCGGTCATGCCTTCGTCGGCATAACCGCTTGCGAGTTCGAACATCGAGGCATTGAGGGCGTGGAAGCCCGCCAGCGTGATGAACTGGAACTTGTGTCCCATCTTCCCGAGCTCCCGCTGGAATCTCGCGATCGTGTCGTCGTCGAGATGCTGTTTCCAGTTGAACGACGGCGAGCAGTTGTACGCCAGCATCTTGCCGGGAAACTCGGCGTGAATGGCGTCTGCGAACCGCTTGGCCTCCTCGAGGCTCGGCGTCGACGTCTCGCACCAGATCAGGTCGGCGTGCGGCGCGTAGGCCAGGCCTCGGGCGATCGCCTGGTCGAGGCCGGCATTCACGCGATAGAAACCCTCATCGGTGCGGTCGCCGGTGCAGAAATCGCGATCCCTTGGGTCGATGTCCGAGGTGAGCAGGTTGGCGGCGTTCGCGTCGGTGCGGGCAACGACGATCGTCGGGACGCCGAGGACGTCGGCGGCGAGCCGAGCCGCAGTCAACGTGCGAATGTGCTGGCTGGTCGGGACGAGCACCTTGCCACCCATGTGACCACACTTCTTCTCGGATGCGAGTTGATCCTCGAAGTGGACGCCGGCGGCGCCGGCGGCGATGAAGCTCTTGGTGAGCTCGAACACATTCAGCGCCCCGCCGAAACCCGCCTCGCCGTCGGCCACGATCGGCGCGAAGCTCCGGGCCTCGGTGTCGCCCTCTGACCATGCGATCTGATCGGCGCGCCGGAACGCATTGTTGATCCGCTCGACCAGAGCCGGCGCGGAATTGGCGGGGTAGAGCGACTGGTCGGGATACACCTGTCCGGACAGGTTGGCGTCACCCGCCACCTGCCACCCAGACAGGTAGATGGCATCGAGACCGGCCTTGACCATCTGCACCGCCTGGCCACCGCTCATCGCCCCGAGGGCGTTGATGTACTCCCGGGATGTCATGAGCTCCCAGAGGCGTTCTGACATGGTCTTGGCGACCGTGTGCGACTCACGCATGCTGCCTCGCAGTCGCACGACGTCCTCTGCGCTGTAGGTCCGTGTGATCCCCTGCCATCTCGGATTGGTCTTCCAGTCGTGCTCGAGTTCGGCGACTTGCTGGGCAAAGGTGGTGTTCTCCATGAGTGTCTCTCCTGTTTCGTGATCGGTTGGGTCTGTCGGTCTCAGTCGATGTGGTCGTAGGCCACGAGGGTGAGGAACTCGACGAAGTCGGGGTTGAGGGCGACGTCGAGGAAGACGTCTACTGCGAGGGGGTCGACGTCGAGCCCCTCGACCTCCTCGGCGGTGATTCGCCGGACCAGGTCGGCGTCGATCGGGCCCAATTCGGGTGTTCCGACCCCGTGATTCACCCATTGCCAGATCTGGCTTCTCGAGATCTCGGCGGTGGCGACATCCTCCATCAGGTTGTCGATGCCGGCGGCTCCGACGCCCGAGAGCCAGGAGTCGAGGTAGCGGATACCCACGTTGATGTTGGTGCGCAGCCCGGCCTCGGTCACCGATGCTCCTGGAATGGTGACATCGAGGAGATCGTTCGGGGCAATGACCACCTCGCGTTGGCGTTCGAGCTGGTTGGGACGGTCACCGAGCACCTGATCGAACTCTGCCCGTGCCACCTCGACGAGACCCGGATGCGCCACCCAGGTTCCGTCGCAACCGGCTTCGGCTTCCCGCTTCTTGTCGTCCCCGACCTTCGCGAACGCCGCCTCGGTGACCTCGGAGTCGGCGCGATTCGGGATGAATGCTGCCATTCCGCCGATGGCGTGTGCCCCTCGTCGGTGGCATGTGGCGATCTGAAGCTCCGTGTATGCGTGCATGAACGGTGTCGACATCGTGACCGCAGACCGATCAGGCAGCACGAACTCGGGGCGGTTCCGGAACTTCTTGATCACCGAGAAGATGTAATCCCAGCGCCCGGCATTGAGCCCGGCAGAGTGGTCCCGCAACTCGTAGAGGATCTCGTCCATCTGGAATGCGGCAGTGATCGTCTCTATCAGGACCGTGGCCCGAATGGTCCCGACCGGGAGACCGAGGAGCTCCTGAGCCTTGACGAAGACGTCGTTCCACAGCCGGGCCTCGAGGTGATGCTCGAGCTTCGGCAGGTAGAAGTACGGGCCGGATCCGCGCTCGATCGCCGCCCGCCCTCCGTGGAACAGGTACAGACCGAAGTCGAAGATGGACCCAGGCACCGGCTCGCCGTCCACGAGCGCGTGCTTCTCGACGAGATGCCATCCACGGGGTCGGACCATGAGCGTGGCGAGGTCCTCTCCCAACTCGTACGCCTTCGCCTCGGTCTCGAGCGTCAGGGTGCGATGCTGGGCCTCCAGCAGATTGCGCTGACCGGTGACCACGTTCTCCCAGGTGGGGGTGCAGGCGTCTTCGAAGTCGGCCATGAAGACGTTCGCCCCGGAGTTGAGGGCGTTGATGACCATCTTGGCGTCCACCGACCCGGTGATCTCGACTCGACGGTCGATCAGGTCATGAGCCGGAGCCACGACGGTCCAGTCGGATTCCCTCACGGCGGCGGTGTCGGGCTCGAAATCGAGCGTTCCGCCGGCGTCGAGGGCGTGTTGTCGCTCAGCGCGGGCCTCGAGGAGCTCGAGACGTACGTCCCGGAAGGTGCGGGTGAGCTCTGCCACGAAGGCGAGGGCGTCATCACTCAGGATCTCGGGGTCGAGATTCGGTCCGGCCAGTTCGATCGATGCAGTTTTCATGTTCATTCCGTCGATGTTTCACGCTTGTGAACGGATCACGGCGACTTCGGACCGCAAGAACCGACTATCTTTCGCATTACGCGAGCAATGGTGTTCTTCTGATGACCCTCGATCCGTTGGTGTTCGGTCACCGACTCCGGCACTTCCGACGCCAGCGCAACATGACGCTGGAGGATCTGGGTGAGGCGATCGGGCGGCCTGCGCCCTATCTCTCCCTCGTCGAGAACGGCAAGCGCGACGTGAAACTCGGACAGATCGGCGCCCTCGCCGAGGCGGTCGGGGTCTCGGTCGCCGAACTACTCGAAGATGCCGCCCCCGACCGGCGCTCCGACCTCGAGATTCGACTCGAACGCGCCCAGCAACATCCGGTGTATCGCCGGCTCGGGCTCCCCCACCTGAAGCCGACCGCCAAGACGCCCGACGACGTGCTCGAGCACCTCTTGGCGCTCTACGAGGTCGCCGCCGTCGACACACCGGTCGGGTCGGCGACCGCAGACGATCTCAGGAGGGCGAACGGCGACTGTGCTCGACGTCTGGCGGAGGCGGACGGATGGCTCGAAGACGTCGAACTCGCAGCCGAGGCCCTGCTCGAGGAGGCCGGCATCGACGACACCGGTCCGCTCACCACCCGGGACCTGACCGCACTTGCAGATCATCTCGGATATCGGGTGCGCGCCGTCGACGACATCCCCAAATCGGTCCGTTCGATCGTGGACGAGTCACGACAGCGCATCTACGTTGCCCAACGGAACGAGTTGCGTACCAGACAGGCCAGAAAGGCGATCCTCCAGACCCTCGGGCACCGGGTGCTCGGCCACGAAGATCCTCAGACTCCCTTCGAGATGCTGTGGCAGCGCGTCGAGACGTCGTACTTCGCGGCCGCGATCCTCGTCCCGGCGAAATCGGCGCAGGCGTTTCTGAAGCCTGCCAAACAGGGACGCGATCTGTCCATCGAGGACCTCAAAGAACGGTTCTACGTGTCATACGAGATGGCCGCCCAACGCTTCACCAACCTGGCCACGGCGACCCTCGACATCCGATGCCACTTTCTGCGGAGTCGCAACGACGGGACGATCGTGAAGGCGTACTCGAACGATGGCGCCCCACTCCCCCAGGACGGCTACGGAGGAAGCGAGGGCCGCAGACTCTGTCGGCAGTTCGCAGCCCGGACGGCCTACGAATCAGAAACGGGCTACGACGTCCACAACCAGTTCACCGACACACCGGCCGGTTCGTTCCTGTGCTCCACCCATCTCGTGGCGGCCGGAGACGGAGACGCCATGACCATCGGGGTTCGATTCAAAGACGCCCGCTACTTCCGGGGACGCCGCACCGACCAGCACCGGATCTCGAAATGCCCCGACGGTGAGTGCTGTCACCGGCCTGCCCGTGGCGAGTACGTCCCCGGCCTCGTCGTGCATTCGCGGATCCAGGAGCGCCTCGTCGGCGTGCTGACACCGAGCCTCGACCCGCCCATCGACTCGGCGGAAGTCGCAGAATTCGCCGAGCGTCACGACGTCGACGAAACATCTTCACTTTTCGACGAACTCCAATAGGCTGATCTGCAAGAATCCCCCAGTGGGAGGTGAAGTGCATGACGACATATCGTGGATCGCTGAGGGTGCCCGGCGATGAAGGGCCGCCTCTGTCGGTCGAGATCGATCTGACCGCAGAGCGCTTTCGAATGAGCGCCGGAGACGCCGAGATCGGCGACTGGTCCATGTCTGAGATTCGCGTCAACGCCCTTCCCGACGGATTCCATCTCCGGGCCGAGGGCGAAGAGGTCCTCCTCGACGTCAGTGACGACGCCCAATTCGCCGTCGACCTCGGGCTCCGCACTGCTCCCCCGCATCTGAGGCGCCGCATGAGCGCTCTGATGCGCAACGACTGAACGTCACGCCAGGAACAGCGTCGGCTCCTCGAGGTTCTCGACCACGGTCGCCAGGAACCTCCGACCTTGCGCACCGTCGATGACACGATGGTCGTATGACAGCGAGAGCGGCATCATGGGAGCCACCTCCAGCCGCCCGTTGCGGGCCACCGGCGTGTCTTCGGCCCGTCCGACACTCAGGATCCCCGTGGTGCCATGCGGGACGATCGGGGTTCCGTAGCCGCCGCCCACCGCTCCGATGTTCGAGACGGTGAAGGACTGGCCGCCGAACGCCCCGACGGGAAGTGATCGGGTCCGGGCTCCCTCCGAGAGCCGGGCGATCTCCTCGGTCAACTCGACCAGATCGAGACCCATCGGGTCCTCGACGACGACGACCATCAAGCCGTCCTCGGTGTCGACCGCGACCCCCACATCCACACGTGCGGGATAGACCAGGTCTCCTCCGTCGAGCCTGGCGGTCATCTCGGCGTGGCGACCGAGCGCGACGACCACCGCCTTCACGACCATCGCATCGATCGACACCGGAGCGCCCCGCCGCCGTTTCAAGGCAGACCGTGATGCCATCAGGCGAGTGACGTCGGCGGCACCGAACGTCGTGACGTGGGGGATCTGGGTCCAAGACTCCGTCATTCGCTCGGCGATGGTCCTGCGAAGCTTGGACATCTCGACTCGTCGGTCGGCGGCCGGCTCTTCCAGGCGCTGCGGGGTCTCCGGAACCCGTTCCTCGTGGCTCTCCTCGTCCTCATCCATCTCATCGGCTTCCGTCTCGGGTGGCTCATCGGGCGTCGTCGGCGGCTCCTCGGCCTGGGGCTGGACACTCTCTGCTTGCGTCGGATCCGGGGCGGTTTCGGCACCATCGGCTCGTTCGGCGGCAGCCCTGACGTCGTCGCGGGTGATCCTGCCCTCGGCACCCGTCCCGACCACCGTCGACAGGTCGACGCCGAGCTCCGAGGCCAGCCTTCTCACGATCGGCAGCGCCTCTACGCCGGAGGGGCCCGGCGCCCACGGCGCCAGGTCGTTCCGAGGCGTGAGGTCTACGGCGTCACTGGACAGGGTTCCGACGATCGGCGCAGCCTCCGAGCTGTCGGCTGCGGTCGCATCGTGGTGGTCCGCCGTGCCGCCCGGCTCTGCGTCATCCTCTGCGGTCCGGATCGTGACCAGCACCTGGCCCACCTCGAGCACCGAACCCTCCGGAGCCCCGTGAGCAACGACGACACCTGCGAAGGGGGTCGGGATCTCCATGAGTGCCTTGTCGGTTTCGATCTCGACGATCGGCTGGTCGAGCGCCACCGTGTCACCCTCCGACACCAGCCAGCGAACGATCTCGGCCTCTGTGAGCCCCTCACCGATGTCCGGGAGAACGAATTCGGTGGCCATGACTACACGGACTCGGCGATTGTCGTTCGCACCGCTCCGACGATGCGATCGATCGACGGGAGGTACAGACCTTCGGAGCGTTTCAGCGGGAAGACCGTGTCCCACCCGGTGACACGTTGCACCGGGGCCGTCAGGGCGTACATCGCCCGCTCCGAGATGATCGCCGAGAGCTCCGACATGAACCCGGCGGTTCTCGGGGCTTCCGAAACCAGCACGGCACGACCGGTTTTGCGGACCGAGGTGAGCAACGTGTCGGTGTCGAGCGGAGTGAGCGTCCGAAGGTCGATGAGCTCGACCGAGATGCCGTCATCGGTGAGCTGCTTCACGGCTTCCCTGCACTCCTTCATCATGGCGCCGTAGGAGATCAGGCTCACGTCGCGGCCCTCGTTCTCGATGCTCGCCAATCCGATGTCGACCTTGCCAGGCACCTCGGGGAGTTCCTCCTTCACCGCTCGATACAGGCGGATCGGTTCGAGGAACACCACCGGATCGGGGTCTGTGATCGCCGCACGGAGCAGACCGTACGCATCGGACGGGCGTGACGGAACCACGACTTTGAGCCCGGGAGTGTGGACGTAGATCGCCTCAGCCGATTCCGAGTGATGCTCGGCTGCGCCGATCCCGCCCCCGTACGGGATGCGGATGACCATCGGTGCCGAGAAACGGTGGCGGGACCGGTTGCGGATACGAGCGATGTGGTTGATGACCTGGTCGAACGCCGGATACGAGAAACCCATGAACTGCATCTCGATCACCGGGCGCATACCTGCGATCGCCATCCCGAGACCGACACCGGCGATCCCGGACTCGGCGACCGGCGTGTCGATCACACGGTTCCGTCCGTACCGTTCCCTGAGGCCGTCGGTGACCCGAAACACGCCGCCCGTTCGGCCGACGTCTTCGCCCATCACCAACACCCGATCATCGGCCGCGAGCGCGTCGTCGAGGGCGCGGTTGAGTGCGTTTGCGATGGTGGTCGTCATCGGGCGCCGTCCAGTTCCGAGAGCTGATCAACCAGATGCGGGGGCATCTCGGCGAACATGGCGCCGAACATGTCTTCGGGGGTTGGCGGATCCATGCTCTCCGCCAGTGCGATCGCCCGCTCGACCTCGCTGGTCGCCTGCGCTTCGATCCGCGCCTGGCGTGCCCCGTCCCATCGCCCTCGCTCCGACAGGTAGATGCGAAGGCGCTCGATCGGGTCTCGCCGGAGCCAATCCTGGCGCTCCTCCTCGGTGCGGTAACGGGCCGGGTCATCGGCGGTCGTGTGCGGCCCCATCCGGTAGGTGACCGCCTCGATCAACGTCGGACCGTCCCCCATCCTCGCCCGATGCACCGCTTCCCTCGTCGCCGCATACACGGCGAACACGTCGTTCCCGTCCACCCGGATACCGGGCATCCCGTAGGCGATCGCCTTCTCTGCAATGGTCTCCGACGCCGTCTGCTCGGCAGTCGGGAGCGAGATGGCCCAGCCATTGTTCTGGCACACGAACACCACTCCGACGTTCTGCACGGCGGCGAAGTTCATCGCCTCGTGGAAGTCGCCTTCAGAAGTGGCGCCGTCACCGAAGTACGTGAGCGCGATCCGAGTCGAGCCCTGGAGCCGCTCGGCCCAGGCGAGGCCCACGGCGTGCACCATGTGTCCACCGACGGTGATGGATGGCGGCAGGACGTTGACGTGCTCGGGGACTTGACCGCCCTGCTCATGGCCGGTGCGTCCGGCGAACAGCAACTCCATCGGATATCCCTGCATCCACATGGCTGCCGCGTCCCGGTAGGTACCGACCATCCAGTCGTCGATTTCGAGGGCGGCGGCGCTCCCGGCCTGGGCGGCCTCCTGGCCTTCGAAGGGGGCGTAGGTCGCCAGCCGGCCCTGTTTCTGAAGCGCCATCGACTTGCGGTCGTAGGTGCGGGCGAAGACCATCGCCCGGTACAGGCGTGACGCGAGGTCGTCGTCCATCGGGGCCCGCTCGGCGAGCGCCCCGCCCGGTGTCAAGATCTGCCTCATGCGTTGCCGATCGTAGCGTCCGCGACCATCCCCGAAGTCGGCCGCGCTCGACGCACGAGCGCCCCGGGCGGCACATGCGCCTCGCCCCGGAAGGAGGGCAGACACGGCCGATCGCCAACTCCATCGTGGCCTTCAGCCTCTGCCGCCTGATGACCCGAGTTGTCACGATTCCGCCATGGCCTCCACAACCATTCGACGAACCTCTTCCGAGCACGCGCCGGTTCGAACCGACCGTTTCCGCCTGCTCGGAACACTGGCGGCGTTGCTCGGAATCGGAGCCGCGGCGGTGTCCCTGCTCGGCCCACTCGTCGCCGGCATCATCGAGTACCACGTGTCTGACGGCGCCCTCGATCAAGTCGCAGGCGGAGACGCCGCAGCTCTGCTGCTCGTGGCTCCGACGAGTCTCGCCGCGGGGATCCTCGCCCTTCGCCGCCATCGCGCGGCCCCTGCGATGGCGCTCGGCCCATCGGTCTACTCGCTGTACATGTACAGCCAGTTGGCGCTCGGCAACGACATCGGGCGCCATCCGGGGAACAGCGAGCAGTTCTTTCCGTTGTTCCTCGCACTCGTGGTCCTGGCCGGCGCGATCACGGTCATCGCCCTTGTCGAATTGCGGGCAGCCGAGCTCCCTCCGATCCGAAGTTCGATCGCTCGCGGTCTCGGCGCGTTCCTTCTCGTGGTTGCGTTCTTCCTCACCTTCGGACTCCACCTCCCCGGACTGATCGACGCCCTGGGGGCCACAACGCCGAGTTCCGAGTACGCAGCCGACCCGGTGGTCTTCTGGCTCGTGAAGATGATGGACCTCGGCTTCGTGGTCCCGGCGCTCGTATGGGCGGGCGTGTCGTTGTTGAAACAACGACCAACCGCTCACCTCCTCGCGTTCGCCGGTGTCGGATGGACCGCCCTGCTCGGCTCATCGGTCGCAGGCATGGCCGTCGTCATGCAGTTGAAGGGCGACCCGGCGGCGTCGACGGTGAACACCATGGCGTTCGGATCGTTCGCTGCGATCGCTGTCGGATTTGCGATCACCACCTATCGCACGCTTTTCGACAACCGATGACACCCGGGCTGCCGGCTCACCCGTGCTGATGAACACGATCTCTCGGGCCAGACGCATCGCAAGTCGGCCGATCGACGATCTCCACGTGACGATCTTCTCGTACACCTTCTGCATCGCCGTGCTCACCGCCGGCTACTACTACAACCTCACGTTCGTCCAACTGGGGCTCATCGATCTGGGCACGCGCGTGGTCGGAATGAGCGAGGGCGCAGTTTCCGCTGCCATGGCCGGGATGGCTATCGGAGCACTGGTGTCTGCAGTGTTGTCCGCCAGGACGATCCAGGCTCGGGGCTGGAGCACCGACCTCCGGCGCAAGCTCAAGATCATGTCTGCGGTCATCGGCTGTCAGACGGGGCTGACGATGGTCGCTCCGTCCGTGGACACGCCAGTCCGGTTCGTCCTGTGGGTGGCGGTCAGCTCCGCCGCGATCGGTGTCGGCATTCCTGCGACGTTCAGCCTGGTCGGGGATCTCATCGCTGTGCGACACCGTGGAGCGGCTGCGGCGGTCATGGCCGGAGGCGCGTTCTTCGTGGCGGCGCTCTACCCATTCGACTGGCGTCTGGAGGAGTTCGCGAAGGTCATGTCGTTGGCCATGGTTCCTGCCTGGTTGATCATCTCGACCCTCGCGTTCCGCCCGATGTCGATCGTCGACTCGATGAGCAAGAGACACGAACGGATCGGTCCCGGGCGCTTCTGTCGGGGCGACTCGCGTCAGAGAACCGGCCTTGGTTTCGGAGGCATCGTCGCTGCGATGTTCCTCGTGTTCTTCATCGACAGCCTCGGCTTTCTGCGCATCATCGATGCGCCCGTCTACATCACCACTTCGTGGCAATCGCCCGAGATCGGAACGAGAGTGTTCATCGCCGTCGCCCACCTCGTCGGCGCAGCCATGGCCGGAGTTCTGTACACGGCATTCGGTCGACGATGGCTCCTGACCTGGATCTTCGGGCTCTTCGCCTTCACCCATCTGCTGTACACGTTTCACATCCGGACCGCGGTGGTCGGGGTCGATCCCCCTCTCGCTCTTCCACTCTTCTACGTGCTCGCAGTGAGCTTCTACACGACGCTGAACTTCGCCATCTGGCCGGACCTGTCCGACTCGTCCAATCTCGCGATGAGGACGGCCGTCGGGGTCGGAGTCGCCGGGTGGCTCGCCTCGTTCCTGAGCACCTCGCTCGCACTGTTCTCCGAGTGGGCCGACGTGTCCCTGCTCGACCATCTCACCTACGTCAACGCACTCGCGTTGCTTCTGGCAGTCGGATATCCCGTCGCGCTGTATGTGCGACGAGCCCGCACCGTGACCCATCTGAAGGTCGCACCATGAACCCGGCTTCGATCGCCCTGCTGATCGTTGCGTTGCTGATGGCGTCAGCGAGCGGGGAGGTCGGACGCATCGATGTCATCCTCGACGGAGCGCACGGCATTCCGGTCTCCAGTGGTGCGGTGATCGTGGTCGACGGCGTCTTCGAGGTCGATCCCGACATGAGGCTGGAAGGCCCCGTGTATGTCGTTGGTGGCCGCTTCATGCTGGAAGGTGCGGTCACCGGCGACGTGGTTCAGCTCGCCGGGACCGTCGACATCGTCCCCACCGGTGCGGTCGACGGCGAACTCCGCCACATCGCAGGTGCGCTCGACGTCGATCCGGGTGCCACGATCGCCAGCCGAGTCGAGCTCGACGTTGCGGGTCAGCCGAGCGGGTTCGGCGGCTTCTCCTCGACGATCATCACAGCGACGACGCTCGCAGGGATCGGGTTCGTCGTGGTCCGTAGACGCCCCCAGTCCGTGTCGAACGTCGCAGCTGCTGCATTCGAGCACCCCGTGGTGACGTTCACTGTCGGCTGTCTGGTGACGCTGACGTTCGTCGCCCTCTTCGTCTTCATGGCCTTCACGCTCGTCCTGTTGCCGATCGCGCTCATCGGGATCGTGGTTGGGCTGATCACGGCGATCCTCGGGCTGATCGCGCTCGGGCGAGGACTTGGCAGGAAGCTGCCCATCGAACGCGAACCGATCGCAGCAGGCATCGGCGTGGCGGCCGTGGTGATCGCGATGCAGCTCGCAGCTTCGATACCCCTCATCGGCGACTGGGTCGTGTTGTCGACCGTCATGGTCGGGATCGGTGCGGTGATCGTCACCTACTTCGGTGCGGCTCGCCTCGACATCGACGCCCTTCCCGGTCTGGATGGCGTGGCAGCGGAGAACCGAGGACTCGAGACCGGCGACTGACAGCCGTGAGCCTCAGCTCGTCGTGGCGAGCATCTCCTCGAGCTCGTCCTCGGTCATGAGGACCTCTCGTGCCTTCGATCCCTGGCTCGGGCCGACCACTCCGCGCTGTTCGAGGATGTCCATGATCCGGCCAGCCCGTGCGAACCCGACCCTGAGCTTGCGTTGCAGCATGGACGTCGAACCCAGCTGGCTGCGCACCACCAGCTCGGTCGCCTGACGTGCCAGAGCCTCGTCCTCGTCGTCGACCTCGCCGACGTCGGCGGCCGCGGCCTCGGCGGCGACTTCGAGGACTTCCTTGTCCTTGTACTGCGCTTCGCGTTGGGCCTTCACCCAATCCACCACGGCATGGATCTCGGATTCTCTGACCCAGGCGCCCTGGATGCGGTTGGGCCGTGGCTCTTTCGCCGTGACGATCAGCATGTCGCCCATGCCGACGAGTTTCTCGGCGCCGGCGGAGTCCAGGATGACCCTCGAGTCGGTGGTCGACGCAACGCTGAAAGCCATGCGCGACGGGACGTTGGCCTTGATCACACCGGTGATCACGTTGACCGAGGGCCGCTGGGTGGCGAGCACCAGGTGGATGCCGACGGCGCGTGCCATCTGGGCGATCCGGACGATCGACTCCTCGACCTCCTTGCCGGCCACCATCATCAGATCGTTGAGCTCGTCGACCAACACCACGATGTAGGGGAATCGATCGAACTGCTCGGGGTCGAGCTCACCCCGATCGAGCTTCTCCCGATACCCGGTGATGTCCCGGGTGCCGGCGTCGGCGACCAAGTCGTAGCGGCGGTCCATCTCGGCGACCGCCCACTTGAGCGCGTCGTTGGCCTTCTTCGGGTTGGTGATCACCCGCGTCAACAGATGGGGAACGCCGTTGTACTGGCCGAGCTCGACGCGCTTGGGGTCGACCATGATCAGCCGGACGTCGTCGGGGGTGGCCCGCATGAGGATCGAGGTGACCAGTGAGTTGATCGCCGACGACTTGCCTGCACCGGTTGCGCCGGCGATGAGCACGTGCGGCAGTTCCGAGAGATTGAGCAACTTGGCCGAGCCGGAGATGTCCATGCCGAGCCCGATCGACAGCGGGTGGGTCTCGGCTTCGGCCTCCGGGCTGCGCAGGATGTCACCCAGACTGACGAGACGGCGTTTCTTGTTGGGCACCTCCACCCCGATGGCGCTCTTGCCGGGAATCGGCACGAGAAGACGCACATCCGGGGTGGCCAGCGCATACGCGATGTCGTGACTCAGGTTGGAGACCTTGTTGACCTTCACACCGGGGGCGAGCTCCACCTCGTACCGGGTGACGGTCGGGCCCGGGACGATCTTGGTGAGCATCGCATCCACGCCGTGCTGATGGAGTGTCTCTTCGAGCGCCTGGGCGGTCTCCTCGAGCAGACGTCGGTTGTGCTCCTCGCTTCCGCCGAGTTCGAGCAACTCGAGGGGAGGCAGCCGATACCCGGCGCGGTCGGTCTCGGGAACCGGCTTGGGCTTGGGCTTCGACTTCGCCGCAGGCTTCGATTTCGACTCCTGGACGGGCTCGGGCTTTACCTCGGGCTTGCGAGCCGGCTTCGGGGCGACGTGACGAGGGCGACGGTGTTCGATGGGACGTGCGGTCTGTCGATGGGCAGACGCAGTGCGGAGAGAGACTGCGAACGACCTGAGCGACTTCCAGAGTTCCCCGATCGCAACGAGCACCTCCCGGACCGAAGTGCGGGTGACGACCAGCACGCCGGCAGAGATGAAAGCGGCGAGGATCACGAAGGCACCCGCCGTTCCGAGCGCACGACGCAGCGGGAAGGCGAGCAGCGATCCCACTGCTCCCCCGCGTTCGCGGACGAGATCGATGTTCTCGGCGAAGGAGACGGCTCCGGTGAGCAGATGGAACACGGCGAGCGAACCGACGAAGACGGCGACGGCACCCATCACGAGGCGTCCGGCACCCTCGGACCGTCGGCCGAGGGCGAGCACCATGCCGATCACTGCAAGCACCGCCGGAAGCGCGTACGACCAGACACCGAAGAGAAAGGTGAGTCCCGAATCGAGGAATCGACCGACGGGGCCGGCCTGTCCGAAGAAGGACAGCGTGATGATGATCGCCATGACGACGAGCACCATGCCCCACACGTCGTCGGCCTGCCGGCCGAGCCGCTCCCGAAGGAAGATCCTCATCGGTTCCAGCGTGAACCGTGGCGACCGTTTCGCCTTCTGGGCCGGCTTCTTGTTCGTCTTGGTCTTGGAGTTCGACACCCGTTTCCGCCCATGACTCCCCTTCCGGGTGGGTGTCTTGCTAGCCATGTGCCCGGAACCTTACAGCGGTGTGGTTCGCCGACCAACAACCCTTCGCGCGAATCTCGCGCGGAGCGCGCGATACGTTGCGCGGGCATGCCTGCTTTCGCACCCTGTGTGCGGCGGACGTGTCGTAACTCATGTGCGCTCCGATCAGCGGCAGTCGAGATGAGACGGTGCAATCAGGTGATTGGTTCCCGAGACGAGTTCCAGATCAGCCCAGGGGCAGCTGCTCGCCTGCTTCGATCGGAATGTCCAGGCGGTTGCTCGCAGGTGCGAGAGGACACGACCATGTCGGATTCCAGGCACACGAAGGGTGGTAGGCGTAGTTGAAGTCGAGAATCAGCTCGCCGTCCGGAGTGGAACCGAGATCCGCGCCCTTCACGGAGTCCAGCAGATATCGGCCACCGCCGTGTGTGGTCGAACCCGCCGTGGAGTCCCGAAAGGGCAGGAACAATCCCCCGCCGTAGCCGTCGAACCAGAAGAGGCTCAGCGTCTGAGACGCGCCGGCGCGTGTGAAAGACACGGTGCCGATCTCCTTGAACCGGGTGGACCCGTCGCTCGAGTGCGGGACCTCGACGACTGCGTCCTGCGAATTGGGTTGGAACGAGCCGGTCACCCGCCAATCCGGGTCGTATGCGAAGAATGGTGTGGACCAGCCGTCGTGCCGATCCGATTCCGAAAGCGGGCTCTGCGGATGTGAACCGATCAACGCGTCGCGTCGTCTCCGCCACGCGCCCCATCCGTCGGGGCCGCCACCCTGCATCCTGGCCGTCGCGTAGTTCTCGGCGACCTCCCGGCGATACTCGGCCAGATCGAGGGACCAATGGCTCGTCATGGACCGGAGCACTCGAGCTCATCGACCCGCGGCCATGCTTCGACGCGCGGGCCGTCGACGAGGTAGACGTACTGGTCGGAATCTTCGCCAATCCAGATCGTGTAGGGACCGGATTCATATCCAGTGAATCGGGCATCACTGTCCAGCGACGACCGGCCGTCATACGGCGCTTCCAGAAGCACGGGGTCCAAGACCGCGTCCGGATCACGGACATACGTCCGCGACTCTCCAGGGTCGAGATTGCCCAGCGGGTAGTCGATGACGATGACCGCCACCAGGTCCGACCCGCACTCCGGCACGCCGCGGATCGCGACCGGCCCGTTCCCGCCGATCGGCTCACCGGACTCGTCGACGACGATCGCTCCGGCCGGATCGAAGGCGACCGGAGCTCCCCCACACGCACCGAGGAGCAACACCGACGCAACCAGCAACGCCGGCCACCTCACAGCTCGATGACCACCGGGAGGATCACTGGCTTGCGTGACAGCTCGGCGCGGAGCACGCGCTGGGCCGCCTGCTTGACGGTCTGCTGAATCGCCGAGTGGTCGTAGCTTCCGGCACCCGAGCGATCCTGCACCGCCTGGCGCACAGCGTTGGCGGCCTTCTCGAGGACGCCCTCCGGCTCGTCCATGACACCGTGGCTGTCGAGATCCGGGCCGTAGACGATCTCGCCCGTTTCGTGCTTGACCGCAACGGTGACGACCACCACGCCCTCGTCGGCCAGGTGTCCGCGGTCTCTGAGAACGCCCTTCTGGACGTCGCCGTAGCTGTCGCCATCGAGATACACGTAGCCGGCGGGGACAGCCCGACGCTCGACCCGGGTCTTGTTCCCGTCGACGACCACGGCGTCGCCGTCTTCGAGCACATCGACCCACGGAACATCCATCATCCGCGCCAGGCGGGCATGGGCGGCGAGGTGCCGGTACTCACCGTGGACGGGTACGAACGCCTGCGGTCGGATCACGTTGAGGAAGGTCAACAGCTCCTCGCGATTGGCGTGCCCGGAGACGTGCACGTTGGCATTGCGTCCATGGAAGACGGTCGCGCCCCGCTTGATGAGGCGTGAGATCACCTTCGAGACCGCCGTCTCGTTGCCGGGGATCGGTGTCGCGCTGATGAGGATCGTGTCGCTGTCGGTGAGGTCGACGAACTTGTGCCTGCCCTGGGCCATGAGCGAGAGCGCCGCGAACGGCTCGCCCTGGCTGCCGGTCGTGATCAGCAGCTGCTGGTGCTCAGGGAGTTTCATGAGGTCTTTGATGTCGACGACCGCATCGGATGGGAGGTCGAGGACGCCGAGATCCCTCCCGACATCGGTGTTGCGATGCATCGACCGACCGAAGAAGGCCACCTTCCGTCCCGTCGAGATGCCGGCGTCGGCGATCTGTTGGACTCGGTGGACGTGAGACGAGAAGCAGGCGGCGATCACACGGGCGGGGCTGTCGCGGATGATGTCGCGGATGGGATCGCCGAGCGAGCTCTCCGAAGGGACGAAACCGGGGTTCTCGGCGTTGGTCGAATCGGAGAGCAGCAGGCGTACATCACCCAGCTCGGCGAAGGCGGCGAGATCGGTTGGACGCCCATCGATCGGCGTCGGGTCGAGCTTGAAGTCCCCGGAGTGGACGATCATGCCCTCGGGGGTGTCGAAGGCGATGCCGGACGCGTCCGGCACGGAGTGGCTGACCGGGATCATCTTGAACGTGAAGGGCCCGTGCTTTCGCCATTCGAGCTGTTCGACAGGGTGAAGATGCGCTTCGATCCCCATCTCCTCGATGCGCCCTCTGGCCAGCTCGAGGCTGAGCTTGGTCCCGTAGACGGGGACGTTGATGTCGCGCAGGAAATAGGCGAGCGCGCCGATGTGGTCTTCGTGGCCGTGCGTGAGGACGACGAACTCCACGTCGCCGGCTCGTTCGACCATCCAGCTCCAGTCGGCGAAGACGAGGTCGACGCCGAGCATGTCCTCCTCGGGGAACATGAGGCCGCAGTCGATGAGGGCCAGTTTCCCGTCGATCTCGATCGCGGCGGAGTTCCGCCCGATCTCTCCGAGACCGCCGAGGAAGGTGATGCGAACACTCATGGTTGAAACACTCCAGTTTCGATAGAAGACGACGTCAGGGTCACACCGTGACGTCTTGCAGCGCTGCGAGCGCCGCTCCGACCGCATCCACCGTTTCGGGGAGCGCTTCGGCGACAGGTGGTCGGGGTCGCCCGACCGGCTCCCACCATTTCGCCATCGCTGCCTTCACCGGTGCCGGATTCGACTCGGTGAAGAGGGCGTTGCAGAGCGGGAGCAACCTGAGATGAAGCCTACGAGCTTCATCGAAGTTGCCCGCATCGGCGGCGTGCACCATGTCGGCGACCTGCCGACCTGCGAGGTGGGAGACCACAGAGACGACGCCGATCGCCCCCACGGCCATCATCGCAAGGGTGTAACTGTCCTGGCCGGAATACACGGCAAGATCCGGAACGTCGTGGACCGTCTGCGACGTGTGATCGATGTCCATCACGGCGTCTTTGACGGCCACGATCCTGTCGTGAGCCGCGAGCTCTGCGAGCGTGCGCACCTCGATGAGCCGACCGGTTCGCCCCGGGATGTTGTACAGGAGCACCGGCAGATCGGTGGCGTCGGCGATCATGGTGAAGTGCGTGGCCAGTCCCCGCTGCTCGGGTTTCGAGTAGTAGGGCGTCACGGCCATGAGACCGTCGACACCGACGTCGGCTGCGCGCTTGGACAGTTCCACAGACTCTCTGGTGTCGTAGGTGCCGGTGCCGGCGACGACGACCGCCCGGTCACCGACCGCGCGCTTCACGGAGCTGAAGAGGCCGACCTTCTCGTCGGCACTGAGCGTGGGCGACTCGCCGGTGGTCCCGGCCACGACGATGCCCTCCGAACCCGTTTCGACGAGATGGCGTGCGAGACGGTCGACCCGGTCTTCGTCGATTCGCCCGTCGTCCGTGAATGGCGTGATCATCGCCGTCAGAACCCGACCGAAGGGGGGCATGTGATCCTCGTGCTCTCTCTCGATTCGCCACCACGCATCCTACCCAGGTCGCGCTGCCGGCCCGGGGCATGCAGCCTTCGGTGATATCCGGCGGCGGCGGGTACATTGACGTCCATGGTTTCGAGCGTCATCGATGTGGGCACGGCGGACTTCACGAGCGCCGTGCTGCAGACATCCCATCAGATACCGGTCGTCGTCGATCTCTGGGCCGAATGGTGCGGTCCGTGCAAGGTGCTGGGCCCGATCCTCGAGAAGGCCGCGACCGAGGATGACGGCAGCTGGCTGCTCGCCAAGCTCGACGTCGATCAAAATCCCCAGATCGCCCAGCAACTCGGAGTGCAAGGCATCCCGACCGTCGTTGCGTTCAAGGACGGCAAAGAAGTGGACCGCTTCACCGGAGCCGTCCCGGAGGCCCAGGTGCGGGCGTTCTTGGACCGGCTCCTGCCATCCCAGCTCGACATCGCCACCGCACGGGGTGACGCTGCGCTGGACGCAGGCGACACCGAGGCCGCTGCCCAGATCTATCGGTCGGTGCTCTCCGAAGACCCGTCGCACCAGGACGCCGGCCTCTCGCTCGCCGGCCTGCTCCTCGAAGAAGACGATCGCGACGGCGCCCTCGAGGTGCTCGACCGATTGGCACCCACCGAGGCCGTCAAACAGCTCCAGGCCTATGCACGGCTCGGAAGCGAGGTCGGCGATCTGAGTTCGCTGGAGGCGGCCGCAGAATCCGGTGGGCCCGAAGCCCGGCTCGCACTCGGTCGGGCGCAGGCGGCGGCAGGTGACTCCGAGACGGCGATCGACACCCTCATGGGGGTGATCGGCGAACGCACCGATCCCGAGTCCGACGAGGCGCGGTCGGTGCTGCTGGATCTGTTCGAGCTGCTCGGAGGCGACAACGCCAAGGTCTCAGAGACGCGCCGTCGTCTCGCCAACGGCCTGTACTGAGCGGGCCGACTGCAGGGAGCGGGGCATCGTTGCCTACGCTGGTGTCTTCCCATCCGTGAGGACCAACCATGGCGAAGAGCTACGCCTCAGCACCAGACATGACCATCGACCTCTCGAAGTCGTATTCGGCGAAGATCGAGACCAATCTCGGTGACATCGAGATCGACCTGCTCGCCGAGCGGTCGCCTTTGACCGTCAACAACTTCGTGTTTCTGGCCCGGGACGGCTTCTACGACGACGTGATCTTCCATCGCGTGATCTCTGGCTTCATGATCCAGGGCGGTGACCCGACCGGAACCGGCCGTGGCGGGCCCGGATATCGATTCCGGGACGAGACCGAGGGCGCAGGCGACTACAGCCGCGGAACGGTCGCGATGGCGAATGCCGGTCCGAACACGAACGGCAGCCAGTTCTTCATCTGCCATGGGGACGCTCCGCTCCCCCACAGCTACACGATCTTCGGGAAGGTGACGTCGGGCATGGACACCGTCGACGCCATCGCCGCGCTCGACACCGACCGCGCCGACCGCCCCTCGACCGACGCCACCATGAAGAGCGTCACCATCACCGAGAGCTGATTCCCTTCTTGTGACGCAAACAGCGGTATTAGCCACGTTTGCGTCACAAGAACGGTTGCCGACGTGACCGACGAGACCACCGACGAGGGCTTCGGGTGCAGGCCGACTGCGAACGCGTTCGGCCTGCTGGCCGTGTTCGTCGTCGTGGCGGCCACGGTGGGCGTTTCGCTGGCGCTTCGCCCCGGATGTGACGGGATCTGTGAAACCGCCGGCTTCACCCTCTATGCGGCCGCGTTGCCCATCTCGGCGCTGTTCGCCTTCTTCGCGGGAGACCTGCCCTTGGCATGGCCGCTCGACACGACCTTCTGGATCATCGCCGCATTCGGCATCGGGAGGTTCGCCGAGCTGAAGCGCATGACCGTGCCTGCCGTGGTGACACGGGCAGCCATCATCGCCCTGGTCTACGGCTTCGTGGTCTCGCTGTTCCTGGAGTCGGTAGAAGCCTGACGCCCCGGCCGTTCAAAACCCGAGGGCGGTCTCCAGCCCGACGTGGACCCCGGTCAGCCCGCCGACATGGCCCACGGCGGTCAGGACCCCGGGCATGAACGACGCTCGGTCCGTCGAGTCGTGGCGAATGGTGAGCAGCTCCCCCAGATTCCCGAGCAGCACCTCCTGGTGCGCAACCAGGCCGGGAAGTCGGACCGAATGGATGCGGACTCCTCCGACCTCGCCACCGAGCACGCCGGCAGTCTTCTCCTCGGAGTCCCGGCGCCGCGCCTGGTTCGGATTCGCCTCGGCCATCCGCTCCGCCGTCGACCGGGCCGTCCCCGACGGGGCGTCGACCTTCTCGTCGTGGTGGAGTTCGATGATCTCCGATGCCCGGAAGTAGGGCGCCGCCATCTCCGCGAACCGCATCATGAGCACGGCGCCCACCGAGAAGTTGGGCACGATGAGACAGCCGAGCTCTTCAGGCCACACCGCCTCGATCTCCGATGCCGAGACGCCGGACGTCCCGACGACGACATGACAGCCGAACCCTCCCCAGCGTTGCACGTTCTCCAGCACGACATCGGGAACGGTGGACTCGACGACGACGTCTGCCGGCCGGCAGACGTCGGGATCGTCCGAGACGGTCAGAGCGCCGATCCGCTCACCGGCGTGGCCCGGCCCGTAGAGGCCGACGACTTCGAACTGGTCGGACTCCGACAGCGCCCCGACGATCAATCGACCCATGCGACCTGCAGCCCCGGACACGGCGACTTTCGTCATCGGAGGTGCTTTTCGAAGTCGGCGGCATCGAACGGCCCGACGGCGCCGATGACCTTCGGGCCCGCCAGCACCGTCTCGGCGACCGTGCGGACGTCGTCGAGCGTGACCGCCTCGACTCGTTCGATTCGCTCGTCGACGCTGAGATGGTCGAAGCCGATCATCTCGGCACGACCGAGACGCACCATGCGGCTCGAAGAGTCCTCCATCGACAGGGCGAGGCTCCCCCGCATCGCCCCTCGGGCGCGCTCGAGCTCCTGATCGGTGATGCCGTCGGCGATGACGGACTCGAGCTCTCGGTGCACGAGCTCGAGCACGGTGTCGACCTGATCCGGCGTGGTCCCGGCGTAGATCCCCCACGTCCCGGCGTCTGCGTACGAGGTCTTGAACGAGTAGACCGAGTAGGTGAGGCCGTGCTCCTCTCGAATGGTGGTGAACAGCCGCGACGACATGCCGCCGCCGAGAACGAGGTTCAGGACGTCGAACGCCCATCTGCGATCGTCCGACCGGTCGATGCCAGACCCCCCGAGAATGACGTGCGCCGCCTCGGTGTCGCGTTCGACCAGACGCACGGTCTCTCGCGGGTGGATCGTTGCGTATTCGTGATCGAGCGGCTCACCAGACCAGTCTCCGAACAGCTCACCCGCCTGTGCAACCACGTCGTCGTGGTCGACCGAGCCGGCGAGAGCGATCACCACCGAACCCGCTCCGTAGCGGCGCTTCCAGTAGCCGTGGATGTCATCGCGGGTCATGCCCCGGACGGACTCCCGGGTTCCCAGGACCGGCGCCTCGAGCGGATGGCCTTCGAAAACGGTCGCCATGAAGAGCTCGAATGCGACATCCGACGGATCGTCCTCGGCCATGTTGATCTCTTCGATCACGACCTGGCGCTCGGCATCGATCTCCTTCGCCCGGAACGCGGGCCGTTGCAGCATCTCGGACAACATGCCGAGACCGTCGGGCAGGTCTTCGTCGAGCAGGCGTGCCCAGAAGCAGGTGTGGTCCTTGCTCGTGAAGGCGTTCGACTCGGCGCCCATGGCATCGAACCGCTCGGAGATCTCTCTGGACGACAGCGATTCCGACCCTTTGAAGAGCAGGTGTTCGAGAAAGTGCGATGCCCCGGCCTCGTTGGTGTTCTCGTCACGGGTGCCGGTGTCGACCCAGCAACCCACGGCAACGGAGCGGATGCCGGGCATGTTCTCGGTGATGACCCTCAACCCGTTGGGGAGCGTCGTGAGCTGGTAGTGCATCGGGGCCATGGTACGGAACGCGATGACCAAGGAGATACCGGTGTTCGAGCGGTACCCTCATTGCGTGACCCAGCCCGATCAGACCGACTCCCCTCCGGCCCCGACGCAGCCGTCCGGCCGGCTCCGCCGCCAGTCGGGCATGGACCGGATCGGCAGGGTGATCCTGATCGGTCTCGGCATCGCCACCCTGATCCTGGTCGGGTCGCTCGCCTACATCGCAGGCAAGGCCGCCGAGACGGTCGCGAACCTCGATGAGCGCACGGCCGTCATCACCGGCGAGGGTGAGTTCACCCGTCTGGGGCCGGTGACCGCTCAGTCATTGCGTGAGCTCTCCGAACTGACCACCGTCGAGATCATCCAGTACACCACGATCGAGAAGGGAGACGATCGCGGCTGGCTCAATTGGGCGGCGGGCGATCAGATCTCGATGTTCGTGGTCGCCTCGATCGGCGCCGGTGTCGATCTCGCCGAGCTGGACGACGACGACATTCTCGCCGATCCGGAAACGGGCGAGGCGGTGGTCCGTCTCCCGGCTGCCGACATCACCTACGTCGCCCCAGACACCGAGGCCACCCACGTCTACAACCGCCAGACTGGTGTCTTCACGAAGGGCGATCCGGATCTCGAACGCTCGGCGCGCCTCGCCGCCGAGGACGTCCTGGTGAAACAGGCGCTCGAGGCCGGATTGCTGGAACGGGCCGAAGCCAGGGCAGTCTCGGTTCTGGAGGGCCTGATCCGCAGTCTCGGCTACACCGATGTGACGGTCGTCGTCGGGAACTGATCCACCGGCCTGCGGTATCCGGCATGCGGTGTGCGCCTCTTGGCCAGCACGCTCAGGCCAGAGCGCCGACCGACCGCGTATGCATGCCGTTGGAGTTGGCCCCCTACCTCCCCGGCTCGTTCCTCGCCGGACAGGAACCTTCCCCCACTGCGTGGGGGACACCCTCGACCGCAGGAACCTTCCGCCGCTGCGTGGGGGACACCTCTACCGTCCGACCCACACCGCCTCGTGGAGCGCATACGGCATATGGCTTTCCGCAGGGCCTGTCTGTTCTCGAGCCGCGTCCTCAAAGAATCCCTCTGACTTGACGGGTGTGAGACAATGACCACTTATGCGCGCTCGCAACACGACCGTTCTCCGAGACATGTTGCCCTCCGAAGAGGGCAACATCGAGCACGTCGTCACCAGGTACCAGCGGGTGGCGCCGGCGGTGACGCGGTTCGCCAGGAGCCTGGCGGGCAACGACAAACTCCGGGTTCGGCTCGGGGCCGAGTCGACCGCGTCCGACGACGAAGTGGTGTGCGACCCCCGGATCTTCCAGGCCGCCTACAACCGGGATGCGCCGGTCACGCCAGACGAGGTCGCCCTCGCCTCGGCGCTGCACGAGGTGGTCCATCTGATCTCGACGGATCTGGAGGAGACCCGCGTCATCCCCGAGCACTGGCCGGTGAGTTCGGGGAGCGACATCGCCACGGACGTGCCCGTCGACCTGCTGTCCGCTATCGCCGCGGTTGGCGGTCCCCTCGTCGAGGCCATGTTCTTCACCCTGGAGGACGCCAGACAGGAGCGGGTGAGTCTGGACGTGTATCCCGGCGCCCGCTCCGTGCTCACCGACCTCTATCGCGCCGGCTTCACCGAATCGATGCGTCAGGCCGGTCCCCTCGCCCAGTTCGCCCTCAGCGTCTTTCTGCTCACGGGTGGATACGCCGAACGTGATCGGCTCGAACGTCGCATCGACGCGAAGGCGGCCGTTGCACTGGCCGAGGCGCAGGAAGCGATCGACGAGACGATCGCCACCACCGACCCGTGGGACGTCGCGGAACAGGCGATCGTCCTGATCGAGATCGCCAGGGCCAACGGTCTTCTGACGAAACTGAACGAGAAGCCGTCACCGGCGGAACGCAAGGCCCAGGAGCAGGTCGACGCCGATTCGGTGGCACAGGGAGTGGACCGGGTGAGGCTCACGTCCCCGATCGTGAGAGACGCCGAGAGCTACAACGAGACCAAACGGGCCGCGCAGGCCCGCGCCGGGCTCTCGGACCGCAAGGGTGCGTCCGAACTCGGAGGCGACGCCTCGACCGATCAGCTCCTCAAGATCTCCGAGGCGCCGACCGTCTTCCTACCGACGGGGCAGGGCGGCAAGGTGGTCGTGAGCAGACCGCCCGTCGCCTTCAACCGCTTCGCCTCGGAGGGCAGGGCGGCCATCTCCGAAGCCGCCAAACGTTGGGACGTCGCCCAGAGGGGGGTCTCGGGCGAGCTGTTCCCCCTCTTTGCGGCCAACCAGCGGCGTGGGCTCCGCTCTGGATACGACCAGGGCGACGTCTCCCCGCACTCTGCGCTCTTCATCGGGGCCGGCCTCTACACCCGCATGTATGAGCGTCGCGCTGCTCGGACCCGCCGGACCTATGCGGTCTCACTGTTGGTCGACGGCTCTGCTTCGATGCTCCAGCCCCGGACCGGTCAGAGCGGGCTCAAGTCGTCATGGGGCATGCCGAGCGCGTTGCTCGGCGCCTGGACGCTCGCTCGCCTCTGCGACGAGCTCCAGATCGATTTCGAGGTGGCCATCTTCAACCGGTCGTTTGCCGCCTCACCGGCCGACACCGAGTGGTCGTACACCCGGACTCGAAGTCAGGCGACCGCCGGTTTGCGCCAGACTCAGGGCAGCGCAGCCAAGCGGCTGACGACGACGGTGAACCACTACCTCGCCAAGCCTTTCGATCGCCGGTGGCGCGAGGCAGAGGGTCTGATGGCTGGGATGTTCTACACCGCTGCCGAGCCGCGGGCGGCGTCCACCGCCGCACGACGAGATCCACGCACTGCCCCGCCCGTCTCGATGTTCGACAAGGCGTCGAATGTCGACGAGTTCAACCTCGTGGTGGCAGCCGAACGGATGGGTCGCCTGGGTGCCAACGTCCGGGTGCTCGTGGTGCTGGCCGACGGTATGACACGTGGCTCGCTCGATGGCCTGCAGAGCACTGTTGCCGATATCGAGCGAAACGGGACCACCGTGCTCGGGATCGGCATCGGTGACGACACGGTCTGTTCGGCCTACGAGCGGAATCAAGTCGTCGAGAGCCCCGACGAGCTGACTCGGGCGATGGTCGAAGGCGTGCGCTCGTCGCTCCGTCGCTCGCTCGCCAGAAGCGGAATGGACACTTGGTGGCTACGGAGCGCCCGACCCACCTCGAACATGTGGAAGGAGACCGCCAATGCCTGAAATCGTGACCTTCGAGGATCCCAGCGGGGTCGGCGACCCGATCGACCTCGAGACCTTCGAGGTCGATCCCGGTCTGGAGGACGCCGACCAGCGGATCGGGAAGATCCCGGTGCCGGATCCGAATTACATCGATCTCGGCGTCCTGTACCGCTTCGCACAGGTCGAAGCCGTGAGACGCGAGAACCCCGAGGGCTTCGTGCCGCTCCATCTGGCGGTGCGCGGTCACATGGGAACGGGAAAAGATCATGACATCGAGCAGTTCGCGGCCCGGTTGGGTCTCCCCTACTACCGGATTCCACTCACCGGCGAGGTGCGCGACGTGACGCTCATCGGCTCGACGAAGCTTCATGGTGATGGAGCGGGCGGCACCGAGTCCCGCTGGGAAGACGGCGACATCACCCGGGCGCTGAGGGGCCCGAGCCTCATCAACCTGTCCGAGCTCAACGCCGCCGGAGCGGAGACGCTGTTCGCATTGCACGGACTGCTCGACCGATATGCGGCCCTCGACCTCCCGAACGGTGAAACCGTCGCGCTCCGAGACGACGTTCGGGTGTTCGGCACGATGAACCCCACCGACCTCAGGGACTACGCCGGCACGCAGACGCTCAACAAGGCGTTCGCCGACCGGTGGGTGATCTGGGAGAAGCACTTCCCAGGCTTGGAGCAGGTCGAGGCGATGCTGCGAGTGCGCTATCCACGGATGAATGACCCGTTCGTCGAGGCGATCGCCCGACTGGGGGTCGAGGTGAATGCCAGTTTCGAGTCGACCGATGCGGGTACCAGGGTCGAGACGCCGCTCAGCCTCCGCAGCCTGTTGGATCGGATGCCCACCGGCCTGATGATCCACGAGAACGCCGAGGACCCCCTGCGGCTCGCCTGGGAGGAGTTCGTGCTTCCCCACGTCGACATCTACGACCGCGACCACTACGAGACCGTGTGGAGCGCTGTGGTCCGCAAGGGACCCGCCGGCCCGGTGTTCGCCTGAATCCCGCCACACGCGGCACGCCACACGCGGCACGCCGTTGCAAACGAGGTTGGCGTGTTGCGTGAAGCGTGGAGCGTGAAGCGCCAGATGTCATACACTCAAGATCAATGGCCTACGACACGGGGAATCCCGAACTCGACGCGACGATCGCTGAGTTGGTTGCCGCTGCCTCGGCCAATGGCAACACGGATCTCATCGGCGAGATCATCACCACCGCTCTCAAGCTGCATCGGGACGGTGCCCCGCGCGGTGACCTCAAGCTGGTCAATACTGCGCTGAAAGAGATGCGGTATTCGATGCTCGTGTTCTCCCGCCACACCGAGCCCAAGGTCACGATTTTCGGTTCGGCCCGATTGGCGCCGGACAGTCCCGAGTACCAGCTCGCCGAGCGCTTCGCCAAGATCATGGGGGGTCGAGGCTGGGGCGTGATCACCGGCGCAGGACCAGGCATCATGGAGGCCGGCAACCGCGGTGCGGGACCGGGGAACTCGTACGGCGTCAACATCCGACTGCCGTTCGAGGCGTCTGCCAACGACTACGTCGACCCCGACCGTGTGGTGAACTTCAAGTACTTCTTCACCCGCAAGCTCGGATTCGTCAAGGAGTCCCATGCCTTCACGCTGTTTCCCGGAGGCTTTGGAACCCTCGACGAGAGCTTCGAGCTGCTCACGCTCATCCAAACCGGGAAGAGCGACGTGCACCCGATCGTGCTGCTCGAAACCGAGGAGTCCGGCTACTGGGAACAGGTGATCGGGTTCTGTGAGGAGGTCCTCGTCGCTCAGGGCCTGATCGCTCCCGAGGATCTCGATCTCTTCGATCTGCTGCACGACCCCGAAGAGGCCGCCGATGTCATCTGTCGGTTCTACGCCAACTACCAGAGCCAGCGCTACGTGAACGGACGCCTCGTGCTCCGGCTCCTCGAGGCACCCGATGCCGAGACGCTGGCACGACTCAATCAGGCATATGTCGACATCATCACCGAGGGTGAGATCGAGATCATCGACCCGACACCCGCCGAGATCCGAGATGAGGACGCACTCGACTGCGCGCGCGTCGCCTTCTGGTTCGATCGGCGCCATTTCGGCCGGCTCAGGTCGCTGATCGACGACCTCAACGCCATCGTGGAGCAGCGCACCTCGGTCCACCCGCCGGCGCCGTTCGACGACGAAAAGGCCGACAGAAGCTGGTGACTGGTACCGCACCGGCCATACGGCCCGTGAATGGCACTAAAATCGTTCCGTGCGCGAAATACTCTCTGACCTCGTAGCGGAACAGCAGTTCCTCGATCAGTTCCTCCAGCAGGTGAACCTGAAGCTGTGGGACAAGGAGACGCCCGCCAAGGGCTGGTCCATTCGAGACACGATCTCACATCTCGCCGACTACGAAGAACTCGCCGCAGCAGTGATTGCCGGCGAAGCCGATCTGGAGCGATATCGCTCGGCGCCCGACCTGGACGCCCTCCGCCAGGAGGCCGTCGAGAAGGGCCGCCAGATGCGGCCCCAGGACGTGATCGAGTGGTGGCGGAACGGCCGAGCAAAGGTCGTCGAGCCGCTCTCGCACATGCAGGCCTCCGATCGCGTCGAATGGATCACCGGTGACGTGAGCGCCAAGACGCTGGCGACGACCCGACTGATGGAGACCTGGGCGCACGGGCTCGACATCTACGCAGCCACGGACGCAGAGATCGAAGACACGCAACGGATCCGGCATGTCTGCTTCCTGGGGTGGAAGGCCCTCCCCCACAGCTTCAAAGCAGCCGGCCTCGATTACGTCGCGGTCCGCGTCGAAGTCATCGGACCCGGCTACGCCAAGTGGGTCTACGGACCCGAGGACGCTCCCAACCTGATCAAGGGGTCGGCGTCGGACTGGGCGAGGCTGGCGGTCCGCCGGATCACTCCCGAGGAGACACGTCTCAAGCTCACCGGCGAAGGCGCCGAGCAGGCCGTTCGGGTGGTCCAGGCCTACCTGTGACCCTTCCCTCCCTCATCGGGATGGTCCATCTCGGAGCGCTTCCCGGCTCCCCGCGCTACGACGGCGACTTCGACGCTGTCATCGAGCGAGCCGTCTCCGACTCCCGGACCCTCGCCGAGGCGGGTTTCGACGCCGTGATGATCGAAAACTTCGGCGACGCACCCTTCTTCGCCGACGACGTGCCGGCCGTGACGGTCGCCGCCATGACGAGGGCCATCACCGAGATCTCGCACGCAGTCGCCCTCCCGCTCGGTGTCAATGTTCTTCGCAACGACGCATTGAGCGCGATGTCGATCGCCGCCGCCACGGGTGCTGCGATGATCCGAGTCAACGTGCTCTCGTCGATGATGTACACCGACCAGGGCCCGATCGTCGGACGTGCCGCCGAGTTGGCCCGACTCAGAGCGGCGATCGCACCCGACGTACTGGTGCTGGCGGACGTCTTCGTGAAACACGCCTCTCCCCCGCCCGGCGCCACCATCGAGTTGTCGGCCATCGACGCCTGGGAGCGCTCCGGGGCCGACGCACTGGTGATCTCCGGAACCGGGACGGGCGCGTCGGTCGACCTCGGTGATCTCCGGCGAGTCGCCAAGGTCGTCCCCGAAGCCCCACTCGTGATCGGGTCCGGGGCCGACGCCCGCAACGTGGCAGTGCTGGCCGAGACAGTGCGTTCGGTGATCGTTGGTTCGTCGCTCAAACCGAATCACGACGTGACCAGGCCGATCGACCAGACGCTCGCCGGCGAGTTCGTATCCGCCGCTCGGGCCGCAGGCCTCGGCTAGCACCACCGGCCAACCAGCAGTCACCGTGATCTCCGGGCGGCTCGGCGCCCCCGAATCCATCCGCCGCCAGGCATCCCATTGTTTTGAGCACCGCTGTGTTCGCTGCGTATTCCTACCTGACTAGTCCGCTCGTGCATCGTGTAATGGCCCTCCAGATTCTCGACGTTGTGGGTCGATGGACTCACATGAAGCCATCCACGGACGGATACCGAGAAGGCGGGCACTCCCTCATGGCAGCAAAAGGTCTCAGCTGGGATCACAAGACGGGGAAAGGAACGAGTCTTCTCGCCGCGCTGGCGATGATCCTCGCCCTCCTCCCCATGGCAGCGACCCCCAGTGTCGCAACCGACGACACCCCGGTCGAGGTGATCGTCAGAGAACTCACCCCCATCACCGACACCGCAGAAGCGCTCGTCGAGCGTCTCGGTGGAGTCGTCAGAGCGAACCTCGACATCATCGGCGGGTTCACCGCCACCGTCCCCGCCTCGGTGGTCGACACCCTCGCAACCGACCCATCCGTCGCAGCGGTCACCCCCAACGCCGGACTCCGACTCTCGGCAGCAGGCTGGGAGGACTCGTCAGCCCTGAATGGGATGGACCCCAAAACCCACCCCGGATCGCTCTATGCCGTCAACAGCTATGTGAAGTCCCGCAACATCTGGAACAGCGTTGCAACTGGAGCCGGAGTCGACATCGCGCTCATCGACTCCGGCGTCGCACCAGTCAATGGACTGACCGCACCCGGCAAGGTGGTCAACGGCCCCGACCTGTCTTTCGAGTCGCAGAGCCCCGACTTCGAGTATCTCGACACCTTCGGGCATGGCACCCACCTGGCCGGGATCATCGCCGGCCGCGACGACGAGGTGCCAGATACCTCCAACTACGCCGGTATCTCCGCCGACTACTTCATCGGTGTCGCCCCAGAAGCACGGATCGTGTCGGTCAAGGTGGCCGACAAGGACGGCGCCACCGACGTCTCTCAGGTGATTGCCGCCATCGACTGGGTCATCCAGAACAAGAACACCAACGGCATGAACATCCGGGTCATCAACCTGGCTTTCGGCACCGACTCGACCCAGTCCTATGTGCTCGACCCACTCGCCTACGCCGTCGAGAAGGCCTGGCACGCCGGGATCGTGGTCGTGGTCGCCGCCGGAAACGACGGCAACAACAACCCGCTCCGCAACCCCGCACTCGACCCCTATGTCATCGCCGTCGGCGCCGTCGACCTCAACGGCACCAACACCGCCAGTGACGACTTCATCTCCGACTTCTCCAACTGCGGCACCCCAACACGCCACGTCGACGTCGTCGCCCCCGGCCGGTCGATCACCAGCCTCCGGGCCCCCGGCTCGACCGCAGACGCGAGCAACCCTTCGGCCGTGGTTGCCGAACGATTCTTCCTCGGATCCGGCACCTCACAGGCCTCGGCAGTCGTCTCCGGTACGGTGGCTCTCCTGCTGGACTCCAACCCCGGCCTCGACCCCGATACCGTGAAGTGGCTCTTCATGAACAGCGCCACCTCTCTCTCCGGCCAATCCGAACTCTGCCAGGGCACGGGACACGTCGACGTCCAAAGCGCAGCTGGTGCGAAGCTGCCGAAGGGGCTGGAGGGGATCCAGAAGCACACACTGGCGACCGGGACCGGCACCCTCGAAGCAGCACGGGGCACCGACCACCTCGAGAACAACGGCGTCGTGCTCGAAGGCGAGCAAGACATCATGGGAAGCCCCTGGGTCGGCTTCGGCACCATCGTCACCAAATGCCGGAAGGAAGGCAAAGGCAAGAACGCCGTCACCGTCTGCGAGGATTACTACGAGAACGCCGACACCCTCTGGAACGGCGGCGACTGGAACGGCACCTCCTGGTCAGGCACGTCATGGTC
Organism: uncultured bacterium; assembly: GCA_965364515.1. GTDB lineage: Bacteria > Actinomycetota > Acidimicrobiia > Spongiisociales > ZC4RG35 > JAHEDH01. Next base: position 35,246 of record CBDTXZ010000002.1, read on the forward strand.
CGGCACCAGCTGGTCAGGCCTTTCATGGTCAGGCACCTCCTGGTCAGGCCTTTCATGGTCAGGCCTTTCATGGTCCGGCACCAGCTGGTCCAACATGGTCTGGAACGGCACCTCATGGTCCGGCACGTCATGGTCCGGCACGTCGTGGTCCGGCACCAGCTGGTCAGGCCTCTCCTGGTCCAGCTCAGGCTCCGCCAACGCCACCAACGGACTCCGCTGGGACTGACAGCCACTGATACATCGGACTGAGTGAGGAGGGGCCATGTCGGCTCCTCCTCACTCGTTTCAGGGCAACCGCGACATAGGCTGGCTCGATGGATCGATCCGAGACCAGGTACGAGCGCGATGGCGGGGTCGGCGTGCTCACGCTCTCCCGACCCGAGATCCGCAATGCGTTGACCGGACGACAGATCCTCGACGAGATCATCACGACGATCGAGACCGCCGACGCCTCAGAGGACGTCACCGTGCTCATCATCACAGGCGAGGGCTCGGCGTTCTCGGCGGGCGGCAACGTCAAAGACATGGAGACTGGCTCTGGTCTCTTCTCCGGAGACGTCGGGACCATCGCAGAGGGGTACCGGCGGACGATTCAACGACTCACGTCGACGATGGCTCAAACCGACCTGGTGACGATCGCTGCGGTGAACGGTCCTGCAGTCGGCGCCGGGTTCGACCTGGTGCTGGGGTGTGATCTGCGTATCGGGTCGACCCAGGCCCGGTTCGCCCACACCTTTGCGGACCTCGGCATCCTCCCTGGAGACGGTGGCGCGTGGATCCTTCCTCGGGTGGTGGGATGGCAGCGGGCCGCCGAGCTCTCGTTCACTGGCCGCACGATCGACGCCGACGAGGCCACGGAGATGGACGTGCTGCTCGAAGTGGTCGAGCCGCACGAGCTCATGGACCGGGCCCGAGAGCTCGCCAGGACGATCGCAGCCAAGCCGAGCCACTCGATCCGCCTCACGAAACGCCTGCTCCGACACGCTCGAACGATGGACCTCCCCGCGTTCCTCGACCTCACCGCCGCCTACCAGGCGATCGCGCACGCCGATCCGCAGCATCGAACGGCTGTCGCTTCGTTCCTCGAAACCCTCAGGACCCGCCGCGATGACTGATCAGCAGCGTGCATCAGCGGGATCGAACCGCGACAATGACACCGTTGAATTGATCCCGTTGTCCCATGGTCGCGAAAAGCTGTGTAACGCATCATGGCGACGGTGTACTACACAAATGTGACGTCTGGAGGAACATGGACTCGCTGATCTCGGCGATGGAAGGCATGGTCGAAGACATCTACGGCCACGTCCACCGCGTTTCGGGCGTCTCCATCAGCATCGGCGAGATCATCGGCCTTGCACCGGTCGACCTCGATCGCCTCGCCACCGTCGGTGTTCTTCACGATGTCGGCAAGCTCCATGTCGACACTCGGCTGCTCAGCAAGCCCGCCGGCCTGGACGACCCCGAAGTCGAGCACATGCAACGGCACACACTCTTCGGGTTCGCCATGACTGCCGATCTCTTCGAGCGGGAGGTGTCGGAGGCCATTCTCTTCCACCACGAGCGGTTCGATGGCTCCGGGTATCCGCACGGCCGCGCCGGCGATGAGATCCCGCTCCTGGCGAGAATCGTCGCTGTCGCAGATGCCTACGATGCGATCACGAGCGAGCGTGCATACCAGCCCGCACTTCCGTCCGACTATGCGCTCGAAGAGATCCGGACCTACTCGGGAACCCAGTTCGACCCGACGATCGTCGAAGCCTTCCTCGATGCCGTCTCCGACGGCGCTCTCTTGCAGCAGCGGGTCATCCTCGACCTCGCCGCCAGCTGAGATCTTCCCCACCCCCCCGACCCGCCTCGGGTGACGTCGTGCGCTCACGGCGATCGTGTCACACGTCAGGTCGTGCGCGAGAACCCATCCGCAACCATGTCGGGACCCGTCAGCCGACGAGGTAGGCACCGATCAGTTCTTGGGGAAGTTCAACGACGACGGCCTCGCCATCGACCCTGATACCCAGATCGAAGATTGAAACGGTCGATTCGGTCTGATGTGCTGGCATGTGTTCTCCATGCCTCCCCGACCGCCTGACACACACGATACGCATCAACTCGCACAGGGGAAGCAGAAACACACTCGGGGCTCTGACGTCGACTCGCCTCAACGGCGTTTCCCTCGCTTGTTCCGGCGATCGGATACGCTCGCTTGGATGATCACCGACCAGTTCATGCCCGCCACCCGAGCCTGGTTCGAAGCCTCCTTCGCCGCGCCGACCGACGCCCAGACCCAAGGGTGGGCATCGATCTCCTCGGGCGATCACACCCTGATCCATGCGCCCACCGGATCGGGAAAGACACTTGCCGCGTTCCTGTGGACCATCGACCGCCTGCTGCACGAACCGCTCCCCGACGACCTCCACCGCACCAGGGTGCTGTACGTATCGCCGATGAAAGCGCTCGCCTACGACATCGACCGCAACCTGCGCGCTCCCCTGCTCGGCATCCGCCACGCCTCCGAGCGGATCGGTGGTGACCCACTTCCAGAGATCACCACATTTCTGCGCACCGGAGACACCCCGGCCGTGGACCGTCGTCGCATGCAGAAGCGGCCGTCGGACATCCTCATCACCACCCCGGAATCCCTCTACCTCCTTCTGACATCCCAGGCGCGTGAGACCCTGCGATCGGTGCAGTACGTCATCTGCGACGAGGTCCATGCGGTTGCGGCCAGCAAACGTGGAGCACACCTCGCCCTGAGCCTCGAGCGGCTCGAGGACCTGACCGAACGGCCACCCCAACGCATCGGTCTCTCGGCTACCCAACGGCCTCTCGAGACGATCGCGACGTTCCTCGGCGGAGGCACCGTGGAATCCGACGACACCTGGAATCCGCGTCCCGTCACGATCGTCGACACGCCAGGGGATCGGGAGCTCGACGTCGAACTGGTCGTCCCGGTGGAGAACATGGCGGAACCGGAGGAGCCGGATCCGCTCGATCCAGACCGTGTCCGCACCAAGTCGATCTGGCCGGCCGTGTACCCACGGGTGCTGGACCTGATCGATCGACACAACTCCACCATCGTCTTCGCCAACTCGAGGAGGCTGGCCGAGCGAATCTGCAACGAGCTCAACACGCTGGCCGGCGACGAAATCGCCAGGGCGCACCACGGTTCGGTCGCTCGAGACCAGCGGATCGAGATCGAGGAGGCCCTCAAACGAGGTGAGCTCAAGGCCGTCGTCGCCACCAGCTCGCTCGAACTCGGCATCGACATGGGAGCCGTCGATCTCGTCATCCAGATCGAGGCACCGATCTCGGTGGCGAGCGGGCTTCAACGAGTCGGCCGCGCCGGTCACTCGGTTGGTGAGGTGTCGGTCGCAAAGGTGTTTCCGAAGTACCGGGGGGATCTGCTCCTCGCCACCGTGCTCACCGAGCGAATGCTCCAACGCCAGGTGGAACAGACGAAGATCCCCAGGAATCCACTCGACGTCCTCAGCCAGCAGCTCGTCGCCTCCGTCGTGATCGAAGACCGGACCGCAGACGACCTGTACCGGATGGCGAGACGTGCAACACCGTTCCGTGAACTGCCACGCTCGGTGTTCGACGAGACCATGGACATGCTGGCCGGGCGATATCCGTCCGACCTGTTCTCCGAGCTCCGACCGCGAGTCGTATGGGATCGAATCGACGGCACCGTCACGGCGCGACGCGGAGCGAGACAACTGGCGGTCGCCAACGCCGGAACCATCCCCGACCGCGGGCTCTACCGAGTCGTGCTCCCCGAAGGAGGCCGGGTGGGCGAGCTCGACGAAGAGATGGTGTACGAGTCGCGCGTCGGCGACGTGTTCATCCTGGGCTCTTCCACATGGCGAATCACCGACATCGGGCCCGACATCGTCCAGGTGGTCCCCGCACCCGGAGAGCCGGCCGCGACCATGCCGTTCTGGCACGGCGACGCCCTCGGACGATCCCTCGAGACGGGTCGTTCCGTCGGGGCATTCATCCGAGAGATCGGATCGATGCCACCCGAAGAGGCCCGAACACGACTGGTATCCGACTATCACCTCGATGAGCTCGCAGCGAAGAACCTGGTCGACTATCTCGAAGAGGAACGCAGCGAGGGAGGGGTCCTCCCCACCGACCTGACGCTGGTCGTACAGCGATTCCGAGACGAGATCGGAGACTGGAGAGTGGTCATCCTCTCTCCGCTCGGAGCCAAGGTCCACGCCCCGTGGGCGATGGCAGTCACGCAACGACTGCGGGAGCGCTACGGAACCGACGTGGACGTGATCTGGTCGGACGACGGAATCGCCTTTCGCTTCCCAGACACCGACGACATCCCCGGCACGGACGATCTCATCCCCGACCCCGAGGAGTTGGAGCCGTTGCTGACCGAACATCTCGCCGACTCGGCGATGTTCGCAGCCAGGTTCCGTGAAGCGGCAGGGCGGGCGCTGCTGCTCCCACGACGCAGACCGGGCCAGCGGACTCCGCTGTGGCTCCAGCGTCGCAGGGCGGCGGACCTCTTGAGCGTGGCGAAGCAGTTCGGGTCGTTCCCGATCATCCTGGAGACCTACCGCGAGATCCTCCAGGACGACTTCGACGTCCCAGCCCTGCGCGAGATCCTCGCCGACATCCGGGGCCGCCGCATCCGGATCGCCGAAGTCTCGACCGAGAGCCCCACACCCTTCGCCTCCTCCCTGCTCTTCGCATTCGTCGCTGCATATCTGTACGAGGGCGACACTCCCCTGGCCGAACGCCGTGCAGCTGCGCTCACGCTCGACCGCGAGATGCTCCGGGAACTGTTGGGCGAGGGCGAACTCCGAGATCTGCTCGACGCCGAACAGCTCGCAACCCTCGAACTCGAACTCCAGCATCTCACCGAGGAACGCCAGGCGACCGGACCAGACGGCATCGCCGACCTGCTCAGGAGCCTGGGGCCGCTGAGCGCGAACGACGTCGAACTGCGCACTCGGGAAACCGACGTCGAGGCGACGCTGTCGGATCTCGCCGATGCCCGAAGGGTCATCGAGGTGACGATGAAAGGCGAGCGACGTTGGGCGGCCATCGAAGATGCCGGAAGGCTCCGGGACGCACTCGGCGTCCAACCACCACGAGGTGTCGCCCACGCCCACCTCGAGCCGGTTCCGGATCCGCTCGGTGATGTCGTCGCCAGGTACGCCCGCACGCACGGTCCATTCACGACCGAGGCTGCTGCCGTCTCGCTCGGCCTTCCCATCGGTGTCGTCGCAACCGCACTGCGGCGCCTCGACGAGCAGCGCCGCGTCGTGCAGGGAGCCTTCCGCCCCGGAGGGTCCGAAGCCGAATGGATCGACTCCGACGTTCTCAGAAAGCTGAAGCGAAGGTCGCTGAGCGCGCTTCGTTCCGAGATCGAGCCGGTCACCGGAGACGCCCTCGGACGTTTCCTGCCCGCCTGGCAGGGTGTCAGCGAGGACCCGCCCAACGGTCGCGGTCCGCTGCTGGAAACCATCCGCAGACTCCAGGCCGCCGAGATCCCGGCATCCGTGCTCTTCGGCGACGTCCTGGGATCCCGACATGCCGATCCGGAGACGCTGCTCGACCAGTTGATGATCGAGGGTGAGCTCGTGTGGGCAGGTCGCGGCACACTGGGCACCCGCGACGGCAGGCTGGCCCTCTACTTCCGGGACCAGCTCCCGCTGCTGTGGGTGCCACCCGCCGGGGAGGCGCCCGACGGCGAACTCCACGAAGCGATCAGGGAACACCTGGGCCGCCGCGGCGCCAGCTTCTTCAAAGCGATCTACCTCGCCTGCGGCGGCGGCGACGTCGGCGCCGTCCTGGATGCACTCTGGGACCTCGTCTGGGCGGGCGAGGTCACGAACGACACCCTGGGGCCCGTGCGAGCCTTCGGTCGTGCCCGTCGTTCGAAGTCGACGGGCCGCCCCACGGTCACCGCTTCCTTCCCCCCACATGCCGCAGGACGTTGGTCGCTCGTGAACGACCTCCTCGACGACGTGATCGAGCCACCGTCGAGTACGCAGCGGGCAACGGCCTGGACACATCAGCTCCTCGATCGGCACGGCATCGTCACGCGACAGAGCGTCGCAGCCGAAGGGCTCCCCGGCGGGTTCACCTCGGTGTATCCGGTGCTCCAGCATCTCGAGGAGACCGGCCGCGCCCGGCGCGGCTATTTCATCGAACGCCTCGGCGGGGCCCAGTTCGCGCTTCCCGGTGCCGTAGACCGGATTCGGAGCGTGCCGGAGCACGGCGTCACGATGCTGGCGTCGACCGATCCTGCCAACCCGTACGGCGGCGCGCTCGACTGGCCCTCGATCGAGGACGGAAGGATCGGCAGGATCGCCGGGACCCACGTGATTCTCGCCGACGGGCACCTCGTCGGGTATCTCGACAAACGCAAGTTGCGTACGTTCGACCTGGACCCGGACAGCTACACGGCGGTGGCAACTGAGATCGCCCGGTTGGGCGAGCGATCACGCAAGCTCCGAATCGAATCGATCGACGGTGAGCCTCCTGCCCAAACGGCGTTGGGACGCGTGCTGAGCGAAGTGGGATTCGCCCCGGCGCTGCGCGGCCTGTCGTACCGGTCCTGATGCCCGAAGGCGACAGCTACACCCGCGCGGCCGACCGTCTCCGTCCCGTCCTGATCGATCGTGAGCTCAGCTACGTCGACGGCGTGCCGGCCGTGAAGAAGTGGGCGTCAAAGCTGATCGGGCATTCTGTCGTCGCCATTCGCACCCACGGCAAACACCTGCTCTTCGACGTAGACAGCGGGGCGACGATCCATGTGTGGCTCGGCATGCCCGGCCGATGGCGCATCCGTGACGCCACCGGCCGGACCGTCGCAGTCGAGTCCGAGCGTCGTCGCGGGCGACGGGCCCCCGATCCCCGCGGCGCAGCCAGACTGATCCTGAGTACCGAACACCACGAGGCGACGTGCTACTCGGCACCAACGGTCGAGATCGAGCGGAAACGGGTCATCGACCAACTGATCGAGCGTCTCGGGCCGGACGTGCTGGCCGACGAGTTCGACTGGGCGCTCTATCGCGATCGGGCCTCCAAGGTGGATCCGGACCGCACCGTCACCGACGTGCTTCTGGATCAGCGGGTCCTGGCCGGAGTCGGCAACGAGTACAAGAACGAGGTGATGTTCCTCGAGAAGCTCCATCCGCTGACACCGTTCGGATCTCTCGACGGCGATCGAGTCGACGCCCTCGCAGAGCGATCGCGGCGTCTGATGCTCCCGAACGCACACCGACCGGGCCGCGTCACAACAGGTCTTCGTGGGGCGGCGATGGAGTCATGGGTCTTCGAACGAACCGGCAAGCCCTGCCGCCGATGTCGATCGCCCATCGTGTCTGATCATCTCGGGGAGCCCTTCCCGCGAGTGACCTACTGGTGTCCCGCCTGTCAGGCCGAGACGCCAGGCCCGTGATTGCGCGGCCCGGCGCCGAATCCGGTTTCCGACCCCGACCGAGCCTGTAGCGTTTCGCCGATGGCAGCCGAACTCACCGTCCGGGCAGGACACCCCGACTTCCTGGACCTCCCCTGGGACATCTCCCTCCAGGAATGGGACCTCCCGCATCGCGTGAGACTTCCCAAAGGGATCTCCCGACACGAGGTCAGGTTCTTCGAATACCCCCAGGGGCTGTATGCGATCAAAGAATTGCCGACCAGGCCTGCGAATCAGGACTACAGCGTTCTCCGTCAGCTCGAGTCGTTCGGGGCGCCCGCCGTTCGACCGGTCGGCCTCGTCGAGGGCAGATCCTCCGATCCGCACGAAGAGCGGTCTGCAGCGCTGATCACGGCCTACGAGCCGTTCTCGTTCAGCTATCGAGAGCTCATCGCCGGATCCGGCTTCGGAGGTCGACGAAACCAGCTGCTCGACGCGTTCGCGATGTTGCTCGTCGAACTCCACCTCGCCGGTGTGTTCTGGGGTGACTGCTCGCTGTCGAACGTGCTGTATCGGTTCGACGCCGAGGCGATCGAGACCGTCATGGTCGACGGAGAGACCGCAACGATCTACGCAGACGGACTCACCGACGGCCGGAGGGAAGAAGACATCGAGATCATGATCATCAATGTCGCCGGTGGTATGGCCGACATCGCCGGATCGACCGGGGCAGATCTCGACGATGCAGACCTCGCCCTGGGCGAGGACGTCGCAGATCGATACCGCGGACTGTGGCATGAGATCAACCGGGATGACATGATCGGACCCGACGAGCGGTATCGGATCCGTGAACGTATCGAATCGCTCAACTCACTGGGCTTCGACGTACAGGAGGTCGACCTGATCCCGGTCGACGAGACCGGCTCGAGGCTCAAAGTGAAGCTCCAGGTCGGCGGGCGCACCTTCCATCAGCGCGTCCTCAAAGGCCTGACCGGCGTCGACGCGCTCGAGCAACAGGCCAGACAGATCCTCGCCGACCTCCACTACTTCCAGACCAAGACCGGCAAGACCACCCCCGCGGGCAAGAACATCGCCGCCGTGCAGTGGCGGGTTCAGGAGTTCGAACCCATTCTCGACCGACTCAGGGAGATGAAGGGCGTGCTCGATCCGATTCAGGCATATTGCGACCTGCTGTACCACCGGTACACCATGTCTGCGGGTTTCGGCCACGATGTCGGCACGGACGCCGCGTACGAGGACTGGATCGAACGCGGCAAGCCCGGCTACAAGATCACCGAGGATCCCGATGTCGAGATCGCCAGCCCGGCGACCGCGCCGGTCGAGGACGACCCGGAGGACGACGTCGTGCTCGAGAGCAGCTGATCAATCCGGGGCGAGCGGTATCGTCCGACGAACCGGACGCCGGGGCTCGGCCCGCCCGTACACGGTGGTCCGTTCGTACGGCGTCCTGCCGGCGTTCCTGATCACCCGTTCGAAGTCGGCCGGACTCACCTCCTGACCGTGCGACGCTCCAGCGGACCGGGTGATGATCTCTCCCATCAGTGTTCCGCCGAGGTCGTTGCAGCCGGCGTCGAGGAGCCGCGCACCACCGTCGAGCCCGAGCTTCACCCAGCTCGCCTGGATGTTGTCGATCAGTCCATCGAAGGCGATCCGAGCAACGGCATGGATCAGGACGACCTCATCCCAGGTTGGTCCCGGCCGGGCTCGGCCCCGAAGGAAGATCGGCGAACCCATGTGCACGAACGGCAAGGGCACGAACTCGGTGAACCCACCGGTTCGCTCTTGCACCTCGCGAACGACGGAGTAGTGATTCGCCCAGGATCGAGGGCCATCGATGTGACCGAACATGACCGTGGCGGTGGACCTCAACCCGAGCTCGTGTGCGGTGATCATCACGTCGGCCCATTGCGCCGTCCGGATCTTGTCTGGACACAGGTGCTCTCGCACGCGGTCGTCGAGGATCTCCGCTGCGGTTCCCGGCAGCGTGCCGAGGCCGGCATCGCGCAGTCTCGTGAGGAACTCCGCCACCGGCATCCCGAGCGTCTCGGCACCCTGCCACACCTCGAGCGGGGTGAATCCGTGGATGTGCATGTCCGGGAGCCGCTCTTTGATCGCCTCGACCACACCGGCATAGAAGTCGCCCGTGAACTCGGGATGGATCCCGCCCTGCAGGGTGACCTCGGTGGCACCGCGATCCCATGCCTCCTGGGCTCTGTCGACGATCTCTCCGGTCCCCATCAGATACGGGTCGCCCCGGAGGTTGAGGCTTCGCGGCCCCTTCGAGAACGCACAGAACCCGCACCGGAAGTAACACATGTTGGTGTAGTTGATGTTGCGGTTCACCACGTAGCTGACGTCGTCGCCATTCGCTCTGCTTCGCAGGCGGTCTGCGGTCCACGCGATGGCATCGACGTGATCCCCACGCGCCCCGAAGAGCAGCTCGAGCTCCTCGGTGGTTGGTCGCTCTCCAGCGAGAGACCGCTCCAGGATCGGCGCCAGTGCGCCGGCACCAGCGAGCTGTTCAGGAGCACTTGCCGTCGTCCAGGTCGGATCGGCCCATTCGGCCGAGAAGCGTCTGTCGGGCACCGGCGGCGCCTCATCGACTCCGGGAGCCCATCCGTACCGGGGTCGTGCCGCACCCGAGCCGTCGACCTGTCCCAGCCATGCCGTGAACTGGTCGGCCGGGAGCACCCGGCGAACCTCGTCGAGATCCACTCCGATCGGCAGCGCGGTCCGCTCGACCAGCCGACGTCCTGGCAGCGCATCCCTCAACTCTCCGATCCGCTCGGAGTCCCAGTCACGGAGCAACAGGTCGCCCGCACCTGCGTCGACCGCAGCGAGAGCCTGAGGCACATCGTCCACGAACACGGACACGGACACATCCAGGCCCGGCCGGTCCATGCGCCTGGCGACTCCGGCGACCGAGGAGCGCGTCGTCCGCAGGAAGGCGGCTCGAGTCCGGACGACGGCATCCATCGTGAGGTCCTCGTCGTCGGATCCCGCCACCGTGACGCGCCACCCCGGCACGTTTCGGAGGTCCAAGGCCGTCGCAGGGTCGAGCAACCAGGCCGTCGTTTCCAAACCCGGCTCGGTTCCGAGCGTCAACACCCCGTGCTCGGCAGCCAGCGCAACCTCTGCCTGCTCGATCGCGCCGACTTCGAGCGTGCCCGTGTGCTCTCGCACCCTCGACTCCAGGTTCGCCTCGTTGATCTGATCCGACGGGCGAATCCTGAGGAACGTGATCATTGGGAGACCTCCATCTGTGGTGCGAGCGCGTACCCGCGGTCGTCGACGCCGGCCATGACCTTGCTCATGAGCGCCGAATCGATCCACTCGTCGGCGATGAACTCTGGATAGACGGGCAGTCTGGGCACCAACTCGAAACCGGCGCCGGTCGTGCGTGAAGTCAATTCGTCGAGGTGGGGCCAGGGAGCCTCGGGGTTCACCCAGTCGATCGTGAGCGGCGACACCCCGCCCCAGTCGTTGATCCCGGCAGCCAGGTAGGTCTCGAATCGATCGGTGAGGTTCGGGGGAACCTGGAGGTTGACCTCGGCGCCCAGCAACCATCGTGCGACCGCCACCACCCGTGCGAACCAGGCGGGGATCGGCTCGGCGTGCCCGCGCATCCGGGTGTCGGCCTTGGCGCGGAAGTTCTGCACGATCACCTCTTGGATGTGCCCGTGACGGGCGTGGCTCTCGCCGATCGCCAAGATCGAGTCGACGATCTCGGCGTTGGTCTCCCCGAGACCGACGAGAATCCCGGTCGTGAATGGGATCCGCAGCCGTCCGGCGGTCTCGATCGCCTCCATGCGGACGACCGGATCCTTGTCCGGGCAGTTGTGGTGCGGCATACCCGGCTCCATCAGCCTGGGAGAGATGTTCTCGAGCATCATCCCCATGGAGACGTTCGACGGTCGCAGTGCCGCCATCTCGTCTGCTGACATCACGCCAGGATTGGCATGAGGGAACAGCCCGGTCTCGGCGTTCACCAGCTCCGACATCTCCTCCACATACCCGATCGTCGTCGTGTGACCGTGGGCCTCCAGAAACTCCCTTGCCTGGCGCCATCTGGCCTCGGGACGGTCTCCGAGCGTGAACAGTGCCTCGGTACAGCGATGGGAGTCTCCGGCCGCCGCGACCGCGAGAACCTCGTCGGGCTCGAGATACATGCCTCCTGCACCGGGCGGCTTGGCGAAGGTGCAGTAGGTGCAGGTGTCCCGACACAGCGTGGTGAGCGGGATGAAGACCTTGCGGCTGTAGGTGATCGTCCGACCGTGACCCTCATCCCTCAGACGAGCGGCTTCCTCGAACAGGGGAGCTGAGTCCACCTGGCCATCGAGATAGGCGATGGCGAGGTCGCGGTCGGCATCTGGATGCATCACGCAACGGTACCCGGTCGTCGAACTTCGGTTGTCGGTCTTCAGCCCAGCGAGCCCGAGGCGCCGACCACACCGCCGTCCACCGGCAGGATCACCCCGGTCAGCCAGCGGGCCTGTTCCGAACAGAGATAGGTGATCGCTGCCGCCACATCGATGGGCTCACCGAGCGCTTCGAGCGGGTGTGTCGATGCCGCAGCCTGCTCGTCGGCCGACCACAGCATCTCGGAGAGTCTGGTCTTGACGACACCGGGCGCAACCGCATTGACCCTGATCTCGGGCGCCAGCTCGAAGGCGAGTTGGTGGGTCATGTGAATGAGCGCCGCTTTGGAGATGTTGTAGGCGCCCATGATCGGGGCCGGTCGGAGACCGCCAACCGAGGCCACGTTGACGATGGCGCCGCCGTTGTCCTTCATCCAATGGCGGTAGGCGGCGCGCGACCAGACGAGGGGCGCTCGCTGGTTGACAGCCCATGTCTTGTCGACGGCCCCCATGTCGACGGTTGCGAGCGGGCCGCCGGAAGGGTTCGTGCCGGCGTTGTTGACGAGGATGTCGATGGCACCGAATCGTTCGAGCGTCCGTGCCATCGTCTCCTCGGCAGCTTCGTCGGAATCGGCCCGCGCCGCGAGCGCCAACACACGATCTGCGGGCACTCCGGCGGCGATCAGCTCGTCCGATGCATGCTCGACGTTCTCGGGCTTTCGAGAGGTGATCACGACTCCCTCGGCTCCACTCTCGGCGAGGACCCGGGCGGTCTCGAGCCCGATCCCCCTGCTCGCTCCGGTGACGATCGCCACTTTCCCGTCAACTCGCACGTCCACTTCGTCACTCCGTTGTCGCTCGGGGCGATCTTACGGACTGGGACGTGGACGATCGGGCTCGCGAACGAAACACGACCGACTGCACGTGATCGGATGTGGCTCAGTGCCCTCCACGCTTCACGCCGCCGTATTTCATGCGAGTGTCGCTCATGGCGGCGGCGCGCTGATCGGGATCACGGACGTCGGCAGCCACGAGCACGCCGATGAACAGCGTGTGGGTGCCGAGGTCGTGGCTCTGCACGACGCTGCATTCCATCCACGCGATCGCCTCGTCGAAGATCGGGGCGCCGGTGACGCCATCGGTCACCGGCCGACCGTTCAATGCTCCATCCTCGTATTCCGCCGGCTTGGAGAACTTCACGAAGGGCCGCGTGTCCTCACTCGACCAGAGGTTGACGGTGAACGAGCCGCCCTCGGAGATGAGCCGATGGGTGACCGCCTTGTTGTCGACTCCGATCCCGATCAGCACGGGCTCCATCGACAACTGCGTGATCCAACTGGTTGTCATCCCGTTTCGTTCGTCACCCGATCGGGACCCGACGAGCGCGAGGGCGTTCGGGATCATCCAGGTGACTTTGTTGACGACTTCGTCCTGCAATTCGGCTGTCATGGGATCTCCGTGTTGGGGTCGACTCAACCGTACTCAGGGTCGGTGTGCCGACATAGTGAGCGACTTCGTGCGGCACCGGCACCATCGGCGAAGAACAAAGCCGTGGAGACGATCTAGTCTGCTCGCCGTGAACATCCTCATCGCCACCACTGGTGTGCTTGGCCCGGCACCGGTCTCCCAACTCTGCGAGAAGCTCCTGGGTGACGATGGATCGGTGACCGTCATGACGGTGATCGAGATCCCTCACACCTTTCTGGAGACGATGGACGAGAACGAGCGGCGGTCGTTCTTGAACTCGGGCGACTGGGAGACCGAGACCGCAGAGATGAAGGCCCTGACCTATCTCGAGGAGCGTGGACTGCGGGCAGTCGAGCCGATCGTGGCAGCGATGCGCGCGATCAATGTCGAACCGAGCATCACGTTCGTGGAAGGCGCCGACCCGGTGGACGCAATCATCCGCACGGCACTGGACATCTCTGCAGACATGATCATCATGGGCGCAACTCGTCGGTTGTTCACCGAACAGGCGTGGACATCGGTCTCGGCCCGTGTGATGGATCGGGTTCATTGCCCTCTCGTCCTGGTTCCAGGAGCCCGCAACGACGACACCGCCGAGAAGTCGGACTCGAAGGACTGAGCCGGCTCTTCAGCCGCCGACCGTCACCACCATCGTCTCGCCGCAGTACCCCTCGACCGAGTCCCGGGCCGCCACGATCACCGATCCTTCAGACATCTCCACTCCACCGAGTGACCTGGTGAACGGTTGTTCGTCGACGTGTGGATGTGTGAGCTCTCGGACGCCGAGCACCTCGCCCGACTCGGACTCGATGCGCCATTCGTCGGCATACTTGTCCCACCCGGTGTCCGGTGATGACACCGTCACTGCAAACCGGTACGGGCCGTCACCGGTCACCTCGACGGCAACGACGTCGGCACAGCGTCGCTGTGAGGCCGTCGTGGTCTGAGCCGCAGCCTCCGATTGCTCCGCCGAGCTGCCTGCCGGCACGGAGCCCGGCGTCACCGTGACCGCCGTGGTTTCGGCGCCCCCACACGCGGCGACGAACGACGCCATCACGACAGCAAGGACGAGTCGGGTGCGGTTGCTCATGTTCCAATCCTGCCATGCGACTGCGATGTGCGACGACCCGGCGACGCAAACCGCACGTCGCATGGCGCAGACCAGCCGCACGTGGAACGTGGAGCGTGGAGCGTGGAGCGTGGAGCGTGGAGCGTGGAGCGTGGGGCGTGGGATGTGGGGTGTGGGGTGTGAAGCGTGGGGCGTGGAGCGT
>CBDTXZ010000003.1:0-44751 GCA_965364515.1 uncultured bacterium
TGCAGCAGTTCGTCACGGACCTCGCGGACTTCACTGCCTCTTGAAAGGCACCTGGCTTCGAGGCAGGAGAGACCTGCGATGGCGTTTCGTCATCGCAGGTCTCGTTGTCGTCCTCGTGGTCATGGTCGGTCTCGCCTTGACGCTTGGGGCTGCCGGTGTCGAGCGAACCGACGTGTGGCAGTCGTTGCTGCATCATCTCGGCCTGAGACCCGACGCGCCACCGGCCGACGGAGTGGTGTGGGGAATCCGGATGCCGCGCGCCTTGCTTGCGGGCTTGGTGGGAGCGTTTCTGGGAATTGCAGGGGTTGCTCTCCAGGGCTTGTATCGCAATCCGCTGGCCGACCCCCACCTGCTGGCGATCGGTCCTGGGGCCGCGATCGGAGCCGCCATCGGATCGCTCGGTGCCGGAACCAGGGGAGCGGTCGCCGGCGGCGCCGCGATGGGTGTGGCAGCAGCGCTTCTGTCCCGAAGGGTTGCCCGCCGCCAGTCCGACGATGCGGGCCGACTCGTGCTGGTCGGTGTGGCGCTGGGTGCCGTGTTGACCGCATGGGCGGGATTCATCGTCACGGGGTCCGATCGGACGCGAGTGCCTCCGATGGAGTTCTGGCTGCTGGGAAACCTCGGATCGGCGACCTGGGTGTCCGTCCAGGCGCTCGCCGTGATCGGTGGCGCAGCCACGATCGTGTTGTTCGGGGCTTCTCGGACGCTCGACCTCTTGGCGCTCGGTGAGACCGAAGCCACCCACCTCGGTGTCGATGTCGATCTCTCCGGCTCGATCGTCTCGATCGCAGTCGGGATGATGACCGGAGCCGCCGTCGGCGCTGGAGGCGTGATCGGATTCGTCGGATTGCTGATTCCGACGCTGATTCGGCCGATCGCTCCCTCGACCCACCGTTCGTTGATCGTCGCTGCGGCGCTGGCAGGGAGCGCCTTCCTGATCGGAGCCGACACGTTCTCGAGGAACATCCTGGTACCGATCGAGATCCCGGTCGGGCTGGTCACGACCGCGATCGGCGGCCCGGTGTTCCTCTGGCTGCTCGCTCGTCTCCGATCGGTGCAGTGGTCATGACCGCCGTCGTGGTCGATACGGTCGGTGTGCGGATCGGCGATGCCATCCTGCTCGACGGAGTCTCGGTCCGGGTGTCGCCGGGCGAGGTCGTTGCCATCGTAGGACCGAACGGTGCCGGAAAATCGACGCTTCTGTCGGTGATGGCCGGCGATTCCCCACCGACCGCCGGTCGGGTCGAGATCGACGGAGGTGACGTTTCAGAGATGACGGTCGACCAGCTGTCACGCCTCCGTTCGATGCTCTCCCAGGATCTGCCAGCTCGGATCCCGCTTCGAGTGGGCGAGCTGGTCGAGCTCGGCCGCCATCCTCATCGCCGAGACCCGGAGAACTCTGACCGTCGAGACCGCGAAGTCGTTCGTCAGGCCATCAGTGCCGTCGAACTGAATGGCTGGGAGGATCGGATCGTCTCGACGCTGTCGGGAGGCGAGCGGCTTCGGGCGCATCTCGCACGGGTCATCGCCCAAGACACTCCGGTCGTTCTGCTCGACGAGCCCACCTCCGCACTGGACGTGGCTCACCAGGAGCACGTGTTGCGACTGTGCGAATCGCTTGCGCGTTCGGGGCGATCGGTGGCCCTCGTTCAGCACGACCTCAATGCCGCGGCTCGCTATGCAGACCGTGTCGTCGTCGTCGACCGGGGAGCCATCAAGGCTGACGGTCCTCCGGCACAGGTGCTGACAGGCGACCTGCTGAGCGATGTGTACCGCCAGCCGATGCTGGTGATCGACCATCCGCACCGGGATTGCCCGCTGGTGCTGGTTGTAGATCGTTGATTCGTCGCTGGTTGAAGTGAAGCGACGGGCTGCGATCCTCTGAAATGACTCGATATCCGAGGTAGATCAGCGTCAGCCCGACGATCTCGGTCACATACAGAACCTCGACCATGCCTGCCCGGGTGAACGAGCCGCCGATGCCTGGCAGCAGCGCCCCGATCGCGATCAGCCAGTTGCCGGTGACTCGGGGGCCGGAGCGGCCGCTCTTCTTCCGATAGCGCCACGCCGACCAGGCCGCTCCACCGACCAGCATGAACAGGGCGTATGTGTTGGCGAGAGGCGAGAACAGCCGCACCCACTGCCACTCCATGACCTCTCCCGACAGTCGGTGGGGCTCCACGAGCGAGAGGTCGAGCGGGGTGAGGATGACGAACGCCGACGCCATCGCGACGTATCCGATCAGGATCACCGAGATCCGGTCGGCGGTCTTCTGCTTCAGCAACAGGTAGGCGGTGCCCTGTGCGAGTGGTGCTCCTCCGAGGAGTGCGCCTGCGATGTACCACGATCGGAACACCACCGGGCTCCATCCGGCCACCGTGGTCGTGGCCTCGGTAAACGTCCCGAGCCCGTACAGCGCCACACCGATCATCCACCACAACAGGTAGCGCTTGGGATTCTTCCGCCAGTGCAGATACAGCACATAGGTGAAGTAGGCGGCGAAGACCGTGGTGATGATGGGGACGTACCTGATTGCTTCGAGCAAACCGTCTTTCCTCTTTCGCTGCGGTGACCCTACCGCCCACCGTGTTGACAACGAGTCGGATCACGGGGTGCATCCGATGGTTTCGCAGATCGAGCTCGGTCATGGTCGCAGAGCACAGGGTCTCGACCGTCTCGACATCGAGCCTTGCCGCTTGGCGAGCAGAGAGAGTGCATCTGTGTCGGGCGGCGACTCCGTCGTGTCGTCGGCCCGTGTTCGGCGTGGCTGCCGTCGGCATCAGAGGCTGCAGTGCTGCCTTCGGCCTTCATCCCTCTTGAAGGCAGGACATGGCGTTGTCTGCCGGCCGCGTTACCGTGACAGGGCACGGTGCGGTCCTCGAGACGGCCACCTGCGAGACCACCCGAATGTGAGGCGCGTGCGCGTGACCAGTAGTGACTTGGCCGATCAGACTGCCGAGGTGACGCGCCTCCAGACGCAGTTGCGAAGACCTCTGGCTGCCATGATCGTGCTCCTCGTGGCCTGGAACGTGCTCGCCAACACCCTTCCGCAGGCCGCCCAACTCCCGACCAGCGTCATCGCCACCTTCCTCCTCATCCTCGTTGCCCGTCGCTCGGGCCTCGAATGGTCGCAGGTCGGCATGGCGCGCAGGGACCTGGCAAATGGTGTCAGAGTCGGTGTCATTGCGGCGGGGGTCGTGATCCTGGCGTTGATCACAGCGGCCGCCGTCCCGGCGACCCTGAGCGTCTTTGCCGACGGTCGGTTCGTCGCCATGGGGATGCCTCGAGCGCTGTACGAGATGCTGTTGAGGATCCCGCTCGCGGTCGCTTTCGCCGAGGAGGTCGCGTTCCGAGGTGTGCTCCTCGGAATGCTGATGGTTCGGATGACTCCGCTGCGCGCCGCGCTCGTTTCCTCGGCGATCTTCGGTCTGTGGCACGTCCTTCCAGCCATCGCAGCCCTCGAGACGACGTCGGGAATCGCAGAGGCGTCTTCGAACGGCGCCCAGATCGGTCTCGTCGTCGGTCAGGTGCTCTTGACGGGGATCGCGGGGCTCGTCTTCTGCTGGCTACGACTGCGAGGGAGGCATCTTGCTTCGGCCATCCTCGTCCATGCACCACTCAACTCCGTGTCATTTGCCATCGGATGGCTCGCAGTGCAGAACGCCTGGGCTTGAACCGCATCGACGGTCCGCCGATGGCGCCGCCCGTCCGTCGCCACCAAACCGAGATCTCGGCTCGGATGGAGCTCCCGGGAGTCCGACGGTGATCGGTCCGGTCTGCGGAACCAGACACGCGCCTCCGTCGCTGCGCTGATACCCGACGGTTGGTCAGCGGTCCAACGCAACCAGATGGGTGAACGCCGCCTCGACGGTGAGGGCCTGCTCCACGAGAGTGTTTTTGACACCGGGATCGATGTCGAGCGACTCGAGCCACTCACGGTGGGCCGTCGCAGCCTGGCGATGAACCTCGACGTCGGCATGGCCCGCATATGCATCGACGATTGCGTTCGTGTATTGCTGGTACACCATGTAAGCCAAACCGGCCCCTACCGATACTTGTCGAGGGTGGCCGTCTCGAAGAAGGCTCCGTCCTCGTAGCAGAACATCCAGCCCTCATCCATCCGGATCGATCGCATGAGGGCATGGCCGGTCTCTTCGTAGTGCTTCTTCATGTGCATGTTCTTCGAGGTGTCGCAGCAGCCGACGAAACCACAGGTCATGCACATGCGCAACGCCGGCCAATAATCGCCCGCCTCGTAGCACTGCGAACACATCCGTGTGGGCGGTTCCGTCACTTGGATCTGCTCGAGATGCGCACAGTCCTTGTCGCCCGCTTGACCCGTGAAGACGACCTTGAGGAGGAACTCGGGAGGTGAGACCGGATACAGCGGCGCGCGGTCCATCTGATCAGGTGGGTTGATCAAGCCGAGCTCGCGAAGGACGCCGAGCACCTCGGGCAGTTCGACATTCTCGAAGCGGACGGCGAACGCATCCTCGATCGGCTTGAGGGAGATGTCCGCGATCCAGGTGACCCGGTTGCCCGAGCCCGGGGCACCCCAGAGCACTGCGTCGTGCGTTCCATCGAGGGTGAGGGTCGCCGAGTACCCCTCGTCCGAAGGCGTCAGTTCGGTGATCGTCACGGTCAGATCCGACATCGCATTGTCGAGATCGTTCAGGATCTTCATGAAGCGATCCGTGGCCGTCGGTTCGTCGTCTGCCGGGATGTGCGACCAGAACTGTGGAGCGATGTACTCGGTGAGGGCATCGAAGTCGCCTTCCGCAAGCGACTCGATCAACCCATGGAGGCGCGCTTCTGCATGCTTGGACATCATGGTCCTCTCGTCGGCCACACGTCGGACGCTACCTCCCACGGCCTGTTCGCGTCGGCGCCTGTACGGAGTTGCCGACTCGGCTTCGGGCAATGCGGTCCGATGGACTCTGGGTCCGACCCAAACGTTCATCCACAGTGGAGTCGTCGAGGTTCAGGAGGACCGACATGACGAACGTGCGGACCGGAATCAGGCTGCTACTGGGATTGGTCGCCGTCGGGAACGGCGCCATCGGCCTACTCGGCGTGCTTCCGGGCGTTCCCGTCAGCAGGGTGGCGACGGCCTTCTACTCGGCATCGCTGACTGTCGACCCGCAGACCGAGCACATCACCGAGATGTTCGGCGCATACATGCTCACGGTGGGCGTGCTCGCCGGGTTCGCAGCGTTCCGGCCCGAGAGATACCAGGTCATCACCTTTTCGGTGGCCGCAATGCTCTCGCTCCGAACCGTCCAGCGGATCGTGTTCGCCTCAGAGCAGAGCGACGTGTTCGGAATCTCCGGCTTGTACTACTGGTCGCAGACAGTGGTGTTCTTTGCAATCGGGGTGGGGCTCGCGTGGCTCGGTTGGAAGCTCAGCGGGGAGAGATCCAACGGCGAAACCATCGAGGCCTGATCAGACGCCCATCTCGAGCAGGGCGAACACCCGACCTGGTGTGGCACCCAGCGCCCGGACGAGCGACTGCGGGCGGGTGTTCTCGGATCTGATCCACGATGCCTCCAACGTTCGATAGCCCTTGGAGAGCAGACGCGCCGCCAGTGTCGATCCCAACGCCATCGCCACGCTCTGCCTACGCCAGCCTGGTGCGACGCCTATCGAGACCAAACGGGCGCGGTCGACGGGAGGCTCCTGCCACACGTCGGGGAGACAGAGCAGCACCCCTGCGATCTCCCCGGCACCGTCTTCGGCCAACAGCACGAGATCGACATCGACCGCGGGCAGCAGTCGTCGAGCGAGACTCTCTCCCGCAGATCGGCTTCGAAGGACCCGGCCGTGGCGACTTCCGAACACGGAATCTTGGAACGCCTCGATACGTCGGATCTCGTCATCGATCTTCGAGGGATCGGGGTTCCGGATCTCGATGCCACCAGGCGGTTCGTGCCGAAAGGCGGGAACTCGATCGCGTGTGAACTCGAAGCTGACCAGCCGCTTCCGCACTGCGAATCCCGCAGACCGGAACACGTCGAGATAGAAGGACGGGTTGTGTGCCGTGAACACCGTGTGAGGCCGGTCGAATCCTTCGATCAGGAGGCCCGCCCTGAGCTCGTCGACCCGGGGACCGACCACCGAGGTCCTCCCCACGGCCCGAAGCCAGTCGACACAGCGCTCCAGCGCCGCCTTCCCTGCGAACACGCTGTCTGGCAGGCACTCGAACAGCCCGACCCACCCCTCGTCGGCATCGGCCGCCGAGATCCCCATCGCCCTCGCCACCGGGCGACCGTCATCGAATACGACCACGGCGAGCATCTCGATCTCTCCCGACGCCGACCGGGCCAGGCATTCGTCGATCGCTTGCTCGGAGTCCGGCGCCCAGACCGGATCGGTGGCGTACAGGGCCGGAGCGACGCTCCGAAACGCCGTCAGGACTCCGTCGTCTCGGGTTGTCGACGAGACTTGGATCATCGACATCTGTTCACCACCCGCACCAATTTGTGCGAGATCGGGTCGCGCAACGGGGGAGCGGTGCTGAACCGGACGGTGCCGATCCGACCACCGGCGCGAGCTGACCAGTGCTCGAGGTTGGCGATGATCGCCTGCCGGATCGCCCCAGTGTCGGCCCCTTCGACCAGATCGAGCCGGATCTCGATCTCATCGGGGGTTAGCTGGATCGCCTGATACTCGACGATGTCGGCCGATGCCTGGTTGACGGAGCGCCGTACGTAGTCGGGCATCAGCCGAACGCTGCCGCCGCCCAACCCAGTGAGCAGAAACACCGAATCAGCCCTGCCGTGGATCCGGTCGATCCGACGAAAGGCCGACCCGCATGAGCATGAACGGTCGCCCACCTCGATCAGGTCGTTCAGCTCGTAGCGGATGAACGGTTGTGTCCGCCGGTAGAGGTCCGTGACGACCACCCGCCTCGCCTCGCCCAATGTATCGCCCGCGGTGTCCAGTTCGACGAGCGCGGTGTCCTCGCTGAGATGGAGGCGACCTTCACGGCAGGTGAACCCGAGCATGCCCTCGGCACCCTGATAGATCTCCGACACCGGCGCTCCGAACGCGTCCGAGAGGCGTGCTTTCGTGGTGGCGTCAGCTTCCTCGGCATACACGATCACCGCTTCGATGGGTCCCTCGATCCGCCTCGCCTGCTCCGCAAGGAGCACGAGCAGTGACGGCGGCCCGGCGAGCACGTTCAGGCGATGGAGATTCACGAGTTTCACGAGCTCGTCGACTGGCACGAAGTAGTCGACGTACTGCAACTCCACCCCGAGCGCAGTGACAGCCGTGAATGCCGGATTGTTGGTGCGGAGCGCGAACAGGACCCGGCGCTCCTCCAGGTCGCCGGGGATGCCGCTCCGGGCCCACACCAGGGCGGCATACGCCGCTCGTTCCCTGGCCGAGAGCACCGTCAACACCTTGTTGCCCGATGTCCCGCTCGAGAGTCCCACTGCGTAGCCGCCCGGGTAGAGGTCGGTCAGGCCGAGTCGCTCCTGTGAAATCCGGAACGCCACCAGCTCGTCGCGATCGAGTTGGGCGGTGTTGATCTCATTGAAGTGCTCCATCATCAGCGACTTCGTCATCCGAGGTACGGACGAAAGCTCGATGTCGCCGGGCGGGATGCGATGGCGGTAGTAGGGGGACCGCTGCCGAACGTGGGCGAGGATGCGTGCGAGACGACGCCGTTGATGTCGTTGCAGTCGCTCTTCACTCCATCGTTCGGTTCGCCACTGCAGGTAGCGGGCCACCGTTTGCCACCCGTATCGGGCGAGCCTCATGAGGCAGGAGTCGGGTTGCGGCGCGTCAACTCGACGACCGCCTCGTCGAAGCGATCCCGAGTGATCCGGTAGCGGCGGAGGAGGACCGCGGCAGCGACCAGGAAGGCCCCGGGAATCGTGGCAAACGCAATCCGGACTCCGAGCACTGCCTGAGCCGACTGGACATCGGCGCCCCCTCGATATCCGAACGAATCGAGGAACACCCCGAGGACGAACCCGGCCACCCCGAGACCAATCTGATGAATCGTCATCCACAAACCGAAGAACACAGATTCGTGACGTTCGCCGGTCTCGTACTCGTACCATTCGACGAGGTCTGGAACCAGCGATGGCGGGATCAGGACGTATGCCGACATCGCTGCGCCGAGCAGCGCAGATCCGCCCACGAAGACGGCAAGCGAATCCGCCGAAGCGAGAAGACCGACGCCGGCGAGGATGACCGCAGCGGCCACGTTCGAAGCCAGAACGAGATCACGCTTGTCGAATCGATGGGTGAGCCGCGTCCAAACCGGGATCAACGAAGCGGCGACGAGCGTGTACACGGCCAGGCTGATCGAGGCGGCGGTCCCGGAGCCGACGACGTGGAGGGCGAAGAACGGGAGGACCGCAGTGAGAACCCCCGTGGCCACGGCGCCGAGCAGTTTGTGGCCGAGCAGCGTGGACACGTTCGGCTCGAGTGCGAGCGCGAGGTACCGGCGAAGCGGAATCGGTGTGATGTCGTTGCCTGATCGGTCTTCGATGCCCCGAACGGCACGAGCCGCAAGAAGAATCGCGATCGCGCAGAAGGCGCCGAACCCGATCGCCATGGTCCGCAACGCCGACTCGAGACCCACCCGAGACGACACGACCAGCGCGATACCGCCGCCCATGATCGTTCCCACCGCCGAGAAGATCGCCTTGAAGCCGACGAGCCGGGTTCTCTCGTCGTAGTCCGTCGTCATGACAGGTACCAGCGCCTGGTACGGCACGCCGACCAGCGAATACGTGGTTGCGAACACCAGGACGAGGGTCACCGCCAACCCGAAGATCATGGGGGTCGATGCTTCGGCTGGGAGCCACCACAGCGCGATGAAGCTCACCCCGAACGGAGCGGCACCGTACAGCAGGTACACGCGCTTGCGTCCGTGCCGCGAGGAGGTGCGGTCACTCAGGATCCCGACCAGCGGGTCGTTGACGCCGTCCCACAGCTTCCCGATCAACACGACCGTCCCCGCAAGCGCAGCGGACATTCCGACCACGTCGGTGAGATAGAAGAGGAAGAAGAATCCGAAGGCGAAGTAGGCGATCGAGATCCCCAGGTCGCCTGCGGCGTAGCCCAGCCCGATGCGACGCGGTATCGACCCCTTCGAGCCTGCTCTCATCTCGCCGCTCATGTGATGATGATGCCCAGCGGCCGACCTCGACGACATGGCCATTCGACCCGTGTCCTGAAGTTGGTTCGAAAGAAGCATCAGCCGGCGACTGCCGTGTCGAAGGTGCGCTGGGGGGACGGGCGCGTCGATCCCGAACCTCTCGCGCTCTGGATGTTTGACAGCTCGGGCGGTGCTGCTGTGGGAGAACCCGAGGCCAAGTCGATGAGAAGGTCGGCGCCGGACGGGTATTCACGACCCACGTGGTGCGAGACGAGTGTTACTCCACCGGCACCAAACACCTGCAGCGAACCGAGATGTCCGACCAATGCTGTGTCCTCGTCGATACCAAGCACCTGATGACCACGGAGGAAGCGGCATGCCCTTTCCGCCCAACGTCGCGCTCGGAAGCGATCGAAATGCGGGGCGGCGACGAAGCCTTCGAGGACACCAAGTCCTGGCAGCAAAGCGAGAGGATTCGGCGGATACAAGCGCAAACGATGGCGGAACAGGCACATCGCTCCCGCCGATGAGCCCGCCAACCCCGCACCGCTCGACCACCGATCGACGATCAGATCACGAAGTGGTGAGCTCCCCAGCTCTCGCATCAGTCGATTCGGGTAACCCCCGGGTAGCACGATCAGGTCGGCCCTCTCTATGACTTCGTACGATGACTCGATGTATCGGTCGAGGCCGACGATCGAGACGGAAACCCCCAGAGACGTCCAGTGGTCGTGAGCGAGCCCGGCCGTTACCGGACGCCGCCGAGGGGAAGAGGCGGCAGGGATCACGGCCACCGAGGGAGAACGCGCTCCGGTCAACTCCAGGAGCCGGCGATCCCCTGCGATGCACGGAGGCAGGTGCTCGCCGCCTCCGAGAAGGGCGATGGGACCGAAGGAAGTCATGCCGCCATCTCCGCAGGAGCTTCCACAGGCGGTGCGGCGCTGCGATGAGCCCGCATCATGGAAAGAGCGGAAGGGACTCCCGCCGCCACGGGCAGCCAGTGGGAGATCAATCGGTATGCAAGGACTGCCACGACGGCCAGTCCGGCGGGGACGCCGAACGCGGCAAATGTCACCGACAGAGTCCCTTCGAGGACACCGAGCCATCCCGGCGTCAGCTCGGGGAGCGCCTGAAGCAGGTTGGCGGCCCCGTAGCCGATCAGGAGCACCGCGAAGGAAAGACGGTGACCGAACGCATCGAAGATCACCCAGAGGGCGAGGGAGTCGAGTGCCCAAGCCGCTCCGCCCCAGAAGGCGACAGGCAGCAGACGGCGCCCCCGCTGGAGTCGGTGGAAGGCAGTCTGGAAGGCGTCTTCGGGGGATTGATCGGCCTCAAGAGGTGCGTTGGCGCCGGCCGCTCTGTGAGCGATGTGCAGCATGCGGGCTCTGAGGGCAGGTCGCCGAGCCGCCATGCAGGTGACGGCACCCACCAGCAGCAGGCCCGCCGTAGCAGCGGACGGGACGACGAGGTACCTGGCCGGGACGATCGCTGCGGCGACACCCAGTCCAACGCCCGTCACGACCAGAGATCCGAGCGACACCATCGACACCCACCACGAGATGACCATGGACGCAACCGTCACGGTCCCGGGATTGCCCAAGGAGACCAACGATCGCGCAGCGAACACACTTCCGACCGCACCGCCGCCCGGCACGATCCGGCTGATCGTGAAGGCTCCCATCGATACTCGCACCGAGTCGAGCCGCGAGACCCGCCCCCCGAGTGCGGTGAGGGCGCTCCGGTAGACCTGGGCCAGACACCAGGTCCACGCGACTTCGAGCAGGACTGCGACTGCAACGAACTCCAGCTTCGTCGTGGCGAGGAGCACTGCTGCTTCGGCGATCTCTGCCCAGCCGTCTCGGATGAGTTTCGCCAGGAACCAGATGGCGCCGACCATCATCGACCATCTCAGCAGGGATGCCGGACGCAGGTGGGTCGACGAGTGATGGAGGATGCGTGCTGTGGTCGTCATGGTGCGACCACCGTCCCGCACATGCCGTCAACCGGCTATCGGGTGCCTCCCCCTGGGGAAGATCCCCCAGGTGATCACATCAAGGTCCGTGCCCGTCCTGTCGTTCGCCTCCAGCGATCTCGTCGGGCCTGAAGAACCCTCGCTCGTATGCCCAGGAGGTGAGCTCGTGACGGCTCTGTACCTCGAGCTTGCGGAAGATGTGATCCATGTGGTTCTCGAGTGTTTTGACACTCATCTCCAAACGGGCAGCACACTCGCGATAGGTGTACCCGCGAGCGATGAGCTCGGTCACCTCACGTTCGCGGGGCGTGAGGCGCTCGATCCCTGATTCGTCCGTGACGTCTTCGTTGATGTCGAGAAGGTGTCCTGCGATCTCTGAAGAAACGGGACGCCCGCCGGCGAGCACCGATTCGATGGCTTCGATGAGGTCGGGTTCCTCGGTTGTCTTCACGATGTACCCCGACACGCCTGCCTCGAACATCCGGGTCACGTCTTCTCGCTTGGTGAGGACCGTGAAAGCGAGAAAGGGCACCCTTCCCCCCTTCTCCCGCACCTCCCTGATCACCCGTGCCCCACCGCCACCCGGGAGATTGACGTCCAGGAGCACCAGGTCGGGGTCCCGTTCGAGGATCATCTCGACCGCTGGACCAACAGAATCGGCAGTGCCCGTCACTTCAAAACGCTCAGTGAGGATCGTCGTGGTCCCTCGACGGGTCACTGGGTGATCCTCGACCACGAAGACACGGGGGCGGTCCGTCATTTCACCGGCACCCGGATGGTCACTTCGGTGCCCGCTCCGATTCCGGATTTCACGATCACCGAGCCGCCGACCGACTCCACAGGGCCTTTGACCGACATGGCCCATCCGTGGTCGCTCGGCCCTTCATCCGCATTGAAACCCCGACCGCGATCCCGAACGTGGATCACCGCCGAACCGTCGGAAACCTGGGCATACAGATCGACCTTTTCGACGCCGGCATGTTTTGCGGCATTCGTGAGAGCTTCCCGCGCAGCGGCCAGACCAGCCTCCAGAGCGGGCGTCATCTCGGCGTCGTCGCGAATCACGTCGGCGATTCGAAGCGATCGATAGAGATCCTCGACACCGTCCCGAACCGCCAGCAGCTCCGCACGGAAACTCCGTTC
The DNA here is from genome assembly GCA_965364515.1 of uncultured bacterium. Lineage (GTDB taxonomy): Bacteria > Actinomycetota > Acidimicrobiia > Spongiisociales > ZC4RG35 > JAHEDH01. The sequence goes on from CBDTXZ010000003.1 coordinate 12,231, forward strand.
GTGGGGCGAGCGGAGTTCCTCGATGGTCCTGCGCAGTTCGCGCTCCTGCCATCGCGCCAGATAGCGAACTTGCTTCGGGTCTTCGGCTCCGGTCCTGATCGCCTGCATCGTCTGGAGGACAGAGTCGTGCAGGAGCTGTCCGAGCTTGGCGCCCTGCTCGAGTCGCGCTGCCTGCCTGCGTTCTTCCATGAGCTGCTTCTCTGCTTCTTTTCGGCGCCGCTCGTGCAGCCGGAGGGCTTCGTAGGCCCACCCTGCAATCAGCCCGAAGACGATGAATTGGAAGGTCCCGACGGTCCGTGGCATACCGAGGTTCATCAGATCGTGAATGATGATGTGCTCGAGCGTCAAACCGACTGCGGCCAGCATCGTCCAGCGAAGGTTGCTCGCGTACGCCACGACGAACAGCCAGGAGCCGGGGTAGCCGCCCGACACGAAGTCCTCGGTGCCTGCAATCCACCCGGCGGCGCCGAGAGCGAACACGATCACACCATCGCTCAACGCGAACCACGGAGTGTGTAATCGATTCGACTGGGATGCCCAGAGCGTGACGGCCGTCCACAACGTGGCGACGATCGCGGCAGTGGCGAGCACGGGTCGGCTTCCCGGTCTGCCCTCGAGGATGACCACACCGATGAGGGCGAGTGCCCACACGCAGGCGAGAAGCCGGAATGCAACGACCACCCAGCGCAGAGTCACGTCGACCCCTTGGTCGATGCCCGGGATCCCACTGCGGACGGCCATGAACCAACCATATTGAGCGGGAATCAGTGGTGCCGGCGAATCCAGTGCCAGAGCCGTGTGGCGTCCGTCGAATGCCGACAACGAAATGACGGCCCGGGCGCCGAGCGTTCCCGGCGTCTGCCGCATGGGGGAGACTCCCCATAGGCGAGTGTCTCGCCGCGGGAGACCCTCAGTGTGAATCTCTGGAAAGGAGAGAACCATGAGGCGCACACTGACCACGTTGGCCGCCGCGCTCTTGTTGATCGGCGGTTCATTCGCTCCGGCCGCCGCCGACCCGCCGGATCGATCAATCTACTTGTCGGTTGGGACATCGCTCGCTGCCGGATCGCAGGCGGACGCTGCGGGTGACACCACCTTCTCGTCGACCGATTCATACACCGATCAGCTGTATCAGCGACTCAAGGGGCGAATCGGGCCCGATCTCGGACACGTGAAGCTCGGGTGCCCTGGCGAGACGACCGCCCAGTTCATCGGCGACGTCAATGTCTTCGGTGAGAGCTCCAATTGTGTCGGTTCGTATCAGACGGGTTCGCAGCTCGGCGACGCTCTGGCAGCGATCGCAGGTGGCAACGTGGTGTTGATCACCATCGACATTGGCGCAAACGACATGACGCAAGCGCAGCAGGTATGCGGTGGGGATGTCGCCTGCATCCTCGGAGCCGTCTCGATCATTGCGGAGAACGCCGCACACATCGTGGGCAGTTTTCGAGCTGCCGGCTATGAGGGCCCGATCGTGGCAATGAACTACTACAACCCACAGGCGGCGACTGCCGTCGGCTACTACCACGGAGTCGCAGGGCGCCAATCGCCCAACATGGAGCTCGCCGAACAGAGCGATGTCCTGGCTCGCGGGCTCAACGGTGCTTTGGCCCAGGCGTACGGTGCCTTCGATGTTCCCGTGGCAGACGTCTATGGGGCATTCAATGCTGGTGACTTCGGTGACGATGCCCCAGTCAACGGCATTCCCGACAACGTCGACACTCTGTGTGCTCTGACCTTCATGTGTCCTGGTGACGAGACCATCAAGGCCAACTTCCATCTCAACGAGAAGGGATACCGGTTGGTGGCGAAGACGTTCCTCGACGAGGTCGAGGCCTTCGACTTCGGCAAGTAATGGCGGAGGGGTCGCAGCCTCGAGCTGCGGCCTCTTTGCAGTTCGACGGGATCGAGGCGACTTGGGGCGATTGCCCATTGTCGTCTGGACGGATATTCGGTAGTGATGATTCGAGCCATCGACGCGGGAAGCGGACTTCGGCGGTTCCTGCGCCACTGGCTGCAAGGCGCAACTGGAGGTGAAGAACGATGACAGAATCGCGAGCAGTGCTTCGAGGCTCATCGACAGACGAAGTGGCTGTGCGGCTTCTGGTTGCCTTGGCAGTCGTGGTCCTTGCACAGACGACGCGGATGCTGTTCCCGATCATGTACGAGATAGGCGAGGACTGGGACTTCATCCTGGCCGGACTGGTGGCGCTGGGCGCGTTCTCGGCTCCACTGCTCGTGATGATGGTGCCGCGATTGTCCGGTCGGACTGCTCTGGTCGGCGGGTCCGGTCTCATGGCCGGCGCCTACCTGGCGGCCCGGATCTCTGATCCCATACCGTCTTGGCTCGCGATCACCGTCGTCGTGTTGGCTCTCGTCGGGGTGACCGTGATCGGCACCCGATCAGACGTGGCCGCTGTCTTGAGCGCAACCGGTCTGGTTTCTTCGATCGTTCTGGGCATGACGATCGATGTCGTCGTCCGTGCACTCTTCGGATCGTGGGACCTGGCATGGCAGCCAGGCACGGCTTCGCTCGTGGTGGTGCTCGCCCTCGCGGCAGGGCTGGTGGGGTTGGCGGTGCGAGTCGGCGGCGAAATGTCCGCAGTCGATGGACGTCGGATACCAGCGATGATCTGGGTGGGTCTCGGTGGCTACTTCCTGCTCCAGTTGCTCTTCGTCCAGAACTTCGCTTTCGTCGCTTCTCAAGGCCAGACATCGCAGGCGTGGGCTGTGTTCGCAGTTCTCGTGGCGAATCTCGCAGCGATCGCCGTCGTGGGGGTGGCCCCGAGCCTCTCGAAACCGCAGCTCGGCGGCGTGGCGGCCGTGGCGGTTGCGTTGGCGTGGGCTGTCTCACTCGTCGAGGGGATCGGTGCGGTGCTGGTCATCTTTGCGCTCCAGCCCGCGTTGAGCGGCCTGCTCGCGCGAGCTGCAGCCCGAAGCACCGATCGACGAACGTCTGCGTGGAGGATCCCGCTCGCCGCCGCCGGCGGCAGCGTCCTGTATCTGGCCCTCGTGTTGATCTGGTCCTTGCACATCGATCAGCCATTGCCTGTGCCGCGCCAGACGATTCCCGCATTCGCAGCGCTGATCGTCGGCATCGCCGCATTGACCGGCGAGGTGAGACCGGAGTCTGGCGGCAGAACGATCTGGCGTCTCGGAGCTCTGTCCGGGCTGGCGCTGGCCCTGGCAACCCCGATGTTGCTGGTGTTGACGGCACCAGACCTCGGTGAGGCGAACGCCGAAGCGGGTCGCATCGACATCGTGAGCTACAACGCTCGTGGATCCGTCGGGATCGACGGGCAGCTGGCTCCCGATGAGACCGCGCGCGAAATACTCACGTCGAATCCCGACGTCGTTGTCATCCAGGAAGCAGCTCGCGGCTGGCCGATTCACGGCACGTTGGATCTGGTGTCCTATCTGGAGCGCGAACTCGCCATGGAATATGTGTACGTGGCGGCTGCCGATGGGCAGTTCGGAAACGCCATCTTCTCGAAGCTTCCGATGACCGAGATCAGCCGTGGTGTGTTGCCAAAGGACGGCTCACAAGAGCGCTCCTACGTCCTCGTGAGGATCGACACCGGAACGACACCCGTACATGTCGTTGGTACCCATCTCGAGCCTCGGTCGGTCCCGCAGGTGAATGCACTCCTCGAGGCGGTGGTCGACATCCCGCGGCTGGTGGTGGCCGGCGACATGAACATCGCTCCGAAGGATGCGGAAATCGGACTGTTCGCCGACGCCGGCCTCGTCGACGTGGTCGGCGCCACGGGTGACGAATGTCGGACGACATCGGCCGAGCCCACCTCTGGCTGTGACCGCCCGGATTGGGTGTTCGTGACCCCCGATCTCGCCATCGAACAGGTTCGAATCGGGAGTGGTGGAGCATCGGACCATCTGGCCATCCATGTGACGCTGGCCCCGTAGGAGGATGCCGGCTCGAAGTGTCGAGTTCCGAGCGTCGAGTCGGCGAGGCTCGCAAAGGGCAGGCACCCGACTGGAACCACTCGTCCTCCTCCGGCCGAGAGTGGGGTCAGGTCGTCGGCTGCGGATCCACGGAATAGATCGCGAGGTTACCGCCGGCCACGATCTTCTCCTGTTCCACCATGAGATCTGCTCGCTGCACCACGCCGGGGACGCCGCCCGTCTCCCTGAAACTCTCGTATCCCGAGTGGTGACCAGACAGCCGCTCGATCAGCGCAGACGCCAGACGCAGGACTGGGCCTTTCCAACCTCTGAGAGATCCAAAACGGAAGTCGATGATCATCACTCTTCCGCTGGGTTTGGTGACACGCGCCATCTCCGCAACGAACGGCTCCCTTTCGGGAGCCGGCACTTCATGGAGCACCATCGACGTCATGACCAGATCGAAGCGATCGTCTTCGAAGGGGAGGGTGACACCGTCGCTCCGGAGCAGATCCGCTCGGTCTCCCAGCCGCTTCCTGGCCTCCACGAGCATCGCCTCGGACACGTCGACGCCACTGGCGGCACACCCCGCTTCGACGTACGCAACGAGACCGGTCCCTGTGCCACAGCCGACATCGAGCACCTGCCAGTCCGGCTCCGGCGATAGGAGATCGAAAGCGACTCTGCGGACTCCCGCCTGGACGGGTTCGATCACCAGGTCGTAGATCGCAGCGATTCGTCGATATGGATCGTCAGCGCGCATCGTCTGCTCGCTCGGTCTTCGCGACGCTCGGCCATGCACGAGTCGAGCGGTCGCCCGGTCTTCGCTCACTGGATCGAAACGCGTCAGCCTTCGCCTGCTCGGGGATGCACGCGGGACGACGCCGAGCTCTCGCTGTGGAGAACCGAAGGGCCGGCGGCCGCACAGGTCGGTGACGGGTGTGTAGCCTCTGGTCGAGCGTCACGCCGGCGCGGGTCGTTTCACCCGGGTCGCGTCTGACCTTCGTGAAGCCCTTCAACTCTCTAACCGGTCGAGCCACGGTCGACTCGTGTGCCCATGCCGAGCCGACGAAGAACGAGGTGTAGTTGTTGGGCGGGCCGCCATCCGGGGTGCCGTCTCTCCAGATGTAGTAGTTCCGATAGGGGTTGTCGCGTGAGCTGCGACTCTCACGGAACCACGAGTGCTCGTCACCGGTGTGGTTGACCACCAGATCGAGGACGAGCTCGATGCCGCGTTCGTTCGTGGCGGCGAGCATCCGATCGAAGTCTTCCATGGTGCCGAACTCCGTCATGACCTTGCGGTAGTCGCGAACGTCGTACCCGTTGTCGGCATTTGGGCTGTCGAAGTGCGGGCTGAGCCACACCACATCGACTCCGAGTTCCGCCAAGTGATCCAGTCTCCCGATGATTCCGTTCAGGTCACCGATTCCGTCACCGTCGCTGTCGGCGAACGATCTTGGATAGATCTGGTAGATCACGACGTCTTTCCACCATGTGGGTGACCGGTGTCTTGTGGACCTCTTCGACATGCTTCGGAGCCTACGACCGACATCGACGCGAAGACTTCTGACTGGTCGCCAGAATCGCACGAGGTGATGCATGAGGCGGCTCTATCGGAGTCTGATGGAGAGGGCTTCGAGACAGCTGTCCGACGGCGGCCGCCGAGGGGGCGACCCTTCGAAGCGCCGGCGGGTGCGTAGAGTCGGATCATGACGCGTTTCTCGATCGATCAGACCCACGACGGGCTTGCGATCCGCGTGACCGAGATGGGGGCTGCTGCCGGCCGGCTGCTGGCGGCGTTCCAGGACTGTCAGGACGGACGTTGCGACTGCCCGACGGACGAATACGACAAGGTCTCAGCCCTCGCCATCGAGTCCGAGCCAGGCGACGCCGTCGCAATGATGCTCGTCTCCAAGCCGGGGGAGCACTTCGACGAGTCCGAAATCGAGGCTTGTCTTCGGCACACGGTCGCCAAAGTCGAGGACTGACCCCGCAACACTAAGCCTGACAGCCCTCCGGGATGCATCAGAGCCGGTTTCGAGGCGTGCAACACCCGGATGATCACCTCGGCTCGTCTCCGGGGCGTCGAGCCCGCTCGCGGGCGGTCTCGATCGGGCCATGTGACCTTCGACTCTCACAGAAGTGCCGTTGGTCCTATAACACGGGACTTGGGCCGGGTGCGAGGAGCACAGTCTCCGGCTCGAGAGGAGGTGACTACGCATGACGATGGATTCCGCGATCGTGTTCACGTACTCGAGAGCGGCGCCGGGCCGGGAAGAGAAGGCGCTTCAGTCGTTCACCGAAGGCATGGCCTTCTTCGGGTCCGCTGCCCACGACGGCAAGTGTGGTGAGCCGATCAGCGTGATGGGGACGTCTGGTCACAGTTCGATGATCATCCCCGGAGAGTATGAAGCGTTGTCTGCGCTGGTGCGGACCGATGAGTTCCGCGAGCTGTTCACGAAGACCGTGTTCGCCGTACCCGACATCGGATACGAGATCGCTGCATTCGGAGAAGGGGTGCAGGACTACATGGCGCGCTGGGCCCGCGTCGGAAGCGAGATGGCCCTGCTCTGACGGTATCGCTGTGGCCGGCCGACCGCACTTGTTGCTGTGTTCGACCGGCCACAGGCGCGTCCGGGTCGAGCTTCCGTGTGTCGGTGACGAGGCCAATGGGTTCCGGCTCACTGATGTTGTCGACAGATGCCGGCTATCTCACGGGATGGAGGTAGCGTCGACGGTTCATCGAGCACCGGGCGAGGGAAATGGGCCAACCAGGCGAGCTTCAGCGTGATCTCGGGTTCTGGAGTGCGCTGACGATCGGCGCTGGGACCATGATCGGTGCCGGCATCTTCCTGCTCGCCGGGCGCGCAATCGAGGCGGCCGGTCCGGCAGCCGCACTGTCGTACGCGTTCGCCGGTGTGGTGTGCATACTGACCGCCGCCGCCGCCGCCGAGCTGGCCACCGGCATGCCCACCTCGGGCGGCGACTACTACTTCGTGTCCCGGTCTCTCGGTGCCGCATTCGGTGCCATCTCAGGTGTGGGAATCTGGCTCTCGTTGACGGTGGCGATCGCCTTCTATCTGGTCGGCACCGGAGAGTTCCTCTCCCAGGTCAGTCCGGTGCCGGCCGTGGTTGGTGCCCTGGCGGGCACCGCACTGTTGCTGATCCTCAACATCGTCGGAGCCAAGGTCTCTGGCTCGGCTCAGATCGTGATCGTGCTCGCACTCATGGTGATCCTCGGTGTCTTCGTCGTCGGGGGGATCCTCGAGGCCGATCAGGCCAATCTCGCCCCGTTCTTCCCGGAGGGCGGGGGAGCGGTCCTGTCCACGACGGCGCTCGTGTTCGTGTCGTTTCTCGGATTCGTCAAGATCGCCGCGGTGGCGGAGGAGATCAAGGAGCCGAGCAAGAACCTCCCTCGGGCCCTGATGGGATCGGTGGCGCTCGTCACCGTGCTCTACGTGCTCATCGTGCTCGTCGTCGCAGGTGTCTTCACCCAGGAGACGATCCGAGAGGTACCCGACCCCCTGACGCGGACTGCACGGCTTGCGTTCGGTGGCGTGGGCGCCACCGGCATCATCGTTGCCGGGCTGTTCGCCACGCTGTCGTCGGCGAACGCCTCGATCCTCGCCGCCTCCCGCATCAATCTCGCGATGTCGAGGGATGGATTGTTCCCCGAGCGCCTCGCCGAGATCAGCGCGCGCTTCGTCACGCCTCTGAGGGCGATCGTCCTGACGTCCACGATCGCTGCCGTCCTGATCGTCGCGCTGCCGAACATCGAAGAACTCGCCAAGATCGCGTCTTCGCTGCAGCTGTATTCCTATGCCGCGATCAATGTCGGAGCCGTCGCCCTGCGCGCAGCGGATCCGCCGTGGTATCGGCCGACGTTCCGCGTCCCCTTCTCGCCGGTGCCACAGATCATCGGGGCCCTCGGGTGTGTGGCGATCATCGGGTTCTCAGGAACCACGGCACAGCTCGCGGTGCTCGGCCTCATCGGCCTCAGCCTCCTGTGGTACTTCGTCCGCCGGGATGGAGTCGACTTCGAGTCGGCCGTACCTCGTCTCCGGCTGCGGTGGAACCAACTCGGCCTTCGATCCCTCTTCTCGCCACCGACCCGCATGGAGATCGAAGCGGCTGAGAAGCCGATCGCTCCCCTCGAGCACATCGTTGGAGCGGAGGACCCCCGGACCGTGGCGGTGGCGCTCGCGAACCCTGCAACCGAACGCTCGCTCCTCCTGCTCGGACGGTTCGTGGCCACCGGTTCGACCGAACCCGGGAGAGTGCTGGCGCTCCGACTCGTCCAGGTGCCACGCCAAACCCCCCTGGGAGCGGTCCGCAACGATGCCGGGGTGGTGAGTGCTGCCCGGGAGTCGCTGCAACGTGCGGTTGCGGGACTTCCGGTCTCGGCTTCGAACGGTGACCGACCGCTCGACGCGACGTCGGTCGATGTCGTTGTGGAGCCCGCCCACGACGTGGCGACGGGCCTGGTCGATCAAACCGTGTTTTCGGGTGCGGACCTCCTGGTGCTCGGCTGGCACGGTGGATTCTCGCTCGGGCGCATCGCAGATTCACCCGTACGTCGCGTCGTGGCGGGGCTTCCGGCCGACTTCGCAGTCCTGAAGGATCGGGGGATGGACCGGCTCGAACGCATCCTCGTCCCATGGGGCGGCGGTCGCCATGCCCGATTGGGTCTCGAGTTGGCATTGCGCATCGCGTCCGCCTCGGGCGCGCACGTCGATCTCCTGAGGGCGGTGCGGACCGATGTCGATCCGGACCGCGAGCGGGCTTCGGTCAGAGATGACATCGAGTCGCTCGTTGGTCAAGTCGACGTACCGGTCGAGATCCTGGTCGAGCGGTCCCAGGACGTCGTGGCTTCGATCGTCGAGTCGGCACGACAGGGCAGTCACGATCTGCTGGTCATCGGCGCGTCAGGCGAGTCCGGTCTCCGGACGGTGCTCTTCGGGACGATTCCGGACATCGTCGCCGATCGCGCCCCGTGTTCGGTCTTGCTGGTTCGCCGGTACGTTCCGGAGCACTGGGCGTACAAGACCTCCGAGCGCTTCAAGCGGCTGCGCGAGCAGGTCGGTCTCACGTCTTCGGCGGAGTGACGTCTGCGCCCGGACCTCACCCCGCGGTGTGGCCCGGGTCGACGGACGAGAGCGCGTACCCTCTCGACACCAGATGCCGATTGAACGACCCCCCAGAACGAAGCCGGCGCCGTGGACGGCCTGACCGCGGTTCGTGAGGCCGCGCGCCGGTATGCCGCTGCGGTCGCCGATCTGCTGCGTCGGGCCGCCGAGACCGACCCATCGGCATTCTCGACGTGCAGGCAAGCGTACGAACAGGACGGTGCCTCCATCGGCGAACTTCCGGAGAAGGACGCGCGGCTCCTCATCTCCTATGTGGCGACATCCGATTTCGAAGTGGACTTCGACGAGATCGAGTGGCTCAGCGACGGTGTCCACACCCGGTCCGATCTCGAGGCTCTCGAAGCCACCGACACCGGGCAGGAGGCCATCGGGCCCTTGAAGGACTCCATCCAGAGGATGTCCGACACCGTCACGAACGGATCGGTCGGGTACCGCCTGCTCGTGTTGTTCGATCATCTCGCAGGCACCCGATTCTCCTCGGAGTGTGCACAGGCGGCGATGTCGCTCGTGTCAACGGTCGCTGCGGTGGACGGAGCTCCCAACGCATTGGAACTCGAAGCCATCGACCAGCTCCGTCAGGCGATGCGGAAGTACGCCCGCGACACCGGCCTCGCCGATTTCGACGCAGCCGGAGGAGTGCACGGGATTCACGGGGAGACCCCGACATCGCACGACGCCGAAACGTCCGGAGGGCTCCGAACGATGGAGGAGCTGATCGCCGAGTTGGACACGCTGATCGGTCTCGAAGGCGTCAAAGCCGAGGTGCGGCAACTCGCCGACTTCATCCACATCCAGAACTTGCGCAGCACGGTCGGCCTGCCGACCCAGGACGTGTCCTATCACCTCGTATTCACCGGAAATCCGGGCACCGGTAAGACGACGGTTGCCCGATTGTTCGCCGAGATCCTCGGGACCCTTGGGGTCGTGTCCTCGGGGCATCTCATCGAGGTCGAGCGGTCTCAGCTGGTGGGGCATTACATCGGTCAGACGGCTCCAAAGGTTCGTGAGCGGGTCGAGGAGGCTCTCGGGGGTGTTCTCTTCATCGACGAGGCGTATTCACTGGCCGGGAAGGGAGAGCAGGATTACGGGAACGAAGCCATCGACACACTCGTGAAGCTCATGGAGGATCACCGTCGTGACCTCGTGGTGGTCGTTGCCGGCTACCCAGCGCCGATGAACCGATTCCTCGATTCCAACCCGGGAATCGCTTCTCGGTTTCGCCGAACGCTCCACTTCGGGGACTTCACCGATGACGAGTTGGTGGCGATCTTCGAGAAGATCTGTGGGGACGGGGGATACGAGCTCACCGAGAAGGCGGCCGAGCGTCTACTCGAGCGGCTTGCCGCAACCGAGCGGGGCCCGGGGTTCGGAAATGCCAGGCTCGTGCGGAACTGGTACGAGGATGCACTCGGTCGTCAGGCGAGCAGGCTCGTCGGCAGCGGCGAGACCGACATCGACGCTCTGAGGACCCTGCGAGCATCGGACCTGGGCTGATTGCACAGCCGTCAGACCTGATCGAACTTCCTCACGACCCGCATCACGAGCCCTTCGACCACCGACCATCCGACCAATGCGGCGAGCATCACGGCGTTAAAGCCCTCACCGGCGATGGAGCCGAATCCGTCGCCTCCGAAACCGAGCCCGTTGCCGATCCCCTCGACCGGGGCGGCGAGGAGATCTGAGTAGGTCACGATCATTTCGCCGATGGAGCTGTCGAGCGGGATCACACCCAGGTCCAAGAGGATTCGGGCGACGAGGACGAGTTGGACAACGGCAAAGGCGAGTGCGACCGCTCTGCGAAGCAGTCGTGACAGATCGAAACCGCTCTCGGCACGTGGTGGTGTCGAGAACGACCTCAGTGCATGCCTCCCGATTGCGCCGTGGCGAACCTGACCGAACGGCACAGCGCGCATCAAGGAAGCGGTGCTGCGTTCGACCCCAAAAGCACTTCCGACGCGCCGCCTCGGCGCGCCTGGAGCGAAGGAGAGCTCTCGTCATCGAGTTGGCGAACAGGTCTCCGCCCGGCACGACTGTGTGGAACGTGAGCACACCTCCTACTTTCGGCCCTTTCCACTCGTTCAGAACCATCGCACGTTGATTCGGAGGTCGAATGATGGATGGCAGTGACGTTTCAACCGGGGGGACGACCGTTCTGGACGCCGCCATGGCCTACGCCCGGTTCGGGTGGTCGGTGATCCCGGTACACACCCCCGAAGGGGCGGCGTGTTCCTGCCAGGACGGCAGTTGTCGCTCCGTCGGCAAGCACCCCAGGGTGCCATGGGAGCAGTGGATGGAGCGACCGGCGCCATCGGACCGTTTGCGGGCCTGGTGGAGACGGTGGCCGGATTCGAACGTTGGCGTCGTGACGGGTCTCGTGTCCGGGATCGCCGTGATCGACATCGACCCCCGCAACGACGGGGATCGGAGCCTTCGGGACCTCGAGTCCCGCTGGGATGTCCTTCCGGTGACGACGGAGGTTCGAACCGGTGGCGGAGGTACCCATCTCTGGTTCCGGCTCGGTGTCGACGTGGCCTCGAGCGTGCTCGCATCGGGCGTCGAGTTGAAGGCTGGTGGCGGGATGGTCGTTGCGCCTCCGAGCCTCCACGAGAGCGGCCAGCGGTACGTCTGGCGACCCGGTGGGCACCCCGACGAGCTTCAACCGTCGAGACTCCCGGAGTGGGTCGCCGATCTCGCAGCCGGGAGGACTCGGCATGCCGCCCTACCCGTCACGGTTCGTACCGCTGCAGAACGAGAGGAGTTCAGGTCCGCTTGGGAGCGTGCCGAGATCGAGTTGCGTCCCGGGGATCGGTACTACAGATGCCCCTTCCACGACGATCACCACCCGTCCCTCCACATCGATGCCGAGGGCTGTCGGTGGTATTGCTTCGGCTGCGGTGAAGGTGGGGGGATCGGACGCCTTGCGGAGAGGCTGGGAGAGGATCGAAGGCCCCGACCACGCTCTCGACTGCGTCAGCAGATGACATCGGGTCGTTCGATCACACTCCGAGGTGACCACGAGGTCGATGTGGTTGGCGAGTCACGCCACCAGGACGAGCTCCTCCTCCTGACGGGTGGTCGACGCCGATACGGTGGCGTGGACGCCGAGTGCGTTGCGGAGCTCGTCCCGGAGCCCGCGAACCGCTTCGATCCAAAAGCGATCGGCGTGTACATCGATGGTCACCATGTCGGGTACATCCGCCGAGGCGATGTCACATGGCTGCGGCCCCACATCGAGGAGAGCCGCGCTCTCTACGGACTCTCCACATGCCGGGCAGTGATTCGCGGTGGCTGGGACAGGGGGCACGGCGCAGTCGGCATGTTCGGTGTCACATTGCTCCTCCCCGGTCCCGGCGATTGAAACGACGAACGCCATCAGGTCACCAATCATCTGGTACGCATGGAACTGGAGGCACGGTGGGCGGCATGTGAAGGTGCAGCCGGCGTCACGACGAGACGGGGATGGCCCTCAGGGCCATCCCCGTCTCTGATCCCCCCAGGTCCGACTCAACGAGCGGATTCCGGATACACCCCGTCGGCGTGTCCGACGAACACCGGAACGTAGACGACTCCATCGATCTGACGTGGTCCGATCACCAGTGGTGAAGACTCCGTCACCGGGAGATCGCCGCCCGACTGACCGACCCACTCCGGCAGATAGGCGAATCCTTCCAGCTGCCGATCGCCCAGCACCAACGGCGACGATTCGATTGCGACCAGATCGCCACCCGACGCTCCCACATACTCCGGGACGAACACGACACCGAAGTGACGCGGTCCCAGAACCAGGGTGCTGTCTGCCTCGGGTTCGTTCGGCTGTGTCATCAGGATCGTTGCCATCAAGGCGACGACTGCGACCAACACGACAGCCATCGTCCACTCGAACCACCGGATGCGGCCCACCGGTTCCACCGGCGGTCGCTTCACATCGATCGGGTGCTCCAGCAACTCTTCGTTGCGCTCGGAGGTCACCGGCTCTTGCATCAGAGTCATGCTCGGCTCCTTTCCGAAACCGTCCTTTCCATGAGTACAGGGTCGCGCCGGGCGCTTGAAGACCCCTGGCTGGCGGCTTGCCAAGTGCTGCCGAAGGTCTCTGGCGCTCCGGACTCGGATCTGACACCCTGAGAGGGAAGTGATCGACATCCGTCTCCTTGGTCCTGTGGAACTGGCGATCGCCGGTTCAACCGTCCACATCGGTGGGGACCTTCCACAGACGTTGCTGGCGGCTCTCGCAGTCGACATCGGCCATGCCGTTCCGGTGGATCGCCTCATCGAGGACATGTGGGGAGATGATCCACCCGATGCGGTGGAAGCCGACCTACAGTCCCACATCTCACGGCTCAGAGCGTTCATCGGACCGTCGAGCCTTCGTGCCGCCGACCACACCTACGTGCTCGCCCTCGAGCCCGAGGTCGTCGATGCCGTTCGGTTCGAACGTCTCGTTCTCGCCGCTGAGCGAGCGCTTCCCGACGACCCGGGCAGCGCATTGGATGCATGTATCGCGGGGATGGCGCTGTGGCGGGGTATGCCGTTCGGGAGCCTGGCCGAGCTGTCGTTCCTGCAACCCGCCGCGAACCGGCTGCTCGAGCTGCGGAACTCGGCGATCGAGATTCGCCTCGAAGCCGATCTCGCATTGGGGCGACATGCCCGAGCGATCCCGCTGCTGGAGACGCTGGTCACGGAGCATCCGTATCGGGAGCGCCTCTGGTATCTCCTTGCAGACGCCCTCGCCAGGGACGGTCGGCGAGTCGAATCGCTCAGGTCGCTCCGTCGTCTCGAACGTGTCCTCGGAGGTGCCGGGCTGACTCCCAGCCGGGAGATCCGCGACCTCGAACAGGAGATCATCGACGAGGTTCCGCCGCACATAGCCACACTCGCTCGTTATCCGGCTGCCGGTCCCGCATAGCCGGCGAGCCTGCAATGGATTGCAGAAGGTGACATCCGCCTCTTGCCACGCAATCCGTCGATCCGTCGGATGGACATGAGAAAGGAGGTGTCTCGTGGTATCGAGCCAAGGCACTTCGTACAAGGGGACGAGGGGCGCGGCCTGGGGCTTCTTCGAGTGGGTTTCCGGCATCCTCGGTGGGATCGGGGTGTTCGTCGGTCTCTTCGTGTTGTTCGGTGGTGAGGACGAGTACGTGGGTCTGGGCGGCGACCTCTCATGGCGAGTTGGTGACATCTCGTCGGCGTGGGCCTATGGCCTCCTGATCGGGGGACTGGCGTTGCTCGCCGTCGCCGTGTTCCTTGCGATCCTGGGTCGTAGCCGAGTGCGTGTCGAGCCGACTTCGAGGTCGGACCTCATACTGCATGCCGGGATCTTCGCCGCGGTGAATGCATTCGTGTGGATCCAGGACTTCGCCATCGGCGGCGGACTCGACTATGCGCTGTGGGTCACGATTCCGTGGGCGTTCGCGCTCGTGGTGCACGCCGGAATCCACATGTTCGCTCCAAGCGAGAAGGAGCAACAGCTCTCCGCTTCAGAGGCGGACCGGCTCCAGCCTCACTGACGCATACACCGGGGATCAGTCCTCCTCGAGACGCGTTCGAGGGGCCCTCGATGAGGGCCCCTCGAATCTCGGCGTCGACTCAGGAAACGAGCCGGATCGTGAAGGGGTACCGGTACTGCTCACCGTCGGCGCTCCTGATCGCAGCGATGATGACCAGAACGAACCACGCGATGAACACGGCTGGCAGCGCGATGATCCCGATGAGGAGAAGCACCGAGATGCCTGCCGCAACGGCGTAGATCAACATGGAGATGTTGAAGTTGAGCGCTTCTTTGGCCTGAGCTTCCACGTACGGGTCGTCCTTCTTCGCCAGCCACACCACCAGCGGTCCAAGCAGGGATGGAATCCCGAGGAACATCACGAAAGCAGAGAGGTGCGCGAGCGTCGCCCAGTTCCGGGACTCGTTCGTGATCGCGAAGCCTTGGGAGTGTGCTTCCGTCTGAGACACCGTTGCGTCCTGGGTCGGGCTGTCGGAGGCTGCTGCCTCCTGGGCGGACTCGTTCTCGACTTCGTCCGAGATCGGGGCCGATTGGGCATCGTTCGTCATGATGATTGCTCCTTTGATGGTTGCTGTTGTCGCCATCTTCGGAGATGTCGTGGGCGGTCGCCATTGGGGATGACCCCATGTCGACCCTGAGCACCCCACCAGATCTCGGGGTCATGGGTCAGGGGCGAGCATGGCCGGTGCTGGATCCATGACCTCTCGAAGACTCGCCGGGTGTCGGGCCAACGGCAAGCGACCCCGACTCGCTCAGAAGGCGAACGCCAGCGCGACTGCAGCCACCACGGCACCGATCGCTCCGGGCAGAATCGCCCGGCGGATTCCGGGCGATCCCGTGAACCAGACGATGCCAGCCTTGACCAGCGTGTTGCTCGCGGCAGCGAGCACGATCGCATTGGCGGCGACCTCGTCTGAGATCGGACCCTCACCCCTACTGAGCTCCGCCATCGACAGAGTGATGGCATCGACGTCGGCGAGTCCCGACAGACCGGCGCCGACGTAGATCCCGGTCGACCCGAGCCAGTCAGACAGAGCCTTCGAGCCGATCAGAACCAGCCCGTACAACAGTCCGAACTGGATCGCCGGGCCGAGGCGGAAAGGGTTCGTGAAGTTCTCGGTTTCGCCGCCGTCGCGTTCTCTCCCGGTCCTGTCGCTGAGATACAGGCGGCCCGCCCACAGCGCAGCGACCAGGCCTCCGACGGAGATCGGAGCCCAGACGGAGGGGAGGAGTGCGAGGTGGACCACACCCACTTCGACCAGGATGCGCGCGAACATGATCACCCAAGCCAGCAGGACGCCCAACCCCAGAATGGAGGACATCCGGTCGTTCGACCGGCTCCGCTCGGAGAGGGCCATCGTCACTGCCGTGGAGGAGACCAGTCCGCCCAGCAGGCTGGTGAGGCCGATTCCACGTTTTGTGCCGAACAGCTGGATCAGGACGTAGCCGACGAAGGAGAGACCCGAGATGAAGACGATCATCAGCCCGACCTTGTAGGGGCTGACCGCGTTCCACGGCGACGGTCCATAGGTCTCGTCTGGGAGGAGCGGCAGTGCCAGTGCGGTCACGATGGCGAACTTGAGTGTCGCGTAGACATCCTCGGTGTCGATGTTGGCCGAGAGCTGTCTGGTGAATGGCTTGATCGAGAGAATGGTGGCCGTCAAGACGCCGATCGCCACAGCGAGGGGAAGCTCGCCGAAACCGGCGAGCGCACCAGCACAGAAGACGACCAGTGCAGCGATCTCGGTCGTGACGCCCAGGTGACCCTCGCGGGAGGAGGACACGTAGCCGATTGCGAGGAAGACGATGATTCCGACTGCGAACGTGGCGAGCACGAGGTAGGTGCCGGCCATGTCGGAGACGAACGTCGCGAGTGCCCCGACGAAGGCGATCAAGGCGAACGTCCGGGCACCACCGAACAGATCCTCCTGGTAGCGCCGCTTGGCATACTCGCGCTGCAACCCCACGAGAAGGCCCAGCCCGAGCGCGACACCGGAGGCGACGATGGCGTCGATGAACTCCACTCGGCCTCCTCTCGGCTCGCCCACCGCGGCCCGGGCAGGTCGTTCGGCACTGGCGAAATCGCCTTCCCGTCCACATTCTGGCTGCAGGAGGAGGTGCGATGACAGAGTCGGAATACACCCGACCTGAGCTCTCCACGATCGTGTGCGGATTCGACGGCTCGGCCTCCGCTGAGGCCGCCGTCGGATGGGCCGGCTGGATCGCGAGCTGCTGTGGCGCCGACGTGATCGTCGTGAGTGTCTACGACTGGAATCCGATGATCGGTGACTCGACGAATCAGGAGATGATCGGTCAGCGGCGTTCCGAGCTCGAGGCTGCGACCTCACGTCTCCGAGATCGGTGGGTGCGCTGCCGCACGATGATCGAAACGGGTGATTCGCGGATCGTGCTGCTGGCGGTCGCTCAGCTCCATTCGGCCGATCTCATCGTGGTTGGCAGCCGCGGGAGGAGCCAGATCGCCGAGCTCCTGCTCGGAAGTGTGGCCCAATACCTCACCCATCACTCGGACATTCCCGTCGTCGTGGTCCCCATGTCCCGGGCGGGGGAGCGCTCGAGGGAAAGCGATGCGGCCTCCGAGACGCCGCCGGCGTCACCGAGCGACGGGAAAAGGTTCGATGAACCTGATCGATCTGACCGGTGAAGAGGGCGTTGGGCGACGTCGCGACGCCACCGTCTGCGTCATCGCCCCGTACCTCGCGCTTGGCGTCATGATCGAGTCGCACGAGCCGAACAACGGCGGCGACATCCATCTCCATCCATCGGGACAGGGATTCTGGATCGCCCGGCTGCTCGCCCAGCTCGGCTGCAGGGCGGTGCTGTGTGCCCCTACCGGCGGGGAGGCCGGGGCGGTGCTCAGGTCACTCGTTCCGCGATGGGGAGTCGAGCTGGCGTCCGTCGACGTCTCCGGTCCGTCTGTGTGCTCGATCGAAGATCGACGGAACGGCACTCCGGTTCGAATCGCCAGTGAGCAGCCATTGGAGATGCGCCGTCATGACGTCGACCAGTTCTTCGATGAGGCCTTCGAGACAGCCCTCCGATCCGATGCGACGGTCATCACCGGCCGAGCGACCGAGACATGCGTCCCTCTCACCTTCTATGAGAGGTTGGGCGAGGACCTGGCCGCCACAGGGGCAGAAACGATCGGCGACCTCCATGGACCCGAGTTGGCGGCATATCTCGAACGCGGACGGCTCTCGATCCTGAAGGTCAGTGACCAGGATCTGGTGAAGGATGGCGTGATCGTCGAAACCACCGAGGCGGAGATCCTCACAGCAGTGGCCGAACTCGCTGCGCGGAACGTCAGCTGGTTGATCGTGTCACGGGCCGAGCAGGGCGCGGTCGTCTCTCTCGACGGTCGTGTCTTGCGGGCCCAACCGCCCATCCTCCGGGCTGTCGATCATCGCGGCTCCGGCGACTCGATGACCGCTGCCCTCACCGCCGCGCTCGTGCGCGGACTCGATGGCGAGACTGCGGTGCGCCTGGCCTGTGCGGCCGGTGCCGCCAACGTCACGCGACATGGGTTGGGAAGTGCGTCGTCGGGGTTGATCGAACAGCTCTCTCACCATGTCCGCATCCAACCACTGGAGGTGTCCGTATGAGCTCCGAGCCCGAGACCTCGGTGGTCGTCGATGACGTACCGTCTGGAGAGCGACGTCGTCCACGCATCCTGGTGACAAACGACGACGGCATCGATTCGACTGGGATACGTGTCCTCGCTCGCGCTCTGGCGACCCGCTACGACGTCATCGTGGTCGCGCCGAGCGAGGACATGAGCGGGTCCGGAACGGCCCTGGGCCGCTTCGATCCAGCCGTCGGCGTGGAGATGATCCAACACGACGTGGAAGGTGTTGCTCATGCCTACTCGATCGACGGGCCACCTGGGCTGGCCGTACTTGCGTCGGCACTCGGGGCGTTCGGCCCGAAGCCGGACATGGTGGTGTCGGGTGTCAATGCGGGGTTGAACACTGGGCACTCGGTCATCCACTCCGGCACCGTGGGGGCTGCTCTCACCGCACGAAGCCTCGGGATGTGCGGGCTGGCCGTGAGCCTCGAGCATTCCGACCCGTGGCAATGGGACACCGCGGCGCACGTGGCGCGCTCGGCGACCGACTGGCTGGTCGACAGTGGCCTGGGTGCCGTGCTCAACGTGAACGTGCCCGGGAAGCCGATCGATCAGGTGAGAGGTACGACGTGGGCCGATCTGGACGCGTTCGGCCACATCCGAATCGCGACGGCCAACGTCCCTGGATCCTTGCTGGAGTTCACCGTGCGCAGCTCGACCACGGGTGAGGACCCAAGGACGGACACGGCATTGTGTCGGTCCGGGTACGTCACGATCACGCTCCTCGAGTCGGTCGAACCGGCACCGAGCCCCGATCACCCGGCAACCGAGATCTGGCGCCCGACGCGGGTCGGGGCGCCGACGGGCGACCACACGATCTGATGATGAGAGGCACCGCCCGTGGCCGAAGTCGGCAGGGGTCAGCTGCTTCGTGCTTGCAGCGAGTGGTCCACGAGGTGATGTGACAGCACCGACCACAGCTGGGGTTCGGCCAGACGTCGACGCATCGAGATGAGTGTTCTGATGAACGTCGGCACCGCTCCCTTTGGGTCGAGTGGGTTGGGCCGCATCGCCGACAGCACCTGCGGAGTCGGTTCGAGCACGATCACATCCGTGTCCGGCCACGCCCGGCCGATCTCTGAGAGCTCCCGACCGAGTGCGGCCCCGCCGACCCGGTCGAAGACCTTCTCGTGGAACCAGGCCCGCTCGCGCTGTTCCTCGGCAGCCATCGGGGCGATCACGATGATCAGGTCGAGTGGGTGATCGGACCCGAGCACGAGGTCGGCGTGAGTGCCAGAGACGACCCCGCCGTCCACATAGCGGACGCCGTCGATGGACCACGGCCTGAAGATGACCGGTATCGCACTCGAAGCGGCGACGGCATCTGCGATGCTCACCACGGGCGCTCCTTCGGTCCCGAACGCAACACGCTGCCGGGCCTGGATGTCGTATGCCGTGATCACGGTGGGTCGGCTCGGCCAGGCTTCTGCGGCCGGCGCACCGATGCGCCGGGTCACCCAGTCCCTGAGGCCCGTCGCGACGAACGGGGCGGGGGAGGCCAGCAACGCAGTCAAACCCGGCTTCCGGACGCTCGGCAGGATGCCGTGTCTCAGCCACGGCCCGATGCCCGCCCCCGAAGCTCGGTTGAACAGGCGCTGGGAGATTCGGGCTGCCACGTCCTCACGACTCTCTCCGGCATCCACGAGTGAGTCGATCAGCAGGCGGTCGTGTCGCAAGAGCGAGGCAACGAAGGAACCGGCCGACGTTCCAACCACCACCTCGGCGTCGTTGGGAGACCAGCCCGTGGCGAGCTCGATCGCCATCAGGGCAGCCATCTCATAGGCCGCGCCGGTCACGCCGCCGCCGCCAAGCACCAAGCCCACCGAAGTCATGGGAAAAGTGTATCCGCAACAAAACCGATACCCAGCGTTCATACGTATGCTCCGTTCGGCATGGAACTGAGACCCGTCAACCCGTCGACCGACCTTCCCGCCCTGAACGCACTGTTCGACCTGGCAGCGGCGTGCGACGGACACCGTCCGATCGGCGAGCACAAATATCTCGACTTGATCCACCCGGATCCCGACGGAACCGCCGGCATCGTCGCGGAGATCGACGGTGAGCCGGTGGCATACGTTGCCATCGGCCACATGCCGGATACGTCGACCTGTGCGATGGAACTGGCGCTCCATCCGATGCACCGTGATCACGAGACGATGGAAGCCATGATCGCCGCCGGCGTCGAACGGGTTCGTAGGGTCTGCGGGACACGGGTGCGGATGTGGGCGTTTCAGCCTCACATCGCCGCAGTCCTCGAAGAAATGGGCTTCAGCGAGGAGCGGGAGCTTCGCCAGCTACGCCGCCCGCTTCCGCACCCCGACCCGCCTCACTATCCACCTGAAGTAGAGGTCGAGGCATTTGTCGAGGGTCGCGACGAATCGACCTGGCTCGAGGTCAACAACCTGGCATTCTCCGGGCACCCGGAGAACGGGCACTGGACGATGGAGGTCTTGGAGGATCGTGAACGTCAGCCCTGGTTCTCTCCCGAAGGCATCCGGATGGCATGGATCGGAACCGATCTCGCCGGGTTCTGTTGGACCAAGCAGCACGACACGGACCTCGGAGAGATCTATGTGATCGCCGTGCATCCGTCGCATCGGCGACGTGGTCTGGGAAGAGCACTCGTGCTCGACGGGATGCGATCCATGGCCGACCGCGGGATGTCATCGGCGATGCTCTACGTCGATGCCGACAATCAGCCCGGCCTGGCTCTCTACGAGCAGTTGGGCTTCCGACTCGATCACGTGGACCGATCGTTCACCAAGAACGTGTGATCTCAGCCGAAGCGGCGTTCACAGCTGGGGCAGCGGGCGTCCGACTCGCTCGTGGTTGCCGAGCACCACGGGCACGGAAGATCACAGTCGCCGGAGAGATCGAGCACATCGAGCGAGCCCACAGCAGGGTCGGAATGCGTCTGGACCGGAGTCGTTCTCCTCATGGCATCGCACCATAGAGCGGATCAGCCCGCGAACGGTGGATTTCGCGATCTCGGTCAGGCGATCGCCGAGCTCAGGTCCGTGATGAGGTAGTTCAGGTCGCCGAGCCTGCCGTCGCGCTGCTCGGCTGCGTCGAGCATCGCCATCGAGGCGTGATAGGCGATCCACGGCTTGAGGCGTTCCTGGGAGAAGCGTGCTCCGTACCCTTCCCACAGGGCTTGCGCGGCATCGGGGCCGAGCGTGCGGCTGAAACGCCAGGTGGCGAGACTGAGGTCCCATTCGGGCGGTGCGAGCGTCGCCCACTCCCAGCCGATCAGCGTCATCGCACCATCCTCCGACACGAGGAACTTCTCCGGTTGGGGCCTGGTGTGTGACGGCACCGGTGCGGTCGAATCCGGACGGTTGGACGACGACTTCGCAGCATCCAACACCGCGGCCGGGAGCTCCAGCCTCCGCCGGTACCGCTCGAGACGGTCGAGCGTCGACTTGTAGTGGGCGACCACGTACTCGCCGTCGATCCCTCCCTCGAGGTTGGTGATGTGGGCCTGTGAGTCATGGATGCCGCGGAGCAGCTTGCCGGCTTTTGCGATGGTGTCGAGATTGCGAGGGAGCGCAGCGAGATTCCACGCTCCACCGTCCGTCATACGAATCCAGGAATGGCCCTCGGTCGCACCCCGCTCGAGGATCTGCGGGACTCCATCGACGCCGAGGAGCGCCTCGAGCGCGTGCCGCTCTCTGCGTTCACGTGAGGGTGTCGCATAGATCTTGACGACGGTCGAATCGCCGTTCTCCCTCAGGAGTCGATAGACGTGATTCGACTGAAAAGACAGTTCCTTGATCGTGGCGCCGGAGGCGATGCTCTGGATGATCTCGCGAGGGTTCACCGGGTTCGTCTACTCCTGCTGCGGCTGGGCGGCGCATAATCGAGAGGGTTCCCCCGGTCGCCGCTGTACGATTGCGTCCTCCACAACGCTAGCGAGAAATTCAACGTGTCCATCGATATTCGTCTCCCCGACGGGAGCGTCGTAGAACATCCAGACGGTGCAACCGGTTTGGACGTGGCCGAGGCAATCGGTTCACGTCTCGCCAAGGCCGCAGTGGCGGTGAGGCTCGACGGAGCGTGGCTCGACCTCACGCGCCCGCTCCCGCACGGCGGTTCCATCGAGATCATCACGGAGAACACCGAGGACGGTCGCTCGGTGCTGAGGCATTCGGCGGCTCACGTGCTCGCCCAGGCCGTCCTCGATCTCTACGAGGACGCCACGTTTGCGATCGGCCCGGCGATCACCGACGGGTTCTACTACGACTTCAGCGTGGATGAGCCGTTCACCCCCGAAGACCTCGAGCGGATCGAGGTGCGGATGGCGGAGATCATCGAAGCCGACCAGCCCTTCGTCCGCGAGGCGATGGGAAGGGACGAGGCACTCGAGCTCTTCTCCGACCACGAGTTCAAACGCGAGATCATCGAGACCGTCGAACCGGGGGAGGTCTCGGCCGGCGACGAAGTGACCGTCTACCGCAACAACGGTTTCGTCGATCTCTGCCGAGGGCCGCACGTGCCGACCACCGGTCGCCTGCAGGCCGTCAAGCTGCTTCGGATCGCCGGGGCGTATTGGCGCGGCGACGAATCCAATCCCCAACTCCAGCGCATCTACGGCACGGCGTGGGAATCGAAGAAGGAACTAGACGACTACCTGCACCGGCTCGAGGAGGCCGAGCGGCGCGACCATCGCAAGCTCGGTCCCGAGCTCGACCTGTTCTCGTTCCCGAAGGAGATGGGCTCGGGCCTGGTCGTATGGCATCCCAAGGGTGGACTGGTCCGCAAGTTGATCGAAGACCATTCCCGACGACTGCACGAGCAATACGGGTTCGACTTCGTCTTCTCTCCCCACCTCGCCAAGGAAGACCTGTGGAACACTTCGGGTCACCTCCAGTGGTACTCCGAGGGGATGTATCCCGGGATGGAGATGGATCACGGCGACGCCTACCGGGTGAAGCCGATGAATTGCCCGTTCCACATCATGATCTATCGGAGTCGCGGGCGCTCGTACCGAGAGCTGCCCCTGCGCCTAGGAGAGCTGGGCGCTGTGTACCGCTACGAGCGTTCCGGCGTTCTCCACGGTCTTCTGCGAGCCCGAGGGTTCACCCAGGACGACTCGCACACCTTCTGCACGAGAGATCAACTCGGCGACGAGCTCGCCATGCACCTGGAATTCGTGCTCACCTGGTTGAAGGACTTCGGCTTCACCGAGTTCGAGGCCGATCTGTCGACCAGGCCCGAGAAGTACGTCGGCGAGGTCTCCCAATGGGACGAAGCAGAGGCCTCTCTGGCGGACGCGCTCGATCGGGCGGGTCTTGCGTACAGCGTCGCCGAGGGCGACGGCGCCTTCTACGGCCCCAAGATCGACGTCCACGTCAAGGACGCGATCGGCAGGCGGTGGCAGATGTCGACGATCCAAGTCGACTTCAACCTGCCCGAGCGGTTCGAGATCGAGTACGCCGGTGCCGACAACACCCCAGAGCGTCCCGCCATGATCCACTGTGCGAAGGCAGGGTCGATCGAGCGGTTCTTCGGCGTCCTGGTCGAACACTACGCAGGGGCCTTCCCGACCTGGCTCGCGCCGGTCCAGGCAGTGATCGTGCCGGTCGCCGATCGCCACATCGACTATGCCGAGGCGGTCGCGGATCAACTCGCCGAAGCCGGCCTTCGCGCAGAGGTCGACGCCTCGGGTGAGACCGTCGGCGAGAAGATCAGAAGGGCGATCACTGCGAAGACCCCGGCAGTCATGGTCGTCGGCGATCGCGATGTCGATGCCGGGACGGCGGGTTTCCGTCGCTATGGAGCCGATGAGGAGCGGCGCGGGGTCGGCATCGACGACATCATCGCCGAACTCGGAGCCGAAGCCACACCTCCGGGAGTCGCGTCGTGACGGACGGTATCCATGTCCCCCGGGAGATCGCTGACGCTGAAGGCATCCCCGAAGATCTCGACGCCAACATCGTCGGCCCGTACCGCTTTCCCGACCCTCGCCGCAGAAGGATCGCCGGCTGGATGTACGGAGCCGGCGCCGTCGTTCTCGCCGTGCTGGCCGTGAGCGTGGCGACCCTCTACTGGGTCACGGCCGTCCTTATGGCACTCCTCGCAGGCTGGCACTTCTGGGCGTCGTGGCCACTTTCCGTGGACCAGGAGCACGCCCTCGAACTCTCGGCGGGACTCGCCCCGTTTGCGGTCGGACACGCCTCGGCGGCGGTCACGTTCCACGGCGTGCGGAGCCGGCCACAATGGAGTGTGATCATGTACTCCGCAGACGATCCGCCAACCCAGCGGGCACTGGTCCAACTCGACGCCATCACCGGCAAACCCATCGACGAGGTCTACACCGAGTCCGTTCCCGAATAGCACCTCGCCGGGTCGCTCCTGGCGAGCCGGGATCGATGTCGACGGTTGCCCCGGTTGCGAGACGCCCCGAATCCGTGTCATCATCCCCGCCTTCAAAACGAGAGGCGGTCATGACGTCGAGAGGTGAAGCGCGGACCCTGATACGCAAGGGCCTCCGGGCCTGGTTCCGGACACCACCCAGGCGGCACGGTGAGGTCGAAAGCACCCGGGAAGTCAGCTTTCTCGAACTGTTCTACGACCTGGTCTACGTCGTCTTGATCGCCCAGGTCTCCCACCACCTCGCCGAACACGTCAACTGGGAAGGAGTGCGGGACTTCGCCATCGTCTTCGGCCTCATCTGGCTGGCGTGGCTGAACGGCACGATGTGGCACGAACTCCACTCCCGAGAGGACGGCCGGAGCCGGAACTACATCTTCGTCCAGATGGCTCTCCTCGCACTGCTGGCGGTGTTCGCCGGCGACGCGACCGGAGACGGCGGAACCGCGTTCGCCATCACCTATGCAGTCCTGTTCTCGTTGTACACGTGGCAGTGGTACACGATCCGTCGGATCGACGATCCGATGTACCACCCGATGACGGCCCAATACCTCGCTGCCATGGGGATCACCGTCACGGCCATGATCGCCAGCGCGTTCGTCTCCGACGGTCCGAGGTTGGCGATCTGGGGAGCTCTGGTCATCCTGTGGGTCGTCGGCGGGTACACCCGCATGCGCCGAGACCCCTCCGGGACCTTCACCTATGGCCTCACCGGGTCCCTGGTCGAGCGGTTCGGCCTCTTCACGATCATCGTGCTCGGCGAAGTCGTCGTCGGGGTGGTCGAAGGAATCGGCGAAGCCGAAGAGCTCACGGTGAGAACCGTGGCCACCGGAGTCATCGCCCTGACGATCGGCTTCGGCATCTGGTGGAACTACTTCGACAGCCTCGGCCGCCGCATCCCCGATCAGGGCGTCGGACGTCTGGCAGCCTGGTTCAACCTCCATTTCCCGTTGACCATGGGCATCGCAGCCGGGGGAGCTGCGATGGTGAGCCTGGTGGAGCACGCCGCCGATCCGAGGACGCCGAGCGCAACGGCATGGTTGCTCACCGGCTCGGTGACGGTCGTCCTGGCGTCGATCGCTGCGGCCGCACAAGCGCTGCCGGACGATCGTTTCCCGCCCGGCTGGCTCCGGCAGTTGGTGCCGACCTTTGCAGTCGCGGGCGCAGCGATCCTCGTGATCGGGGCGGTCAGACCGACGCCGATCGTCCTCGTCATCACGGTGTCGTTGCTCCTGGCGATGACGTGGTTCAGGATGTTCGCCCTGTTCCTCGTGCTCGGAGGCGTTCCAGGCGTGGCGCGAGACGCAGCCGACACCTGAGCAACGGCCGCGCTGCGGCGAACCGCGTGTCGATCGGCGGTCAGATCACCGCTGGTCGACGGGCACGTAGTCGCGTTGTGCGGGCCCGTTGTAGACCTGGCGTGGCCGGAAGATGCGGCCTGCCGGGTCGAGGCTCATCTCACGGAACTGGGCGAGCCATCCCGGGAGCCGTCCGAGAGCGAACAGGACGGTGAACATGTCGGCGGGGAAGCCCATCGCTCGGTAGATGATGCCCGAATAGAAGTCGACATTCGGGTACAGCTTTCGAGACACGAAGTAGTCGTCTTCGAGTGCGACTTCTTCGAGCTGCTTCGCCACGTCGAGCATCGGGTCCGCGACGCCGAGTTGCTCGAGTACGTCGTCGGCGACCGACTTGATGATGCGGGCACGCGGGTCGAAGTTCTTGTACACCCTGTGCCCGAATCCCATGAGCCGGAAGGGGTCGTCCTTGTCCTTCGCCTTCCCGACGAACTTGGAGACGTCCCCACCGTCGGCGACGATCCGCTCGAGCATCTCGAGCACGGCCTGGTTCGCTCCACCGTGGAGCGGGCCCGAGAGCGCGTGGATGCCGGCGGACACGGACGAGAAGACGTTCGCCTGACCGGATCCGACCAGTCTGACCGCCGACGATGAGCAGTTCTGGCCGTGATCGGCGTGGAGGATCAACAGCACGTTGAGTGCGCGAGCGATCACCGGATTGGGCTCGTAGTCCTCGGCAGGCACGGAGAACATCATGTTGAGGAAATTCGAGCAGTAGTCGAGGTCGTTGCTGGGATACACATACGGCTGGTGAGCCCGGTACTTGTACGACCATGCGATCATCGTCGGGAGCTTCGCGATCAGCCGACGGGTCGAGATGTCGAGGGCCTCGACGTCCTTTGGGGCGAGCGCGTCCGGGTAGTAGGTAGCCATGGCGGACGTCGCCGATGCCAGGATCTGCATGGGGTGCGCTTCGTGGGGGAACGCCTCGAAGAGATACTTCATGTCCTCGCGCAGCAGGCTGTGCCTCGTGATCTGGCCGG
This sequence comes from uncultured bacterium, assembly GCA_965364515.1. Lineage (GTDB taxonomy): Bacteria > Actinomycetota > Acidimicrobiia > Spongiisociales > ZC4RG35 > JAHEDH01. The sequence continues at coordinate 39,140 of CBDTXZ010000003.1, forward strand.
TGAACGTCTCCAGCTCGGCCTTGTCGGGGAGCTCGCCGTAGTTGAGGAGGTAGGCGACTTCGAGGAAATCGCCCTTCTCGGCGAGCTGCTCGATGGGGTAGCCGCGGTACCTCAGGATGCCGGCCTCGCCATCGATGAAGGTGACGTTGCTGGCGCTCTCCGCGGTGTTGCCGAATCCTCGGTCGACGGTGACCATGCCGAGTGTCGACCGGACCGCCGAGATGTCGAAGCCGCTGTCACCGCTGGTTGCCTCAACCACTGGGGCGACGACTTCGTCGTCACCCGATCGAATCACCACTTCAGACATAGCGCTGACACTTCCTCTCGAGAGTTGTCGGGTCATCCTATCGAATCGACCCTTCGGAGACTCAGGCCGGAAAGACGTTCGAGTCGGGACGTTCGCCCGTGTTAGCTTTGTTCATCCATGATCGATCAGCGGTTGCGACCGCACCTCCACGGCATCCTGGAGCCCATCGGCCGAACCCTGGTCAAGGTGGGCTTCACACCGACGGTCATGACCGTCCTCGGATTGCTGGTTGCGATCGTCGGCTCGGTCGTGATCGGGTTCGACCAATTGTTCTGGGGCGGCTTGATCGCGTTGGGCGGTTCTGCCATCGATGGCCTGGACGGATCGGTGGCCCGGGCCTCCAATCGGGTGACGATTCGAGGCGCCTATCTCGACAGTGTCTTCGATCGGGTCGGAGAGATCGCCATCCTCACCGGTCTGGCCGTCTCCCAGCGAAACGATGCCCGAATCCTCCTGCTGTGCCTGTTGTGCCTCGGAGGGGCGCTCTTGATCCCGTACATCCGAGCCAAAGCCGAGAATCTCGGCGTGGACGGCAGGGGCGGCATCCTGGGAAGGGCGGAACGGGTGATCCTCGCCACGGTCGGAGCGATGACCGGGCTCGTCGAGCCCATGCTCTGGGTGTTTCTGGTCGTCGCCTGGTTCACCGTCGGTCAACGCTTCATGAGCACGTATCGAGACATCCCCTCTGGTGCGGGTGACTGAGCTCAAGCACAGGATCTCCTTCCTCGCTCTGGCGGCAGGTGCCGGTCTCGTGGCGGCGCTCCCCATCGGGGTGGCGGTAGCGATCGGTGAGTTCGGCGGGCTGGTCTTCGGTCGGATCGCCCGATCGAAGCGAGCCATGGCTCGTCGCCATGCCACCCGGATCGGGGTTCAGACGACTTCGATGAACGGTCACCTCGACTCGACGTTCAAGGCGTACGGGAGATACTGGGCAGAAGCACTGTGGATGCGACCCCGCCATCGCGCGGTCATCGACGCAGGGATCACTCACGAGGGGGTCGAACACGTCGAAAAGCCCCGCGACGCGGGCACCGGAATGATCTACGTGCTTCCCCATCTCGGAAACTGGGAGTTCGCCGGGGCACTCGCCGAGATGCTCGGGATCAGGGTGGTGGCGGTTGCCGAGAACCTCGCCAATCGTCACATCCGGGACTGGTTCATAGGCCTCCGGAATCGCCTCGGGATCGATGTCGTCCTGGCCACCGGCTCACGCCAGGTGATGCGTGATCTGGAGGCTGCGATCGCCGACAACGCCGCAGTCGCGCTGCTGTCGGATCGAGACATCCGCGGCAGGGGCGTGGAGGTCGAGTTCTTCGGAGAGAAGACGACGTTGCCCGCCGGGGCGGCGACACTCGCGCTGCGTACCGGCGCTCCGGTACTGCCGGTTGCGTCGTACTTCCGTCCCGACGGTGGACACCACGTCGTGATTCAACCGCCGGTGTCAGTCGATCTGGACCCTCCGGACAGGTCGGCGGAGGTCGCACGTGTGACGGGTGAGATCGCCGGCCGCCTCGAGAAGCTCGTGTTGCGGTCTCCCGAGCAATGGCACCTCCTCCAGCCGAACTGGCCGTCCGACCTCGAGGACCGAGGGTGAAGGTCGCACTCGTCTGTCCGTACGACCTCGGGTCGTACGGCGGCGTCCAGTCGGTGACGCTGGACCTCGTGGCCAGGCTCCGGTCGAGCGGCGATGAGGCGTTCGTGGTTGGTCCCGGGGCTGACGCGGCGTTCGGGATCGACATCGGCCGCAGCGTCAACCTCCCCGGAAACGGATCGAACGCTCCCATCGCCCTCGGGCCGCGAGTCCGTTCCCGAGTCCGCGACGCCCTGGCTGATGTCGACGTGGTCCACGTCCACGAGCCGATGATGCCGAGAACCTCCACCGCCGCGCTCGGAGTGGCAAAGCCCGTCGTGGCGACGTTCCATGCCGCCGTCGCCCCATGGACGACCTCGTTGTATCGCCGTCTCGAGCGCGTCGGCCGGCGCCTGTTGGGAAATGCGACTCTCACCGCCGTGAGCCCGATGGCGATGGCAGGACTCCCGGACTCGTGGGCACCGGTCACGATCATCCCGAACGGGATCGATGTCGGATCCTTTCAGCTGCACCGGCCGAGGGTCCGGGGCCGCATCGTGGTGGTCGGGCGCGACGAACCAAGGAAAGGTCTCGACGTGGCGTTGCGGGCGTTCGATGCGGTCCGTCGGACTCGGCCCGACACCGAGCTTCATGTGATCGGAGCGGATCGCCGGCCGATCGACGGGGTGGTGTTCCACGGCCGGATCGGAGACGGTGAGAAACGTGAGTTGCTTGCGTCGGCAGAGGTGTATGTGGCTCCCCATCTCGGCGGGGAGAGCTTCGGGATCGTGATCGCAGAGGCGATGGCGGCCGGGTGCGCCGTCGTCGCGTCCGACCTCTCCGCCTTCCGGTCCGTCGGCGGTGAGGCCGTCGAGTACGTGGCAGTGTCCGATGTTTCTGCGATGGCGAGTGCGATCACGGAGATCCTCGCCGATGAGGCGCGGCGAGCGCTGATGGCGCAATCGGCTGCCGACCGGGTCCGGGCGTTCGACTGGTCGGTCGTAGTCGGGCGGTATCGCGACCTCTACGAGCGGGTCGCGAATATCGGCATGTGAGTCACACCGGTAGCATTCGAGGTACCGGAAGGAGTCTGAGAAGTGGAACGTGGAACCGACCTCGTCAAGCGGGGACTGGCGGACATGCTCAAGGGAGGCGTCATCATGGACGTGGTCACTCCCGACGAAGCGAAGATCGCCGAAGAGGCCGGAGCTGTGGCCGTCATGGCGCTCGAACGCGTCCCGGCCGACATTCGCAAGGACGGCGGCGTGGCACGGATGTCGGACCCCGAGATGATCCAGGGGATCCAGGCGGCCGTATCCATCCCGGTGATGGCGAAGGCTCGAATCGGGCACTTCCTCGAAGCCCGAGTGCTCGAGGCGCTGTCAGTGGACTACATCGACGAGTCGGAGGTGCTCACTCCCGCCGACGAGGAATACCACATCGACAAGTGGGCATTCACGACGCCGTTCGTGTGCGGAGCGAGGAACCTCGGTGAGGCACTCCGCCGCATCGGAGAGGGTGCTGCCATGATCCGCACCAAGGGTGAGGCCGGCACCGGCAACATCGTGGAGGCGGTTCGCCACATGCGAACCGTGACCGCCGGGATCCGCGAGCTGTCGACGATGACCAGCGAGCAGCTCATGACCGCTGCCCGCGACCTCGGCGCCCCGTATCAGCTCGTCAAGGAAGTGGCCGATACCGCCAAGCTCCCGGTGGTGAACTTCGCCGCCGGCGGGATCGCTACTCCTTCCGACGCCGCCCTGATGATGGCGCTCGGATGTGACGGGGTCTTCGTGGGCTCGGGGATCTTCAAGAGTTCGAACCCGTCACTCTTCGCCCGGGCCATCGTGGATGCGACGACGAACTGGCAGAACCCCGACATCGTCGCCAAGGTCTCGGCGGGGCTGGGGAAGGCGATGCCGGGCCTCGAGATGGGCACGCTGAGCGAGGCGGAACAGCTCGCCCGTCGCGGCTGGTGACGATGTCGACCGTCGGGGTGCTCGCCCTTCAGGGCGACTTCCGTGAGCATCTGGTGGTCGTCGAGCGGCTCGGAGCGGTCGGGCACGAGATCCGTCTTCCGGAGGATCTCGAGGGGATCGACGCTCTCATCATTCCCGGTGGCGAGTCGACCACGATCGGCAAGCTCGCCACCCGGTTCGGCCTCATGGAGCCGCTGCGTGGTCTGATCTCTGGCGGGCTACCGACCTACGGGACGTGCGCCGGTCTGATCTTCGCCTCGTCGACCCTGACAGAGGGCAGTCAGCCCTTGCTCGGCGTCCTGGACGTCGTCGTGCAACGCAACGCATTCGGCAGACAGAACGAGTCGTTCGAGACCGAGCTCGAGATCGTCGGATTCGACACCCCGTTCCATGCGGTCTTCATCAGGGCGCCGTGGGTCGAGAAGGTGGGGAGCGACGTCGAGGTCCTCGCTAGCGTCGAGGGTCACCCGGTGATGGTGAAACAGGAGAACATCATCGGGACTTCGTTCCATCCAGAACTCACCGCCGACGACCGCATCCATCAGATGCTGGTCGAGATGATCACCGGGAGGTAGGCCGTGGCCGGACATTCCAAATGGGCCAACATCAAACACCGCAAAGGGCGCCAGGACGCCGCCCGCGGCAAGCTGTTCGCCAAGCTGGCCAAGGCCGTCGAGGCTGCCGCTCGACAGGGCGGCGGTGACCCTGCGATGAACATCGCGCTCGCCAACGCCATCGACAAGGCCAAGTCCAACTCGATGCCGAACGACAACATCGACCGCGCGATCAAGCGTGGGACCGGCGAGTCGGGCGACGGTGTCGAGTTCGAGGAGTTCTGGTACGAGGGTTACGGGCCCGGGGGAGTGGCGTTCTACGTGCATTGCCTCACCGACAACCGCAACCGCGCGTCATCGGACGTTCGCGTCGCATTCACCCGGCATGGCGGAAGCCTCGGCGAGCCCGGCTCGGTGGGCTACCTGTTCGAGCAGAAGGGGATGATCGTGGCCAATGGGGACGAGGACGAGGTGATGCTCACCGCATTGGACGCAGGCGCCGAGGACGTCCGAGAATCCGGGGAGTCCTACGAGATCATCACTGCGGCGAGCGACATGCCCGCCGTCCGCGCCGCGCTCAAGGACGCCGGTATCGAGGTCGAGTCCGCCGAAGTGACGCAGATCCCGTCGAACACCATTCCCGTCGACGCTTCCGGCGCCGAGAAGGTGCTCCGTCTCATCGATGCCCTCGAAGATCTCGACGACGTCCAGGATGTCTACGCCAACTTCGACGCCGACGACGAAGTGATGGAACAACTCGCCGGCTGACTGGGTCCCCCTCGGAGTTGGGGAAGGTCCGTGCGAGTCGCCCAAGACTCCGTTCGTGCAGAGCGGTTCGCAGGTAGGGGACTCTCCGACACGGCGGCGATTGGGGCAACTCGAAGCATCGCCTGCGCCCTAGATAGGAAACCCCTCGGGACGCTCCGACCTCAGACTCTCCTTGGAACAGAGACGACGCTCGTCGTTCGTTGTTCTCGAGCTGCACATCCAGCCGCGTCGAACGCCTATCTGAGCGCTGTGGTTTCTGTGGATGAATCAATGCCCGGCGTGAGGCGAACGCGGGCTCCTTGCTGTCAGATGGGTGGGTCGGAGTTGGATCTTGCCGGTGGGAGGAAGCGTCTTCGCCTGGTTGGGCTGTTCGGGTCGATGCGAAAACCTCGTCCGTGGACCACGATGTGGTGGTGGTACCAGCAGAGTGACGC
>CBDTXZ010000004.1:0-39115 GCA_965364515.1 uncultured bacterium
CTCGATCGGTTGTTCGTCACGAGTGCCGCGGCGGGAGCGACCACCGAAGATCCTCCTGGCCCCCACGACGGGGCTCTCTTCGTGATCGAGCCGGGTTGTGTCGGCGTGGAATCGCCCGTTCGGCCGGTGGTGTCGTGACGCCGGCCTCCGTCGGTGATCATCCGCACCCGGCGCTGGTCGCGGTGGGAGAGAGCGGCGTCGTTCCGTTGATGTCGAGCGCAGATCCCGAGGTCCTGTGGCGCGCTGCGAATGCGATCGTCGATTCGGGGTTGGCGGTGATGGAGGTGGTGTTTCGCAGCCGTGGAGCCGAGGAGGCTCTGGCCGAACTCGTCGCACGCGCCGAGTCGGCTCGCCTCCCGCTCACGATCGGGGCGGGCACCGTACTGGACGTTGCGGCGGCCGACGCAGCCATTGCCGCCGGAGCGCAGTTCGTCTTCGCTCCGACGCTGTCACCGGCCGTCGGAGAGCGTTGCCGGGCGGGCGGGGTCGCCTGGTTCCCCGGCTGCGCAACGCCCACCGAGGTTCAGACGGCGCTCGAACACGGTTGTGACGCCGTGAAGCTGTTTCCGGCGGACACGCTCGGAGGACCGGGTTTCCTCCGGTCGTTGCGATCGGTGTTCGGGAGCGTGCAGGCAATCCCTTCGGGCGGCGTCGTTCCCGACACGGACGAGTTGCGGGCATGGTTCGCCCAAGGTGCTGTCGCGGTCGGGGTGGGATCCTGGCTGTTCCCTTCTGGCTCGATCGCCTCGGGGGACTGGGACGAGGTCGGTAGACGGCTCGCAGCGGCGTCGGCGGCGGTTGCGTCGGCCCGGGCGGAGTCGGAGTCATGAGGATCGATCTCAGACCTGTGGGTGAGGTGCGCTGGGACTGTGTCGCCCTCGGGGAGGTGATGCTCAGGTTCGACCCGGGCTCGGGTCGGGTGAGGACGGCGCGGGAGTTCCGTGTCTCCGAAGGTGGCGGCGAGTACAACGTGGCCCGGGCTCTGTCCAAGGTCTTTGCGCAGCGGTCGGCCCTGGTCACTGCGCTCGTGGACAACGAGGTCGGCCATCTGGCGGAAGACCTCATCATGGCCGGCGGCGTCGGGCAGGATCACGTCGTCTGGGTTCCCTTCGACGGGCTCGGGTTCACGAGGGTCGGCCTCAACTTCACGGAGAAGGGGTTCGGGGTTCGGCCGGCGCTGGGAGTGTCGGACCGGGCCAACAGTGCCGCATCGAAGATGACTCCCGGCGACGTCGATTGGGGCCGGCTGTTCGTGGATGAGGGGGTGCGCTGGTTCCACACCGGCGGGATCTACGCCGGGCTGTCGGAGTCATCAGCCGAGCTTGCGCTGGAGGGCGTCGAAGCCGCCGGTCGTGCGGGCGCCATCGTGTCGTATGACGTCAACCATCGCCGCTCCCTGTGGGATGCGCCGGGCCGAGACCCGGTCGAGGTCAATCGGCAGCTGTTGCCACACGTCGACGTGCTGTTCGGCAGCATCGAGGACTATCGGACCGGACTCGGCTTCGACTTCGAGGACTGTCCAGTCGAGGCCTGGGTCGACGAACCGGAGCGGTTCCTCTCCCTCGTTGGGGCGGTCCGTGACGAGTTCCCGGGAATCGAGATGGCGGCCATGTCGCTGCGTCATTCCCGGACGTCTGGCTTCAACCATTGGGGTGGGTTGCTCTGGGATGGGGAGGAGGTCCATCCCGGACGTTTCCACCGAGATCTCGAGATCTACGACCGGGTCGGCGGCGGCGACGGGTTCGTCTCCGGCGTCATCTGGGCGTTGATGGATGGCCGGTCTCCATCGGAAGCGATCGAGATCGGTGTCGCCCATGGTGCGCTCACCATGACGACACCGGGAGACACCTCGATGGCAACCCGAGACGAAGTGCTGCGAGCGGTCACGGCGTCAGACGCCCGAGCCGATCGATAGCCGCCGGAGACACGTCTCGACCTTCCGGGCACCTCAATCGATCGGCATGCGGTGGGCGAGACCGTATTGGATCAACGCGTCGAACTGCTCGCCGAGCTGCGTCACGTAGATGGTCTCCTCCGAGTTGTACGCCACCGTCCGTTCCGTGAACATCGGGTCGGTCAACGGAAGGAACACGTCGCCCTCCGGCCAGGTCGCGGCCAGGAGTCCCAGTATCTCGTTGTCGGGGGAGGTGTCTTCGACATCGAAGGGAGTCCCGCCCGCTCCCGGCTCGAGTTCGATCCTGGCGGCCGTGAATCCCACCACGACGACCGAACCCTCGACGGCCGGGCTCTCATGCGCCAGATAGTCCCCCAACCACTGCTGGTCGGTTCCCATCAGATGCGACTTCTGGGCGTGGTGTGCGCCGATGTTGATGAGAGTCCCGCCGGGAGCCTCGGAAACCCGTCTGTCGACGAGCTTCTTGATGAGATCCTCTCGGGTGCGGGCGGCGGCGCCATCGTCGTCCTTGCGTTCCTGACGAATGTCGATGCTGGCTGATTCGACTTCGACCACCTCGATCGCCCGGGTCAATTCCTCCATCGCCGAATGTTGTTGATCCGTTGAGGCGTTCGGGTAGCCCGGGGGCAGCGTGACGTCGACACCAGCGGGTGTAGGAAGCGCCGCCAGCAGCATGTCGAAGAGGATCTGGAAGTCCTGTGCGCCGCCGGAGTGGTCCTCGTTTGCGTCGATCGATCGGACATGGATCTTCTCGTCGGGAGGGAGCGTGGCATTGAGCTCCCTGATGGCCGTGAATCGGCGGTCGAAGTAGGGCGGTGGCACCCAATCGGGGGCGAGCTCTCCTCCGAGCACGTAATCGTCGATGAGCCAGTCATTCATGTGTGGCCGTTCGACGAGGAGTTGTCGGAATCCGTGCCGGTGTAGCCCGTCGAGCATGATCGAGACCAGATTCCAGTGCTCGCGGAGATGGTGGGTCTCACCGAACAGGACGACGTCGTGATCGGCGAGTCGTCCGAGTATCTCCTCGGGCGGGATCGACGAGGCGTCGAAGGTCAGCCCGTCACGCTCTACGACGGCGCGCAACTCGTCTGCCGTGACATCGGCGGACGGACTGCACGCTCCGATCAACATCGCCGAGAGCAGTGCGCAGATGATTGGCTTCGGCTTTCCCAAGCGCCACCTCCTGACTCCTCGAGTGTCGGGGCGGTCTGCTGGAATCACCGGAGTCGGAAAGCCTGGATTCTCGACGCCGGCGAGCTCGCTGCGTGGTGTGACCCGTCGGACTGCTACCGCCGTCGCCCGATGACCCAGGCGGTGGCCGTCCACCCGGCGATGGTCCAGCCGGCGAGCACCAGATACGAGGTGGCGACGTCGCTGACCAGCCCGTTGCTGAGCGCGTCGCGGATCACGGCTGCCATGTGATAGAAGGGAAGGGTGCGGTGAAGTGCTGCCAGCCACTCGGGGAACCGGGCGATCGGGATGACGATCGGAGAGAACAACAGCACGAAGAAGATGATCATGTTCGTGATGAAGTTGATCACCACCGGGTTCTCGACCGCGTGAGCCATGCCGAAGCCGACGGAGGTGGCCATGAGCGAGGTGAGCAAGATCGCGGGAATCACGGTCCAGGAGACCTGGAGGTCGATCCCGTAGTTCCAGGTCCCGACCGCCAGGGCAGCAGCGACACCTGGGATGGCGATCAACGTGAAGACGGTGAAGGTGGACGCCGCAGCGGCCAGCCGGGGCACCGGTAGCGACCAGATGAAGTCGTAGGTCTGAGCAATGCGTTGCTGGCCGACCATGTTCGGGACCATGAGGAAGCCGATCGGGATCAGAGCCAGGGCCGGAACCCCGGTCGCGAGAAACACCTTGGCGATCTCGGGCACGTCACCGAGGTAGAAGCCATACATGATCGCCATGCCCGCTCCCATCAGGACCTGAACCACGATTGCGATCGAGAGCCACTGACCGAGCCCCCTCACATCGAAGCGCATCATCATCAGATACGAGCGGAGCCACCGTCGCACGCCCCGTTCGATGTCTGCCGTCGAAGGGCCGGCGAGGCCGGCGGGCTCGGTGACCATTCAGCCTCTCCTTCCGATGACCCAGGCCGCAACCGCCACAGACACCGCCGTGTAGGCGGTCAGGACGCCGTACGAGCGTCCGACATTCGTCACCAGCCCCTCTGTGAGTCCGGCGCGCATCACCACCGCCATGTGGTGGAACGGCAGCCACTCGTTCACCGAAGCCAGCCAACCAGGGAGGTTCTCGGGAGGGAAGTTGATCGGGGCGAAACCGAGAATGAAGAAGATCAGAAGCTGCGTGATCAACTGGGTGATCATCGGCTTCTGGATGGCGTGAGCGAAGGCGTAGCCGACCATCGTGGCCGTCACGATCGTGAGCAGCACGGCCGGGACTATCGACGAGGAGACCCGGAGCGGAAGGTCGTACCGCCAGTTGGCGATCAGCAGAGCAGCCAGCATCCCGGGGAGAGCGATCACGCTGTTGACGGTCGTCCATGCCGCGGTCTGGGTCGTGCGGGGCACCGGGAGCGACCACATGAAGTCGTGGGTTCCGGCAGTCTTCCTGCTCCCGATGAGCTGTGGGCCGAGCACGAGACCCACGGTGATCAAGGTCACCACGGTCACCCCGGTCGAGAGGAACAGCGCACTGCGATCGGGAATCTGCTCGAAGAAGAGGCCGATGCCGAGCGCGAACCCTCCCCCGATCACAACCTGCATGGCGACGATCAGAGGGAGGAGCATTCGGAGCGAGCCCAGTTCCCAGCGCGTCATCATGAGGTAGCTCTGCATCCAATGATCTGGGCCGGTGCGCACGGTGGTGGCCTGGCCGGTGCCGGTCACGCCGGAACCTCCGATTCCGTCGGCGCCTCCTCGGACCTGTGGCCGGTGAGCCGGATGTAGACGTCCTCGAGAGTGGTCGCCGCCAGGGCGTACTCCTCGGCGGTCCCCGATCCCATCAGCTCCTGGGCCCATCCGATCGCGTGGGAAGAGTCCGGGTCGGCGATCGTGGCGATGACGTTGTTGCCGACCCGGGTGTGATGTTCGACGAACGCCGGCATGTCGGGGGTGGCGGAGCCCGGCACCATCATCAGTTGCAGGCGCATCCTTCCGCGGTCTGCCGCCTTGAGTGACGATGGCGTGCCTTCGGCGATCAGCCGCCCGTTGCCGATGATCGCCAGGCGATCGACCGACTTCTCTGCCTCCAGCACGTTGTGCGTGACCAGGAGCACCGAGGCTCCCTCGTTGCCCAAGCGTCGGATCTGCTCCCACAGGAGGCGCCGTCGGCGCGGGTCGACATCGTTGGTCGGCTCGTCGAGGATCACCATCCGACCCGGCCACACGGTGACCATCGCGAACCCGACCAACCGCTTCACGCCACCAGACAGCTTCATCCCCACGACGTTGCGCCATTCGCGGATGTCGAGGAGGTCGATGATCTCCTCGGAGCGCTCCTCCACCAACGGGCGGCTTCCGCCGCGAATCCTTCCGGTCAAGGTGATCGCCTGGTGTGCCTTGAACGACTCGATCGGCATCTGCGCTTGTGGCAGATACGAGCACAGTTGGCGGGCGGCATCGGGATTCTCGACCAGGTCGTGGGGACCAAGTGTCAGCTCGCCGCTCGTCGGCTTCAACAAGCCGATGATCTGCTTGACCAGCGTCGTCTTGCCTGCCCCGTTCGGCCCCAGCAGTCCGTACACCTCACCAGGTCGGATTTCGAGTGTGATCTCGTCGTTGGCTCTGACGTCACCAAACGTCTTGGTCACACCAGTGGCCCGGAACGTCCAGTCGGTCACCGCGTCCTCCCGTGAAACACTATGGCGAAAACTACCGAAGCCGGTCACGAGATGCAGTTGGTGGTCACCCACAGACCTGAGGGCTATCGCACCACCTGGTCGAGGGGCGAGTTCGCCCATCGTGGGTCCGGGTCAGGTCTGCCCCGCATCGTCGATCCTGTCCGCCCGTTCCTTTCGGATCTCGCGCCGCACCTTGGCCTGGGCGCGGCGTCGTGCCTCCTCAGGGGTCGAGGTGATCAATGGCCGGATCTCGGTCGGCTTGCCCGACTCGTCGAGTGCGACCATGACGAGGTATGCGCTGGTGGTGTGACGCTTCTCGCCCCCCGTGTAGGACTCGGCCTCCACCTTCACGCCGACCTCCATCGAGGTACGGCCGACGTCGTTCACGGTTGCGGTCACCGTGAGGATGTCCCCGACGTACACCGGTTCGAGGAACGAGAGCTCATCGATCGAAGCCGTGACGCACGGTCGCCCTGCATGTCGGATCGCAGCCGTGCCGGCGGCGGAATCGACCTCCTTCATGATCACGCCACCATGCACGTTGCCGGCGAGATTCGCATCCATCTGTGTCATCGTCCTGATGAACGTGACGGTGCTCTCGGCGACGGTGCGCCCTTCCGTCATGCTCGCACCTTGGCCCGTTTGCGCTCGTAGTCGGCCCGAGCCCGTTCGGCGATCGGGGCCTCCAGGATCCGATCGATGGTGGCAGCGTCCGGCTGCTTCCCCCAGAGGTCCAGCAACTCGATGACCGAGACGGTACGGGCACCTTCGATCAGTCGGACGTGGTCGCCGACGCCGGTGACACCGGGCTCGAGCACTCTGGTGTAGACACCGGGGCGCCGTTCGCGGCGGAACCGCTCGATGAAGCTCGGCGGCAGCTCGAGACGGCGGGCGAAGGTCCCGCACGGAATCCGGCATGCCGTCACTTCGAGCACGACCGATCCGACCTTCAGGCGGTCTCCCACGAAGAGATCCTTGGAGGAGACGTGCGTCGAGCCGTCGCCGTCTCCGGAGATCGTGAGATTCTCACCGAACACACCCGGTTCGAGCGATCGGCCCAGCAGCTTCTCCCAGTGCCGGTAGTCGGCGTCGAAGTAGACGTAGACCGCCTGATCCGGTCCACCGTGATGCTTCGTGTCTCCGACCGCGTCTCCGTCGACACCCTCGGCTGTGATACCGACCGGACCGTCGATCGTCGTCTTGAAGATCGCCGTGTCCTCGGGGCCTGCGCCCATGTCGACGGTCCGGGGCAGCCCGACGTTGATGGCCTGAAGTCGCATCAGGGGACGATACCGAACTCGGTTCGGGCCTCCCACAGGTATTCGTCGCATTCCCTTCAGGTTCGGGTCGGATTGGGTAGCGTGTCGTGTGGTGATGGATTCCGTGACAGTCGACGACCTGATCGCCGAGGTCGACCGACTCGCCGAAGACAGAGGCATCGATGAGGCGGATCGGGAGGCGCTGAGAGCGTTCGCCCGGACCTTCGCATCGCGCGTTCCACCGGTCGTGGAGGAGTCACCCGAGCTGATCCCGGCTCGGATCGTGTCGATGTTCGACTTCATCCTGACGAGGGACCGTCCTTCGATCGTGCGGGTGTTCACTCCCGGCGAGGAGACCCACGGCTATGACGTCGGCGCCAGCGTCGTGGAGGTCTGCACGACCGACAGTCCGTTCCTCCTCGACTCGATCACGAACGAGATCGAGCGTCACGATGTCAAGGTCACCGGTGTCGTGCATCCCGTCATCGGCGTCGAGCGGGGCGACGACGGACGGCTGGCGGCGATCAGACACGCTCGTCACACGATCAGCCGTGAGTCCGTGGAGCACTACCAACTCGATGCGGTTCTGGATCCGGAGACGATCGCATCTCTCGAAGCGGGTGTGGGTCGTGTGCTGGAAGATGTCCGTGCGGCGGTGGCCGATTTCCACCAGATGCGGGCGAAGATCGACCGGATGGTCGAGCTGACCCGGATCGGTGCCTCGGCATACCCGGCGGCCGAGGTCGACGAGGGTGTCGCGTTGCTCCAGTGGCTCGACGACGACAACTTCGTCTTCCTCGGCTACCGCGAGTACCGCCTGATCGGTGAGGAGGGCCAACGCGCCGTGCAGGTGGTGCCCGATACCGGGCTCGGAATCCTGGCGGACGAGGCGCGTTCGACGGTGCACGAGCCGATTCCGCTCAGCGAGTTGCCGCCCGACCGTGCTACCCGGTATCTCGAGGGGGACCTGGTGGTCGTGACCAAGACGAATCGCAGATCCCCGGTGCACCGTGCGTCCAAGATGGATTACGTCGGTGTTCGCATCATGGGCCCCGACGGCGAGACGGCCGGAGAGGCGCGCATGGTCGGCCTCTTCACCTCGAAGGCCTACATGCAGCCTGCCTCCGAGACGCCCATGCTCAGGAGGAAGCTCCACGACATCCTGCTCGCCGAGGATCTGATCGAGGGCTCACACGATCACAAGGCGATGATCGAGCTGTTCGAGACCTTCTCGAAACACGACCTGTTCGCGTCGTCGACCGAGGAGCTCAGAGGAGTGCTGAGCGGCCTCCTCCAGCTGCAAGAACGTGACAACGTCAAGCTCTTCATCCGCCCCGACACCTTGCACCGCAGCGTATCGGTCCTCGTCGCGCTTCCGCGCGACCGGTTCAATGCTGCGCTCAGGCGTGAGTTGCAGGCGCTCTTCCTCGAGGAGTTCAACGGGACGTCGATCGACTACCACCTCGCTCTCGGGGACGCCGATCCCGCGCAGATCCACTTCACCGTGTGGGTCCCGGAGGTCACCGACTACGACTTCCATCATCTCGAGTCGGCTGTGGTCGCGCTCACCCGCTCGTGGGAGGAGCGGCTGCTGAACACACTCGCGACGCGGATCGAGCAGCCAGTGGCGCGAGAGCTCGCGAGGCGCTGGGCCGGGAGGTTCCCGGAGTACTACTCGACATCGACGCCGATCGAGATCGCTGCAACCGACATCATTCGCCTCGACGCATTGGAACGGTCCGACGGGACCATGTCCGTCGGGCTCCAGAACGAGAGCGACGGACTCCAGGGCGAACAGCTCACGCGGGTCGCTCTCTATCGGGCAGGTGGCAAGCAAGCCCTCTCCGAGCTGATTCCCGCTCTCGAAGATCTCGGATTGACGGTCGTCGAGGAGATCCCGAGCCGTATCGCCGGTCCTGGCGACTACTTCATCCACGACTTCGGCGTTCTGGGCCCGAATGGAACCCAGATCGAGGTGGATCGTTCGAGCGCTCGAATCGTCGAGACGCTCGAGAGCGTGTGGCGCGATGGCGCAGAGTCCGATGACCTCAATCGTCTGGTGGTCAGCACCTCGCTGGGACCGAAAGAGGTCGACATCCTCCGCGCCTACCGCACGTATTGGCGGCGGGTGGCCCCGATCTTCACCCTTGCCTATGTGAACGACACCCTGGCGGCTCATCCCGAGATGTCGGAGCTCCTCGTGGACCTCTTCGCAGAGCGATTCGATCCGGAACGAGAGGGCGATCGCTATGCGGAGGTCCGCGCCCAGATCCTGGAAGGCCTCGACCTGATCCCTTCGATCGAGGAAGATCGGATCATGCGGGCATTCCTCGAGCTGATCGAGGCGACCGTCCGCACGAACTTCTATCAGGGCGGCCGAGCAGCCCTGGCGTTCAAGCTGGCATCGAGGAACGTCCCCGATGCGCCACTCCCTCATCCGCTGTACGAGATCTTCGTACTGGGCCCGACCGTGGAGGGCATCCATCTCCGCGGCGGCATGGTCGCTCGAGGCGGGCTGCGTTGGTCGAACCGGCGGGAGGACTATCGGACCGAGGTGCTCGACCTCATGAAGGCGCAGATGACGAAGAATGCAGTCATCGTGCCAACGGGGGCGAAAGGTGGCTTCGTCCTGCGCAATCCGCCGGATGATCCGACGGCGCTCCGAGCCGAGGTCGAGGCCCAGTATCGGATCTTCATCGGCGCCCTCCTCGATGTGACAGACAACCGGTTGGAAGGCGAGATCGTCCAGCCCGACCGCGTCCGCGCCCACGACGGTGACGACCCGTACCTCGTGGTGGCGGCTGACAAGGGCACGGCCACCTTCTCCGACGTTGCGAACTCGATCGCGACCGAACGGGGGTTCTGGCTGGGTGACGCTTTCGCATCGGGTGGATCGACGGGCTACGACCACAAGGTGCTCGGCATCACGGCACGCGGGGCCTGGCAGTCGCTGGAGCGACACTTCGCAGAGCTCGGGATCGACCCGTTCGTCGACGAGTTCACCGTGGTCGGAATCGGTGACATGTCAGGAGACGTCTTCGGGAACGGCCTCCTCGGATCCGACAAGATGCGGCTCGTCGCAGCCTTCGACCATCGACACATCTTCATCGACCCCGATCCGGATGCGACGACGTCCCATTCCGAGCGGCGCCGGCTCTTCGAGCTTCCTCGTTCTTCCTGGGACGACTACGACAGGGAGCTGATCTCGAACGGTGGTGGCGTGTACGCCAGAACCGAGAAATCCATCGAGATCTCCGATCGCGCTCGCCAGGTGCTCGGGGCGCGTGAGGGCACCTTCACCCCCCACCAACTCATCTCTGTGATCTTGAAGGCACCGGTCGACCTCCTGTGGAACGGCGGCATCGGCACCTATGTGAAGGCCGCAGGAGAGACACACCAGCAGGCCGGTGACCGGACGAATGACCCTGTGAGGGTCGATGGTTCCGATCTTCGGTGTCGGGTCGTCGTCGAAGGCGGCAACCTGGGGCTCACCCAGCGAGCCCGCATCGAGTTTGCCGAGGCGGGCGGAAAGATCAACACCGATTTCATCGACAACTCCGGTGGGGTCGACTGCTCCGACCGGGAGGTGAACCTCAAGATCCTGCTCGACGGTCTCGTTCGGGCCGGAAGCCTCTCAGCCGACGAGCGGAACCGACTCATCGCAGAGGTGTCCGAGGGTGTCGTCGAGCGGATTCTCTCCGACAACTTCCATCAGGCGCAGGCGATTTCGCGCGAGGTGGTCGCCTCCTCGAGGAGGACCTACGCATACGAGGATCTGATGGTCTCGCTGGAGGATCAGGGAATCCTCGATCGCAGCATCGATGCCATGCCCTCGAGCGAAGCGATGGCAGAACGCACCAAGAGCGGAGTCGGTCTGAGCCGTCCCGAGATCGCCGTGCTCCTCGCCAACGCCAAACGGAGCATCAGTCAGTCGCTCGTCACCTCGGAGCTCGTGTCGGATCCCTACCTCGTATCCGATGTCATGCGGTACTTCCCCGAGTCGATCTCGGATCGCTTTGCGGACGAGATCGCACAGCATCCCTTGCGCGCCGAACTCGTCGCAACGCTGCTCGCCGGCGATGTCGTCAACTCCGAAGGTGTCGTGTTCGTCTCGCGAATCGTGACCCAGACCGGAGCCGAACCGGTCGACGTGGTCAGGGCGTACCGAATCGCTCGCGACCTCACCGCTGCAGACGATCGGTGGGCGGCGATCGAGTCCATCCACGGTGAGATAGACCAGGACCTCTGGCACAAGCTGATGCGCCACACCGACCGGATGGTCGCATCGGTGACACGCTGGTTCCTCTCGAACGGTGATGGAGGCAGCATCGGTGAGATCGTCTCACAGAGCCGTCCCATCTTCGAGGAGATGGAGGCGGGAGCGCTCGAATCAGAAGTCACCGGCTGGCGAGACAGCAGAATCTCCATCATGGGCGAGCTCATCGAGATGGGAGTGCCCGACGACATCGCCCGAAGGCACGCGGTTTCACCGATTCTCAACTACGGGCCGGACGTCATCGAGATCTCCACCCAGACCGGTCAGAGCCCCATCGACACGCTCCACGCCTTCCTGCAGGTCGGACAGGCCTTCGGACTCGATCGCATCACCGATTGGGCGAGGTCGAAGCAGATCGACGACCGCTGGGACCGGTGGGCGTTGTGGACGATCGAGGAGGAGCTCCTCACAGTGCGCCGGAGGGCGGTGGAGCGCGCCTTCACCGATGCACACGGGAAGAGCGGAGTGGATGCCGTCGACGCGTTTCTCGCGTCCCGAGCATCACATGTCGCTCGGCTCGTCAGGTTCATGCGTCAGATCGACACCTCCGGCGAGGTCGACATGGCCCAGCTCATGGTCTCGATCCGCCAGGTCCGCGCCGCCATCGCGTAGCTCGGGCTGGCGCCCTCGCGGCTTTCGGCTGTCGGCTGTCGGCTCTGCTGACCGGAGGACCCTTCTCGTTGGAGTTCGACCGGGTGACATCCTCGGTTCGCGTATTCACCGCATGCCGCATGCCGCATGCCGCATGCCGCACACCGCAGGCCGCATACCGCAGGCCGCATACCGCACCGCGCATACCGCACACCCCACACCGCAAACCGACCGAACCGACGTGCGTCTAGCCTCGCGCCGCATGAGTCGCATCGAACCGTGGTGGCGCACCGCCGCCGTGTATCAGGTCTACATCCGATCGTTCAAGGACGGCAACGGTGACGGGACCGGTGACATCGCCGGCCTCCGGTCGAAACTGCCATACCTGCGCGACCTGGGCATCGACGCCGTGTGGATCAACCCCTGGTACACCTCCCCGCTGCACGACGGGGGCTATGACGTCGCCGACTATCGCAACATCGATCACCGGTTCGGGGATCTCGACGAGGCGACCGAGTTCATCAGCGAAGCCAACGAGCACGGGATCAGGGTGCTCGTCGACCTCGTCCCCAATCACACGTCCTGGGATCACGAGTGGTTCAAGGCGGCGCTCGCAGCCGGCCCTGGGTCACCGGAGCGGGAGCGATATCACTTCCTTCCCGGCAGAGGACCCGACGGGTCTCAGCCTCCGAACGACTGGACGGCGACCTTCGGAGGGCCGGCATGGGAGCGGGTTCCGGATGGGGAGTGGTACCTGCATCTCTTCGACATCTCTCAGCCCGACCTCGACTGGGAGAACCCCGAGGTCAGAACCGAGTTCCAGTCCATCCTGCGCTTCTGGCTCGATCGCGGTGCGGCGGGATTTCGCGTCGACGTCGCCCACTCGCTCGTGAAAGCACCTGGATACCCCGATGTCGGCGACGAGGAGAACGAGGAGCGCCTGCTTGCGAGTGGCCCGTTCAGTCAGCATCCCTTCTGGGATCGACCCGAGCTCCACGAGATCGTTCGAGGCTGGCGCTCCGTCCTCGACGAGTACCCCGGAACCATGATGGTCGCCGAGGCGTGGGTCACGGACCTCGAGAGGCTGGCCCAGTACCTCCGTCCGGACGAGTATCACCAGGCCTTCGATTTCGATTTCCTCCAGGCACCCTGGGGTGCCGAAGAGATGCAGAGAGCCATCGACGAATCGATGGACGCCGTTGGCGGTGTCGGGTCGATCCCCACCTGGGTCCTCTCCAACCACGACGTGCCGCGACACGCAACCCGCTACGGCCTGCCGAACGACGTCGAGGCGAGGTCCTGGTTGCTCGATGGGGACCGTTCACTGCTCGACGAGGAGCTCGGTCAGCGGAGGGCGCGAGCAGCAGCACTCCTCTTGCTCGGCCTTCCCGGATCCGTATACGTCTATCAGGGTGAGGAACTCGGTCTGCCCGAGGTCACGGAACTGCCAGAGGACGCCCTCGAGGATCCGACTTGGGTGCGGTCGGGTCACACCGAGAAGGGCCGTGATGGCTGCCGGGTGCCGATTCCATGGGCCGTCGATGGCGACTCGGCGGGTTTCGGCACGAACGGCTCGTGGCTGCCGCAGCCCGATGGGTGGGCGGAGCGTTCCGTCGAAGCCCAGGCGGGGCGTGATGACTCGATGCTCGAGCTGTATCGTGCCGCCCTGAAGCTCCGTCGCGACCACTTGGTCTCGGATCTGGACATCGCATGGCTCGACAGCCCCGAGAACACCCTGATGTTCGAGCGCGGCTCCGGAGTGCGGTGCATCGTCAACTTCGGTTCCGATCCGGTGCCGATCACCGGTGAGGTGCTGCTCTCGAGTGTCGATCTGAAAGATGGTGAGCTTCCCCGCGACGCCGCGACCTGGGTGAAGTGAGCGGTTGAGACCTGGGACCTCGACGCCCTCAGCGTCCCGGATCTTTCGGGAAGATGCCGAGGATCTGCCAGCCTCGATCCGGGAAGCCGGATGCGTCGGCCGTGCGGGCGGATGCCTCGTTGAACGGTGAGTGCAGGTAGATCGGAATCGCCCCATCCTCCAGCACGCGCTCGGCAGCCTGGCTCACGAGCCGCTTCGCCCATCCGCGGTTTCGGTGGGCGTCCTCGGTGACGACCGCGAGCTCGTGGCCCCAGCGATCGTGGATCTTTCTTCCCACCCCGGCTGCGATTTCTCCGTCCTCGTAGCCCACCAGCACCTCCCCGTTGAAGGGCTTCAGCCAAGGGAGGACGTCCCGGTGGTCCCGAGGGAGCCAGATGCCGGGCCGATCGAAGGGAATCGGTTGCTCGGTCCAGCGCAACGTTCCCGCGAAGAAGCGCCAGCCTGGCTTGCCGACGGTGTCGGGCAGGTCCGGGCCGATCGTGTCGAGTGTGTCTCCGAGTCGGCGGACGGCCTCCACGTGCCGCTCGGGGACCGAGAGGACGGCTCCTTCAGGTGTGGCGACTCCAGCGACCGGCCGAACGGTGCCGTCCCAACCCGGCTCACTCCGTCGAGGTGACGAGGTGACGATGAGCGTTCCGGGACCATCTGGCGGCCACGCCCCCAACCAGGAGGAGAGGTGAGAGGCGAGTCGGCTGGAGACGGGCATGGCCGCCAGTCTGGTCCGGTGGAGGGAGTTCCGTGCGCGCCACGTCGTCAGGCGACGACGAGGAAACGCGGCTCGGTGGCGGGTGCCGATCTGAGCGCACGCGATGCCCGAGCCAGCGCACGCAGTCTGGCGGGTTCAGGGGCGGCCGGGTCGGCGATGATGCCGGCCACCACGGGCAGGATCCCGGTGCGCACGAGGAGATCGGCGATCTGGCGAAGCTGTGGTTCGGTGCCGTTCAATCCGGCGACGGCGATTCTCGACTCGAGTTCGTCGAGCATTGCGATGTGATTGGTCATGTGGACCTCCTTGGACCTTCAACGTATCCCAGAAGGATCATCGTGTATAGCGATGAAAACTAGCCGTTAGCATCAGCAACACTTATCTCAACGTGGTATCCTGACGACATGACCGTTTCACTCCAACCGGTAGACCTCGATGCCCTCGACGTTCGGCACCTCCGAGCGCTGGTTGCGGTCGTGGAGCACGGTACGTTTGCCAGAGCGGCGGACGTCCTCGGGTTCACCCAGTCGGCCGTCTCCCAGCAGATCGCCTCGCTCGAGCGACTCGTCGGTGAGCGAATCTTCGATCGCCCTGGCGGCCCCAGGCCGGTCACCCTCACGTCCGCCGGCCGATTGGCCCTCAAACACGCCGAGCGGATTCTCGATCAGGTTCGGCTCTTCGAACGCGACCTCGTCGGTCACCGATCCGGCGCGATCGGGCGAATCGACGTCGGCGTGTTCCAATCGGTTGCCGTCAAGGTTCTTCCGGCGGTCGTGGGGCGGCTCCTCAAGGAGGCCCAGGCCGACGTCCGGCCTCACGAGTCCAACAACGACAGCGAGACCGTGCGCCGAGTCGAATCCGGTGAGCTCGATCTCTGTTTTGTTGCGAGTCCCGTCAGCCCGCCACCGTCGTTCGAACAGATCGAGGTCGTTTCGGACCCCTTCGTGGTGGTTGCGCCCGCCGAGCACTGCATCGGCGATGTCGTTGCGATGCACTCGCTCGCGGACGTGCCGCTGATCGGTCAACCCGTGTCGGACACCTGCCAGATGAAGATCAGCGCCGGTCTCATCGATGGGGGTGTGAACCCCGATTACGTGTTCCGCACCAACGACAACGCCGCTCTCCAGTCGATGGTGCGTGAGGGAATGGGCCTCGCCGTGATGCCACTACTCGGGGTCGACGTCAACGATCCGAAGATCCGGATCCGCCGGCTCGAACCTCCAATTCCGCCCAGAACGATCAGTCTGGTGCTCCCGAAGGAGCCGTCCCCCATGGTGCGGCGGTTCGCCGATCTGGCCATCGAGGTCTGCCGTGAGGCCGTAGCCGCCGTGTCCAGCGCGTCGGACGTGATCGAAGGAGGGGAGCCGGCGTGAAGGTCCACACGGCGATGGAGTTCGCAGGTCGCCATCACAAGGCCGTCCTCGCAACCGTTCGATCGAACGGACTCCCTCAGATGTCGAACGTCCTGTATTCGACCATCGACGGAGCGGTCTGGGTGTCGATCACCGACGGTCGCGCCAAGACCGCCAACCTGCGTCGTGAACCCCGGGCAGCGCTCCACGTCACCACCGACGACTTCTCCTCATACGTGGTCATGGAATGCGACGCCGAGCTGTCGCCTGTCGCCGGGCACCCTGATGACGACACGATCGCACAGCTGCGGCGCCTGTACCGGAATGTCTCTGGCGAGCACCCCGACTGGGACGAATACGACCAGGCGATGATCGACGATCGGCGTCTCGTCCTCAAGATGTTTCCCGTCCACGCCTACGGGGTGCTCCGCAACGCATAGCCTCGGTGCATGGAGCATCTGGCCGGACTGATCGAATCCACCCGGCATCTGGCGACGCCGTTCCTGGTCGTCGACCCGGGGATCCTGGCGTCGAACATCTCGCGGATGCAGGCGGCGTGCGAGGGTGTCGGCGTCGGGCTCCGACCTCACATCAAGACGCACAAGTCGTCGGTCGTCGCCCGGATGCAACTCGACGCCGGAGCGGCCGGCGTGACCTGCGCCACCGTTTCCGAGGCGATCGCTCTCGGTGAGGCGGGCTGCCGAACCGACGTCTACATCTCCACCCCGGTGTTCCTCGACCGTCCCAAGGCGAGACTCGTGGAGCGTGCAGCAGGTCTCCATGATCGGCTGACGATGACGGTCGACAGCGTCCCCGTCGTCCGGTCGGTCCTCGACTGGTCCTCGGTCGCCGTGATGGTCGAGGTCGACAGCGGACTCGGGCGGACTGGAGCGAGACCGGAGGCGGCGGCGGAGTTGGCCCGGATGGCAGGTGACCGGTTCGTGGGATTCGCAACCCATGGCGGTCACGGATACGCCCCGGGTGCGGCCGCCGCTGCGGGTGCGGACGAGCGTCGTGCACTCGCAGAGTCGATTCGGCTCTTCGGAGGCAGGGTCGGCGTCGTGAGCGCCGGTTCCACCCCGACGGCGCCCCACGCGCTCGGCGAGCCGGTGAACGAGCTGCGTCCCGGCACCTACGTGTTCGGCGACCACCAACAGGTCCTCCTCGGCGCGTGTGGTCGATCCGATGTCGCGGCCGCCGTGATCGCCACCGTGATCCACGTCTCGGCTGGGCGCTTCGTGATCGACGCCGGCGCCAAGGCGCTCACGAAGGATCGAGCCCCGTGGATCGAGTCGTATGGGCGCGTCGTGGGTCGGTCGGAAGCCGTGGTCGACCGTCTCAACGACAACCACGGGATGGTGAACAGCGAGGACCTGCCTGCGGTCGGCGACAGGGTCGCCGTGGTACCCAATCACATCTGCCCGGTCGTCAACCTCTTCGATCAGATCTGGCTCGTCGAGCCGGACGCCGCCGTGAGCGTGCACGTGGACCTCCGGGGACACCTGACCTGACTAGGCATTCGGGTGGTTTCGGCAATGCTTCTACCGCTGGGCCGTTCTCGGCGGATACTGAGGCGCAGGTCGAGATCTCCCGGACGGGCACCGGGGCGAACCCGCCGTGGCTGAGACCTCGTAGATGCGGTCGGGCACCTGGGCAGAGGTGTCCGACCGACTTCGTTCAGTGGACGATTTCTCGATCCGGCAGGATCTTGAGGATCACCCGTTCGCTCTGGATCTGATTCGGATACGGCTTGCCGAAGTAGCGATGGGAGAGCGCATCGATGTGTCGCCGGGCCTCCGGACCGCCGACCTCCTCGACCACCGTGCCTCTGACCTCGGAATAGGAGTACCCGTCGTTGGCGTCCATGATCGTGACGGTCGCCCGCGAATCCCTCCGGATGTTCTCGTACTTCCTCCGGTGGACCTCGGTGTTGATCAAGATGTGTTCGTCGTCGTGGTCGACCCACATGACGTGGGACTGCGGAGTTCCGTCCGGCATCAGCGTCGTCAGGACGGCGAAATTCCGACCCGAGGCGAGCGCCTTGGTCTTCTCGTCGAGCACGTTCGGCTCAGGCCGGCGGCACGAGGGTGCCACCGAACACCTGCCAGGCCAGTGCCGACTTGGCCAGGAGGCTCAACAGGATGTACATCCGCTCTCCGGACAGGTAGTTCTTCCACCTGCCGATCTGTCGGTACTGGGCCCACTGCGTGAATGCGAAGCTGTTGAAGAAGACGAACAGTGAGAAGAAGATCCCGTACACGAAGCCGGGAGGTTGAGCGTCGCTGCCCGGGGACACCAGATAGATCCCGATGGCGATCCAGGGGACGATGCCGAGCACGCAGCCCATCCAGAACGGCCAGAGCGAGCCGCCCGGCTCCTCGTACCGCTCCTGAACCGACCCGAAGAAGATCATCCCGGCGTTCACGCCGAACAGTGCAATCAAGGCGGCGACATTCGTGATCCCGGGGAGCACGGCGATCAACACGATCATGATCGAAGACGACAGCGAGTATTCGATCCAGCGGAACTGGTTCTGTCCGCGACTCAGCTGATCTCGATACCTCCCCGGCATCAGGACACCGACGAGCAGGTGGAAGAACGCCGAGAGGAAGAGGAAGGCGGCCACGGCCCAGGCCACGTTGAGCTCGAACAGCGTGTCGGGCGCAGGTGCGGCGGTCCCCGGGGGTCCAGCAGGGAAGGCAGCCGTGACGGGCAGCGAGAAGTCGGTTGCGAGGGCGACCACGGCCACGCCCTGGACGGCGTGCAACACGGCCATCACGATGTTGTAGATACGAAGTTTGCGGAATGTGTCGTCCGTCACTTCGACTCGGCTCACCACAGCTGCTCCTCGGTTCGTCGTCTGGGTCAAAAGTCAGGGGAACGCTATCAGATCGGCGGTGGACGCTGGGAACCCGCACCCACCACCGATGCCTCAGCTCGATACCCGGTCTACCGGATCTCAACCATCACGTCGCAACAGCACGTGGCCGAGTACGCAGCTTCGAGTCCGAATCGGCCGGGTCGTCCCGACTCGGGCCATCGGGTTCGGATCGCACCGCCAGTCTCAACCGGTTGAGATCTCCGACCGCGATACGGCATCCGATACGCTCACGGCTCCCCTCCAGAGGCACCATGTCGTCACGTCCGCTGCTCAATGCACTCGGCCTCCTCACCCTGGCGAGGCTGGTGATCAACACGGGGCATCGGCTCGTCTCGCCGTTCCTTCCCGTGATCGCCCGCGGGTTGGGCGTGCCACTCGAATCGGCGGGTGTGCTGGTTGCGGCGCGGTCGGCTGCGGCGATGGCCACTCCGGCGATCGTGACCGCAGGTCGGAGATACGACCGACGAGCCCTCGTCCTGGTCGGGCTGGCGATCTTCTTCGTCGGGTCGGCCGTCACCGCCGTGATCGGTGTGTACGTCGGGGTGATGGCCGGATTCGTCCTGATGGGGCTCGGCAAGGCGGTGTTCGATGTCTCCGGTCAGGCGTATCTGTCGGATCGGGTCCCCTACGAATCTCGAGCCCGCTGGCTCGCGGCGTTCGAGATCACCTGGGCCGGCGGGTTTCTGCTCGGGGCACCTTTCGTCGGGTGGGCAATCTCCTCGAGCGGCTGGGAGACCGCCTACGGCGTGATCGCCGGAATCGTCGGGCTGGCATTGCTGCTCGGTGTGAGACTCCTCGGTCCCGACCACGCAGACATGGCCGAGCGCGGCAAGCTTCGCCTGGACCGGTCGGCAGTCGGCATGCTCGCCGTCGCCATGCTGTTCTCCGCGGGCGGTGAGCTGACTGTTGTGGTTCTGGGAGCGTGGCTCGAGGATGCGTTCGCGATCGCACTGGTGGGGATCGCCGGTCTGGCGTCACTCATCGGTTTCGCCGAGCTCACCGGTGCGTTCTCCACCGGTGTCTTCACCGACCGGCTCGGGAAGAAGCGCGCCGTCTCGATCGGCCTCGTGATCAACGCCGTGGGTTACGCCACGATGGGACTCTCCGGTGGGTCGGTGGTCCTCGGCGTTGGAGGGGCGCTGGTCGCCTTCGCCGGGTTCGAGTTCCTCATCGTCTCGACGTTTCCGCTCGCGTCCGAACTGGTCCCGGGCGGTCGAGGTCGCTATCTCGCCTGGCTCGTCGTCGCGATCAGCCTGGGGAGAGCGCTGTCCGGAGTCGCGGGGCCGTTGCTGTTCACGAATCTCGGTTTCGGTTGGAATGCTTCGACTGCCGTGCTCGTGGACCTCGTGGCACTCGCCGTGTTGCGATCGATGGTGACCGAGCCCGGAGAGCGCAGGACGTGACTCAGCGAAACTCGATCGAGACTGTTCGGACTGCAGTCGACACGCCGCCGATCGAGACTCGGGCCTCCACGACCACCGTCCCTCGTGTACCTGCCGGGATCGTTCCCGCCCAGTAGCGGTAGACGGCCCCGCTGCTGCGGTGCGAGGAGACCGTCGTCGGGACGGGGTTGCCATCGATCAACAGGTCGATCCGCGTGTCGGGATCCATCAGGACGGTCGAAGCGAGGTCCAGATCACCGAGATGGTCGAACATGAACATCGGCACCCGGAGCGCAGTGTCGCGTGCAGGCGACACCTCGACGAGCGATCCGGTGCACCGGACCGGAAGGGTCGCTCCGTCGCAAGACGAAGCCACCGGTTGAACGACCCAGATCCCCTCAAGCAGCCGTGAAGCGAAAGAGGCCATCTGTTCGCGCGTGACGGGAGTGTCCGGTGAGAACGTGGCGGGCCCGGTACCTCTGGTGATGCCGAGCATGGCCAGCTGGTTGATGGCGGTCTGGATCGCCGGGGTGTGGCCGGCGATGTCGACGAATCCCTGGTCCGTTGCGAGCGGTAGCCGGAATCCTGCCGCGCTGTAGGTTCTCGTGAGGAAGAGCGCCATCTGCCATCTCGGCACGGTTCCATACGGATCGAATCGGTTGTCGCCGACGCCGAGCGTGACATCGAGTTTCCTGAGCGCCTCGATGCTCTCCTGCGACGGCACGCCGAACGTGTCTAGGAACGTGGTCTGTGGGATCTCGTAGCGATCCTGTACCCAGCGGAGGGCCGAGTCGAGCCAGGCGGCCATCTCCCAGCGCGCCAACGGCTCCCGTGGGCCGAACTCGCCCTCGTCGTCGACGATCGACCGCCAGGCCAGGCAATCGATGTCGAATGCGTGCGTCGACAGTGGATACACGTCGGTGAACCCGGCGCGGGGGATGTCGGGAGGACAACTCGAGCGCGCAACCTCTGAGGACGGAACGACGGCTGCGATGAGAATCGCAACGGCGCTGATGAGCCGGCTCAAACGCTGCCTCCCGTCGTGGTCGATCGGGAGTATGGCCGCTCCCCGAGCGTTTGGTTCGCACAATCCGCCCGTTCGACGATCATGACGTCGTGTTTCCAGACGAACCGGACGATGCCGACTTCGAAGTCGACGACTGGGATGAGCCCGACGAGGACCCGATCGGACGCCGCCGAATCCCGCTGTCGTGGCGCATCATCGGCGTCGCGGCGGCACTGTCGATGTTCTCGATCCCGCTCTTCAATCTCATCGACGCCCGAACCCCGCAGATCGCCGACAACGGGCTCGAAGTCTGCCGGTTCGACTACTGCGTGGTGGAACAGCACATCGTCGCAGCCGGCATGGGGACCACCATGGCCGAGATGGCTTCACTGGTCGTCCCCGATTCTGAGGTCCAGTCCTATGTCGATGCGATGATCGACGTGGTCGGCGGTCCACAGGTGACGGTGGAGGTCGTGGATGAGCTTCCTGGAGATCTCGGGGGACGCTACTCCCCGGCTTCGAGACTCATCCAGATCGATCGTCCGGCAACCGTTTGGGTCATCGCACACGAAGTGGCCCACACGGTGTCGCAGGGTCACGACGAGGAGTTCCGGGAGACCCTCGAAGGGCTCGGCCGGTTCTTCGAACGGAACACCAGGTAGCGTGCACCTGTCGTCTGGAGAGGGCACATGCACCAGATCGAGTACGCAGATCCCAGCGGGCGAGCCGGCGGGTCCGAGGCGATCCGGCGCCCATGAGTCGTCGCGAGATACGTCGGGCACGCTTCGCCGAGTCTTCCGAGGCGATCGCCGGTCTCGCTGATGCGCCGTACCGGGCAGCTAGGCGCACCGGCAACGATCCCGTGAGCCTCTCGGTGCTCGCGACGACGGTCGGCGGGTTCCGCGTGAGAGTCGAGAACGCTGCGACCTGGCTCGAGAGCAACCATCCACGGGAGGGCCGGGTCTATCGCTCGTTGGCTCAGGTGGTCGAACGAGATGTGCATTCGAAACTGGCTTCCAGCCTCGAACCGGACGAGCTCACGGGCGCGGAGCGCACCGCCGGCGGACGGTTCGATCCCGACCCGCAGGTCAGACGGGCGATCCGTGCCTGGGCTCGGCTCTCTCGCAGGAAATCGCGAAGGTTCGGACTACCCGTCGGACTGATCACGGCCGGAGTCGAGCGTGCGATCGCAACGGTCCGCCAGCCCGACGGCGCGTGATGAAGCATCTGTATGCGGTCGTCGGCGCCGGTCTGGTCGGGTCTGCGCTGACCCGCCGGCTCGCCGAGGCCGGGCACCGGGTGGTCTGCTTCGGGCCCGGACACGGGAAGCGGCCGTTCTCCAGCCACGACGATTCCGGCAGGATCACGCGGGTCCTCGACGGTTCGGATGTCTGGGCCACGTTGGCTGCCCGCGCGATCGCCGGGTATCCGGACATCGAAGCGCGCTCCGGCGTCCGCTTCCATCATCCCGTCGGCGTGTTGTGGTCGGCCGGCTCCGAACGTCCGCTCGAACCGCTTCGAGCGGTCGGCCGGGCGTTCGGCGTCGACCACCGCGCAGGTCTGGGCGGCTGGGAGGGCGTGATCGGACCTTCCGGCGATCCATCGTTGCTGGAGCGCTCTCCTGCCGGGTATGTGGCGCCCAGAGAGATGTTGCGGGCCCATCGAACGCTCGCAATGATCACAGGAGCATCCTTCGACCCAAGGGTGGTGGTGGCCGTCGATTCGAACGCGGGCAGGTGTTCGGTGACGCTCTCAGATGGCGAGACCGCCCTGTTCGACCGGGTCGCCGTCGCCGCCGGCGCAGGCACGAGGGAGCTCCTTGGACTCGATCTCTCGGTGTCGGGCGAAGTGGTGATCGACGCGGCCGTTCCCGACGACGTGGGTGAGCGGCTCGCCGGGCTCCCATGCATCGGGCGTCTCAGCTCCGACGGCGCCGTCGTCGAGGGATACCTCACTCCGCCGATCCGCGGCGGCGACGGGTGGGCGATCAAGTTCGGTGCCGAGGTGGGGGCGAGTCCCGATCTCGACACCGCAGAGTCGATCGTCGAGTGGATGACGGGGACCGAGCACCGCATCCGGCTTCCGGCGATGTCCCAGGCCCTCTCCGATCTCCTGCCCCCGATCGTCTTCGGCCGGATTCGATCTCGACCCTGTGTCTACACGCGAACCCCGACGGGTCTGCCCATCGTCGATGAGGTGGCCGATGGTGTCGTTGCCGTCACGGGTGGCAATGGCCGGATGGCCAAGAGTGCCGACGCCGTCGCCGCTCTCGCCGCACCACTCGTCTCGAGCGGAAGCTGGGACGGTGAGCTCGCCCCCGGCCTCTTCGCAGCCACGTAGACAGACCGTTGCGGCCCGGGGATCCAGGCCGGTCAGAGCCGGCGCACTTCGATGCGGGTGATACGCCGGCCACGAAGTCCGATGACCTTCAAGGTGTGGCCTTCGTAGGTGACCTTGTCCCCGAGTCGTGGCACTCGGCCCAGTTCGGCCATGAGCAGACCGGCCGCCGTGTTCCA
Source organism: uncultured bacterium (assembly GCA_965364515.1). GTDB lineage: Bacteria > Actinomycetota > Acidimicrobiia > Spongiisociales > ZC4RG35 > JAHEDH01. Next base: position 23,581 of record CBDTXZ010000004.1, read on the forward strand.
GTCGTCGTCCTCGAGGTCGCGGTTCATCAGCTCGCCAAGATCCTCGACGGGAACCGTCCCATCGACGACCCAGGTGTCCTCGTCGACCCGGCTGATCTCCTCGGACACCGGCGACAGGCTGATCGACCCGAGGAGCTCTTCGACGATGTCCTCAACCGTGACGAGACCCGCGGTGCCGCCGTACTCGTCGACGACGACGGCCAGGTGGGTGGTGGTCTGCTGCATCTCCTGGAGGAGGTCGAGGACCCGCTTCGATTGGGGCACCACGAGAACCTCCTCGGCCAGCGAGCCGACCTCGACGATGTGCCGACGCTCGACCGGAACGGCGATCATGTCCCTCAGCCCGACGACGCCCGTCATGTTCTCCCTCGACTCGACGTAGACGGGTAGCCGACGGTGGCCGGATTCGATGGCGATGTCGATGGCCTCGTGGACCGTCATCGTGGTTTCGACGGCGACGACATCGGTGCGGGGCACCATGACGTCGTCGGCTTCGCGGTCACCGACCCGAAAGGCCCGATCGATGAGCTGAGCGTCCTCGTCGGTGATCTCCCCCTCGGTCGCCGCCGCAGTCGCAAGCATGCGCAATTCGTCTTCGGTGACCGTGGGCGAGCCCTCCATGCCCTTCCCGGGCATTTGAAGATCGGCGATCCAGACCAGGATCGAGACGATCGGGCGGAGGATTCGCTCGACGATCGCCAACGGGATTGCGGTGAGGAGAGCCACCCTGTCGGCGTTTCGCACGGCATAGGTCTTCGGGATCGCCTCGGCGTAGATGTACATGATCACCGTCAGGCCGACGGACGCGATGGTCGGGCCGATGCGTTCGTCGAACCACCTGATGGCGAGGATGCCGGCGACGGTTGCCGCTGCGATCTGACTGAGAAGCGCCGCGAGAAGGATCGCATTGAGCACGTTGGACATTCGCGAAGTCATCTCCTGCAGGCGGCGGGCGCGTCGCGAGCCTCCGGCGGCCATCGCCTCGACACGGACCGCGGGGACGCGCAGGAACGCGGCTTCGGCGGCGGCGATGAAGATCGAGAAGGCGAGCAGCGCCGCCAGGACCAGGAGAAGCGGCAGATCGGCCTGGAGATTCATGGCCCCGAGTCAAGCATGGCGCACGTCAGCTTCGCATCCCGGGAGTCGAAGGGAGTCCGCAGAAGGGCGAATCGACGATCAGGCACCGTGGTGCGCGTGCGGGAAACGTTCGAGCCCGAGGCCCTCGATGATGTCGGCGTCGTCACGCCGGGATCCACGTCCGACCGGCAGGCCGACCCCGTCCACGATCCGGTTGAGCCCCTCGAACGCCGCCGCCACCGCAGCTGCGTCCGATGCTGCCGCCGGACCCAACTCGGCTGCGACGCGTTCGGCTGCGGTGGGATCCGCTGCGATGAGGTTCGCCCCGGCGCGTCCGAGCGATGACAGCGCAAACCCGGCCTCGACCCTCGAATCGATCTCGGCGTTGCCGACCGCATTGATATCGACGTCCCTGCCGGTTGTCTCGGCGCTCCACCTGAGCATCCGTGTGTGCGCAAGCGTTCAGTAGAAGCATTCGTTTCCATACGAGAGCACCGACGCCACCAATTCGATCTGAGTTCGATGGAGCCCACCTCGACGGAAGTCTGGGTCTGCCATGTCTTCGCCAGTCATGTAGAGCGTCTCGATCAGCGGGTAGGTCATGGCGTTCTCGTGCGGCACCAGTGCCTGCGTGAACGGAGGTATCAGCGCCGATCCCACGCTGATCCACGAGCGGATCCTCTTGGGGCGCGGCTCGACCTGCTGCATCGTGGGCTTCCCAGGACGGGGTGGAGGAAGTTCGAACGGGGTCACGCCGATGAGCCGAGCGAAGGTGTCGGCCATCACGACCCTGGCGGCGATCCCCATTGCCTCGACGTAGCGCTCCTCGTTGCCGAGCGACGAGACCATCGTCTCGATCCACTCGCGGCTCGTGGTCGCAGGGCGGGCTGCGATGCGCTCGACGATGTCGTCGGTCGGCTCGCCGGTGGGTTCGAGGTCGGCACCGGATCTCGCCTGACGTGCACGGTGTGCCATCTGGAGGCGTTCACGTCCCGTGAACCACGTTCCCGGTCCTGCGAGGTGACTCCACGTCGCATCCAGGCGGTCCTCGATGTCCGGACGGACCGGGAAGGGAGAGCCGGAGGAGTCGATCACGGCCGGATCGTACCGCCACCCGCCATGTCCCCACTGCTTTCGCATTCAGTGGCGCTCTCGGGGAACGGCGACGATCCCCTGCCGGGTCATGTGCCGTCGCTGCGAAGTTCTGGCGACATCGGTAGGTTCGGAGCCATGACGACGATCAGAAGACTCACCCACTCTTGCGTGATCGTGACCGCAGACGATCACTCGACCCTCATCGATCCGGACTTCTTCACCTTCACCTCGGGCGCCATCGATCTGAACTCGATCGGCGACGTCACCAGGGTGCTCATCACCCACGAGCACGGGGATCATGTCCACCCCGATTTCGTCCGGTGGCTCCGGGATCGCAGGTCGGATCTGGAGGTCTTCTCGAACCAGGCCGTTCAGACGATGCTCTCGAAGTCCGACATCGACGTCTCCACCGAAGTGCCAGCCGGGACGAAGGTCGAGGACCTCGTCCACGAGCGGATCCCGAACGGCGCCACTCCGCCAAACAGGGCCTGGACCGTCGGCGAGCTGTTCACCCATCCCGGGGACAGCTACGGCCTCACGGTCTCGGCGCCGGTGCTCTCGCTGTCGCTGCTCGCTCCGTGGGGTTCTTCGACGGCGTCTGTCGACTTCGCCAAACGACTCGCCCCACGTCAGGTGATTCCGGCGCATGACTTCTATCTGTCCGAACAGGGCCGAAGCTTCCTCCCGGGTCTGGTCGCAGGACCGCTCAGGGAGGCGGGGATCGAGTTCGTTCCGCTCGGCTGGGGTGACAGCTACACGGTCTGAGCGGTCATTCCTCGGCCGCCGCGGTGCAACGTGCGAGGGCGGCGTGCAGGTCCGATCTCTCGGACTCGTCGACCGAGTGCTCGTAGGCGAGAACGTCGCGCAGATGTCCGACCGCTTCACGATGGGCCCCCACCGCTTCCGCCGCCTCCGCCGCCCTGGGGCCGATCTCGATGATTCGCTCGACATCTCCGGCTCCGACGGCGTGGTGCATGACCAGTGTGAGATCTTCGGATCCGGCCAGTTGGCCGAGGAGCTCTGCATGCACGAACCGCCGTCTGACCGGAGTCATCTCCTCGTAGAGCACCCGCCTGATCTTGTCGTGTCGACACCTCAGCCCAGACGGATCGACGATCACGAGTCCGCTTCGCTCGAGTGCTTCGGCCTGTGCCTCCCACGGCCGCCCCAGCGAGCTGAGCGTCGTGGTCGGCAGCCAACCGGGGCTGGCGGCGAGGAGCGCGACGATCGCCTGTCCATCGGGTGACAAGCGATCGAACCGCTCCAGAATCGTGGCTCCCACCGAGGCGAATGCTCCGTCCGAGTAGAAGGTCAACGCCAGAGGGTTGCCTCCGGTCGCTTCGAGCGCTGCGTCAGCTCGGTCCGGATCGTCGAAGAACCTGCCGACCTCGCCTCCGTCGAGCGGCGGAACGACCACCCGTGAGATCTGGGAAGGATCGACCGCATCCACGAGCATCTCCAAGGATGGGTGCGTCGCAGGGCTGTGGTGATGGCCCAGGATCAGGCATACCCGGTGCGGAGGTCGCAGGAGCACGGCGGCGAGCCGCGCCGAGCCCTGGTCGATCCGGTCGGCATCGTCGATGAACAGCGATCGGCTCTGGACGTCGTCTCCGAAACCTGCCACCACCTGGTGGGCGGCCGTCTCGAGCCCATGTCTCTCGACAACGGCGTAGATGTCGACATCGACGAGACGAGCGAACGCCGAGAGCGGGCGCTGGGGCGTGATGTCACCGCAGCGGGTTCCGAATGTCTGCCCTCGATCGCTCCAGTGATCGAGCAGCGTGGTCACGCCGCCACCTGCGATCGACGAAACCATCACCAGCTGCGAGCAAGCGACGGCAGTGTCGAGTTCGGTGATGATCCGGTCGCGGACGACTTCCTCCACGCTCGCGATCCTACGCGCTCACGGCACGCGCCACGGCGACCTCTGCATCGGTGCTCTGTCCGATCCGGAGAACCGGACCGGGTCCGAACTCAGCCCTCGAGAATCGAGTCGATCCGGTCGAGGATCTCCTCGTCGAGCCTGTCCAGCACCTCGAGCGCCGCCATGTTCTCGGTGACCTGGCTCGGCCGGCTCGCACCGGTGATGACCGACGTGACGTTCGGGTTCGACGCGCACCAGGCGATGGCGAGTTGGGCGAGCGAGCAGTCCAGTTCGTCGGCGACGTCGGCCAGTTGCTTGACTTGGGCATTTCTCGCCTCGTCGGTGAGCTGGCGACGCATTCCCTCGGACTGGTCGGCGCGGCTTCCCTCAGGGACCTGGCCCCCGATGTACTTGCCGGTGAGGAGGCCCGAGGCGAGCGGGCTCCATGTCGTGGTGCCGAGCCCGATGTCCTCGTACAGACGGGTGTACTCGTCCTCGACTCGATCGCGATGGAACATGTTGTATTGAGGCTGTTCGACCTGCGGCTTGTGGAGATGATGGCGCTCGGCGATCTCGTAGGCGGCATAGATCTCAGCCGCCGACCACTCCGACGTGCCCCAGTAGTGGGCCTTCCCGTTGGAGACCATCTCCGACATGGCATAGACCGTCTCTTCGAGCGGCGTGTCCGGATCGGGCCGATGGCAGTAGGCGAGATCGACGTGGTCCAGTTGCAGCCGTTCGAGAGATGCGTCGATCGCCTCGACGAGGTACTTCCGATTGAGGGTGGCCCTGGTGTTCGGCCCGTCGTGGATCCCCCAGTAGAACTTCGTCGAGACCACGTAGGACCAGCGGGGCCATTGCAGCTCTCGGATGGCCTGTCCCATGAGGGTCTCGGACTCGCCACCGGCATATGCCTCGGCGTTGTCGAAGAAGTTGACGCCGGCGTCTCTGGCGTTCTGCATGCATTGGAGGCTCTCGTCGAGGCCCATCTGGCCCCCGAACGTGATCCACGAGCCGAAGGACAGCACGCTCAGCTTCAGACCGGAGTCGCCCATCCGGCGGTATTGCATCTCCATCGTTTCTCCTTGGGGTTCTCGTCAACGGATCATGGCGGTTTCGACGGACGAAGCAAAACGGCCGTCCGTTCTCCGACGTCCGCGCCTGCGGGTGCTCGTCGGCTCGAGATGATGCCCCGAACCCGACCGTCACCCACAGGCGCGAGACAGCCGACAGCCGAGAGCGGCGAGCCGCCAGGCTCGCCCTACTTCAGCAGCGGTGAGGCGCTCACGTTCGTCGGGATGTGATCGTCGCAGACGAGAACCACGCCTTCGGCCGATCCTCCGGGTGTGTAGTAGTGGGTCGCCGGCCTGCCGCACGGAAACGGGACCTCGTTGGGTGCCGTTCCGGGCTCGGAGTGGACACATCGGTTCTCGGTTGCGGTTCGGACGAACTGGTTGGATGTCGCCGTTGCCTCGGCAAGCGCCTCGTTCGCTGCGATCGTCGCCTGAGGGATGGGATCGTCGTAGTCGTATCCGAACTCGACCTCGGCGTCGCCCCACAGGCGCGCCCACGTCGCCAGGGCGTCGGCGACCCGGTCCTCGCTCCAACCCGGAGCCTGGATCATGAGGGTGTCGGTGTGTTCGGTGGCGAACTTCCGCAGCTCCGCCCATTCGTCCGAGGTCGGAGGCCGACCCCAGGGTGTTGCGAGTCCGGCCGGTTCGTATCCGTCGGACTTCCGGCTCAGGGCGATCACGAGGCGGTCGGGCGCGAGCCCGATGACGGTGGGGTCGGAGCGATCGAGACTCATGAGGCCGCCGTTGTCCGTCGTCGTGATCCAGGGATCGTCCCCTGAGCCGAGCGGGCCGATCGAGGCGAGGTAGACGAGGCCCTCGGCCGGTGATCGGAAGCGCACATCGATGTGGTCGCGGAAAGCCTCGACATTGTCGGAGTCCGGCCAGGTCAGATCTGCCTGGAACCAGGCGATGGAAGCGAAGTCGGAGAGGATGTCGGCGATCTCGTCGTCGAACCCGACGAACGGCTCGTCGTCGCCGTCCTCGCCGGCGGTCAGCTCTTCGATCTCGGCTTCGGCGTCTTCGGACAGCGGAATCCACTCGAATTCGACGTCCTCCTCGAGCAGCGACGCCGTCCAGAGCCGGAGAGCTCGGGAGATCGTCTCGTGCGGGAACGCCGGGTCGATCGAGTACCGCCCGTCGAGCGAGCGTGCCGCCTTCTCCATATCGAATGCGGTGGACGCATCCGGGACGGCGCTCGAGGAGATGCCCACCGAGAATGCGGCCTGGCGACCGTTGCCGATCGAATGCAGCTCCACTGTGTGCGGGATGAAGAGGAGCTCCGGCTCGTCGGCGTCGGTCAGGATGACGAGGTCGTCCTCGGAGCGGAACCGACGGAAGCTTCGCAGACCTGGGTCGACAGGGATCGGCTGCACCGACCATCCCCAGGTGACGGCGCCATCTGTCGTCCGCAGGAACACGTCCATCGGGGCGCTCACGAGGTCGGAGCCGGTGATCGAGTCGGTGAACCACTCGACGGAGCTGCGTCCGTCGATGACGGAACGGAGATACTCGAGGGTTTCGTTCTGTGCATCGGACATGGGAAGCAGTCTGGCAGTCAGCGAACGACGAGCACGATTGCGGCCAGCAGGAACGCCGCGACCCCGATCATCAGGACCCGCACCGGCGAGAACTGCTCCGGGAACTTCGACTCGAACTCGGGCTCCAAGAGCCCGATGCCTCCTGCCAGCACGGCAAGCGCTCCAACGATGCTGAGCAGGAGCACCGAGACCGTTGGGAAGACGAATGCGAGTACCAGCGCCACGCCGACCCCGATCCACTGGTTCCGGTCCAGACGGATCTGCGAGAGCCCGGCCCGTACATCCGACACGTACGGGTCGATGTCCGACGCGATCTCCTTGGCGATCTCCTCGGCAGAGCGCGATTCCTTCGCCGGCTTGGGCTCGTCGGTGCCAGGTGTGGGCTCTGCGGCCTGGATTCGACGTTCCGTGGCTCGGTTCTGCTCACGGAGGCCGACGGCTCGGGCGAGCGAATCGTTGTTCTCCACCACCATCAGGAGCACGCCGTCCTCGACCGACATCACGATGCCGTCGCGGGCACGTCTGAATCCGGCGCTCGACAGCGTCCACTGGCCGATGGGCTGTTGACGTGACGAGATGACGATTCGCCCGTCGTCGACGGTGATCACTGCAGGCAGTACGTTCGGGTCGCCTTCCAGCTGGATGGTTCCGTTGTAGACCGGCATGACACCATGATGGCCGATCGACGCGACGATCGGCGGCTTTCTCGGCGTCGGATCAGCCGTAGAGCTTCTTGTCGGCTGCGGCGAGCCGGTCCGCCAACTGGGCCATCACGCGTCTGGCGAGGGCGGGGGAGTCGCCGATGAGACCGAGGAAGTGTCGACGGGGAACCTCCAACACGGTGCCGTTGGTGGTGGCGACGACGGTGGCGTTGCGAGGGGCATCGGAGATCAATGCGAGCTCTCCCACCACGTCGCCGGGCCCCAGCTCCGCGACTTTGCGGTTGTTCCTGCGGACGATGGCCTCGGCGGTCACGAGGATGTAGGCGGCGGGAGCGGGGTCGTCCTGGAAGACGATCACTTCGCCGCTCGAGACTTCGGTCTCATCCGCTGCACGCGCGACGGCCGTGAGGTCCTTCTTGGACATGCCCTCGAACAGCGGGATCTTCCTGAGAAACTCGACCTTGTCGGACTGACGTTTGAGCATCGCTCTCCTCGACGGCTGCGTCCACCATAGAGCCGACCCCATCCTGCTGCTCTGGAGAGCGGCGACGAATCACGACGACGTCGACGAGCCACCTGACCGCTTCGATACCCTCGTGCAATGGGTCACCGTCAACCGGATGCGACGCGGAGACGACTGCTCGCCGCGCTCGGCGCCTTGGGGGGTTCCGCAGTGCTCGGCTCGCTCGTCAGGGGACTCGAAGCTCCTGCCTCCGGGCCCACCGGGTCGACGACGACGTCTCGCGTCGTCGTTCCGGACGTCACGACGACGTCGGTCGCTCGGGTGTCTTCGACGGTTCCTCCTCCGCCTTCACCCGAGCCCGATCCTCCGGCGTCGACTGTCGCGTCGGTCGACGTGGTCGTTGCGTGTCGCGCTGCCTGGGGTGCAGCGCCTGCGGGCGGTGGGATGGAGCCACACCAACCGGTCCGCTTGACGCTGCACCACACCGCCGTCAGCCAGACGTCGCTCACCCAGGGGCCGGAGCGCGCCCGTCGGCATCAGCGCTACCACCAGTCGCTCGGCTGGCCCGACCTCGCGTACCACTTCCTGGTCGATCGTGCCGGTCTTGCCTATGAGGGCCGAGATGTCGCATTTCGCGGTGACACGGGCACCGAATACGACCCGACCGGTCACTTCCTGGTGTGTATGGAAGGCGACTTCGACGACCAGGAACCGACGACCGCCCAGATCGCGACGACCGTCGGGCTCTTCGCGTGGGCTTCGCAGGAGTACGGGATCGACCCGGCGACGCTCGCGGGGCACGGCGACTACGCCGAGACGACCTGCCCGGGTGCCTTCGTCCTCGACCACATGCCCTCGATGGCCGGAGCGATCGCCATCGCCGGGTCGGTGTCGCTCGACCTGCGGTGCGGTCTCGATGGCGAGGGTCTGGTCGCCTCCATCGAGGCCGGAGACTGAACGACCCGGTGCGGCTATGTTCGCAGCCATGGATGATCTGACCTCCTGGACGAGTGGCTGGCCCGTGAGGTGGGCCAGCATCGGCGTCACCGACGCCAACTCCACTCTCGGTGCAGGCCCAGACCCCACCGAACCGTTCCGGATCGCCTCGATCTCGAAGACGATGGTGGGCTTTGCGGCGCTGGTCGCCATCGAGGAGGAGTCGATAGACCTGGACGAACCCGCAGGGCCGGACGGGTCGACGGTCCGGCATCTCCTCGCCCACGCTTCGGGGCTCGGTTTCGACGACGATCGCCAGGTGTCGCCGGTCGGCAAGCGGCGGGTGTACTCGAATGTCGGTATCGAGAGATTCTGCGAACACCTGACGGTCCGAACCGGGATCGCATTCGAGGCATATCTGAGGGAGGCCGTCTTCGAGCCGCTCGGTATGGCGTCCACGGAGCTGAGAGGATCACCTGCTCACGGGGTGCACTCCACCATCTCCGACCTCCTGGTGTACGCGCGGGAACTGCTCGCTCCCACGCTCATCGCCGACGCGACGCTCGACATGGCCACGCGTCCGCACTTCCCGGACCTCGCCGGCATGCTCCCGGGGCTGACTTCGTTCGATCCGAATCCGTTCGGGCTCACCTTCGAGATCAAGGACGGCAAAGACCCGCACTGGACGGCTCCGTCGAACGCCCCCTCGACGTTCGGGCACTTCGGTGGCTCCGGCTCGTTCCTGTGGGTCGATCCGGTTGCCGGGCTCGCAGCCGTTTCGATTGCCGACGAGGACTTCGGTTCGTGGTCGCTCGAGGTGTGGCCGGCGACCAACGAGCGGATCCTGCAGGTCTATTCGCCTCGGCAGTGATGGAGTATGAAGCCGAAGACGTCTGCCGATTCCTCGATGAGCTTCGACGTCGGCTTCCCCATGCCATGTCCTGCACGGGTCTCGACCCGCACCAGGAGCGGTCGATCCGAGGCGCCACCGGCAGCATGCTGCAGCGCTGCCGCCAGCTTCAAGGAGTGCATCGGCACGACCCGATCGTCGGTCTCGGCGGTCGTGATGAGCAGGGGCGGGAGTGAGGAGGCGTCGGCGTCGGCGGCCCGGTGGTACGGGGAGTACGCGATGAGCCAGGCGAACGCCTCGGGATCCTCGATCGCGTCTCCGTACTCGACCGTCCAGTAGCGGCCGGCGGTGAACAACTGGTATCTGAGCATGTCGGCAACCGGAACCTGGGACACCACCGCCCCGAACAGCTCCGGGCGCTGCAACATCACCGCGGCAGTCAACAACCCGCCGTTCGAACCGCCGCGGATCGCAAGGGTGTCGGGCGTTGCGATGCCACGTTCGATGATGCGCTCCGCACACGCGATGAAGTCGTCGAAGACCTGCTGTTTGTTGCCGAGCATCCCCTGCTGATGCCAGTGCTCGCCGAGTTCTGAGCCTCCTCGCAGGTTGGCGGAGACGACCACGCCGCCGGCCTCGAGAAATGCCAATCGGGCCGGGTTGAACATCGGCGTCACATCGATCGTGAAGCCCCCGTAGCCGTACAGCTCGGTTGGGGCGGGGAGATGCCCGTTGTTGGTCCGGAGGACGAACATGCCGACCTCGGCACCGTCACTCGAGGTGGCGTGGTCCCGTTCGATCGTCACCTGCGCGGCGATGGGTGATGGCTCGGCCCCGGCGAACACGTCGACGGCTTCGTCCACCCAGCGCAGGGCCGAGGGCGGCCGAACGAACGATTGGAATCCGACGAACACCTCCGGGTCCTGGAACCGACCGTTGACCTCCGACACCGTTCCGGGCTCGGGCAGGTCGATGCTGCCACGGCTCGTGCCATCGAGATCGAACAGATCGATCCTGTGGGACGCCTCGTGGAGCGCGAGAGACCACAACCCGCCGGCCGCGGCCCCGGCTGCTGCGATCGGCTCGGGGCCCTCCGGAACGACATCGACGTAGGTGGTGGGGTCGTCGAGAGGAATGCGGGCGATCCGACCGTTTGGGGCGTCGACGTCGGTGTGGACGAGAAAGGAGCCGTCCACGTGTGCCAACACCATGTGTTGCCCGATCTCGGTCTCGACCAGCCGGGTCCAGTCTGCGTCCGGGTCGTCCAAGGGCCGGTAGAGCACCCCGTTCGCCCTCGATGTCCCGCGCCACTCGATGAGCACGAGGTACGTCTCGTCGGGGGTGAGCATCGTTCCGTAGCCCGGATCCGGGTCGTCCGGGTTTTCGAAGACCAGCCGATCCTCGGACTGCTCGGTGCCGAGGCGGTGATGCCACACCGTCTGGTTCCTCACGGTCTCGGTCGACGTGTGATCGACGTCGGGGAAGCGGCTGTAGAAGAACCCGTCGCCGTGCCAGGTGACTTCGCTGAACTTGACGTGGCGGATCTCGTCGGCGAGGGGACTTCCGTCGGTGGTACGCACGCACCGGATCACCTGCCAGTCGCTTCCCGCTTCGGCGACGTTGTACGCGAGCAGAGCCCCGTCCGGGGAGAGCGAGCTCTGGGTGATGGCGACCGCGCCGTCCTCGGACATCGTGTTCGGATCGAGCAGCACGCGTCGTCCGTCGCCGTCCTCGACCATGAGCATCGGTTGGTCGGCCAGCCCGTCGTTGTGCGACCAGACCTTGACACCGTTCCGAGCCACCGGGGCGGACGTCCTCGGAACGTTCCACGTCCGACGCATGTGGTCGGCGAGCGCCGGTCGCTCGGGGAGTGACGCCAGGTACGGCAGTGTCAGGTCGTTCTGCGCCTCGACGAAGGCCCTTGTCTCGTCGGTCTGAGGGTCCTCGAGCCACCGGTAGGGATCAGGTACGGAGGTGCCGTGGTAGTCGTCGACGGTGTCTTCTCGATGTGCAACGGGGTACACGAACGATGGTTCAGTTGACATGGCGCGAGAGCGTACGGCTCAGGTCAGGAGAAGTGGAACGCCTGAGGGAGGTTTGTCGCGCCCCAGAGTCGACCATCCTCTGCAGCGTCCGGAATCCATCGACGAGAATGGGCCCATGACCGACAGACTCGAGACCATGACCGCTGCAGACATCTCGGCTGCCTACGCCACTGGAGCACTCGGTCCAGTCGAGATCACCCGGCACTTCCTGGAGCGAATCGAGGAGCTCGACCCGGCGATCAACGCTTTCTGTCATCTCGACCCCGACGAGAGCCTCAGACAGGCGCGGGCCGCCCAGGACCGGTACGGCGCGGGCGAGCCGCTGGGGCCGCTCGACGGCGTGCCGGTCGCAATCAAAGACGTCTTCGACACGACGGGCTGGCCGACCCGCAAGGGGTCGCTTCTCACGAGCCCGGAGCCGGCGGGCTCGGACGCACCAGCCGTCGCCCGCCTGCGCGAGGCTGGAGCCGTTCTGCTCGGGAAGACCACGACCCCGGACTTCGGGTGGAAGGGTCTGACAGACAGCCCGCTCACGGGGATCACCCGGAACCCGTGGGATCCGAGCACGACCCCGGGCGGGTCGAGCGGGGGCAGCGCCGCTGCGCTCGCAGCAGGGATGGCCCCGCTCGCCCTCGGCACGGATGGCGGTGGATCGATCCGCATACCCGGGGCATTCACCGGAACGGTCGGGCTCAAGCCCACGTACGGACGTGTCCCGTATGCACCGATGAGCCCCTTCGGCACCCTGGCGCACGCCGGGCCGATGGCGAGAACCGTCCAGGACTGCCGGATGTTGTACGACGTCATCGCCTCGTACGACGCACGGGACTGGACTGCGCTTCCCGATCTTGCCGGCTCGGTCGATCCGACCCCGGGAATCGCCGGCTTGCGGGTCATGTTCAGTCCGAGCTTGGGTTTCGCCGCAGTCGATCCGAAGGTGGATCACCTCGTCACGGCCGCCGCCCACACCCTCGAGTCACTCGGGGCGACGGTCGACCTCGTCGATCCCGGGATTCCCGACCCAACCGAGATATGGGAGACGCTCTGGTACGCAGGCGCCGCCGCCGTCGTCGCTCGTCTTCCGGCCGACCGTCTCGCCGATGTCGATCCCGGCCTGGTCGAGATCGCCGAGGAGGGTCGAAGGCTGTCGGCGCTCGACTACGTCGAGGCGTCCCAGGCTCGGACCGACGTCGCGGTCGCCCTCGCTCGTGTTCTCGAGGACTACGACCTGCTCGTCACACCGACCATGCCGATCACCGCATTCACCGCCGGCCGCGAGGTCCCCGAGGGATGGCCGCACAGGCGCTGGCAGACGTGGTCGCCCTTCTCGCTCCCGTTCAACCTCTCCCAGCAGCCGGCGGCGACCGTTCCGTGCGGACTCACCGATGCCGGGCTGCCCGCGGCCATCCAGATCGCCGCTGCCAAGCACCGAGATGACCTCGTGTTTCGGGCGGCGGCCGCCTACGAGGCCGGCAGCAGCCACCACGACTTCTCGAAGCCGGTTTCGGTGTAGCCGTCTCAGGCAGGCAGGAACGACACCCTGACGGTTCGGCGGGGATTGTCCACGTTGGGATCGACGAGCGTGATCGATTGCCATGTTCCCAGTTGCATCCGCCCTCCGATCACCGGCACCGTCAAGCTCGGCGAGATGAACGCAGGCATCACGTGGTCCCGCCCGTGTCCGGGGCTGCCGTGGTCGTGACGCCAGTGGCCGTGCCGACTCGACAGGAGGTCGTCGAGCGCGGTCAACAGGTCGGCGTCACTGCCCGCGCCGGTCTCGATGACGGCGAGACCGGCGGTGGCGTGTGGGACGAAGACCGATACGAGCCCGTCCCCGCGATCGGCGCAGAACCGAGAGACCCTCTCGGTGAGGTCCACCACAGCCGGCCGATCACCGGTCTCGATCTCGAAGAGCTCGGAGTCCACAACCTGATCGTATCGCCCGTCGGGGCGGTGGGGCGCCGACGTCAATAGCCCTGTGCGTGGTCGACCAGTTGTTCGAGTGGATCGCCTCGCTCCAGTCGTGCGAGCTGGTTGGCGACGAACGTCGAGCCAGACGATGGGAACGTCGGTGCAGCCATGTGCGGCGTGATCGTGATCCGGGGATGCTTCCAGAAGGGATGTTCGGACGGAAGCGGCTCGGTGCGGAACACGTCCAGGAAGGCGTGGCGGATGTGCCCGGAGTCGAGGGCGTCGAGCAGATCCCCATCCACGACGTGGACCCCGCGGGCGACGTTGACCAGGCCGGCCCCTCTCGGCAGTTGCGCCAGAAGCTCGGCGTCGATCAGGTCGACCGTCTCATCGGTGACCGGCAGGACGTTGACCAGCACGTCGGTGGCCGAGAGCCGTTCGGCGAGGTGCTCGGATCCGAACACGTCGATGTCCGGATCCGGTCTCGGCGTCCTCACCAGCGCCGCCACCCTGAACCCCGCATCGACCAGGGCCGTCCCGGCCGCCCGCCCCATCGAGCCCAGCCCGAGGAGCGTGATCGTTCGACTCGACGGCGGGACGCCATAGATCTGCGACCACTCCGACTCCGACTGCCGTCGGCGATATTCGTCGTGATGCAGATGGAACGCCAGGACGTGCGCCAGCACCGAGAGCGCCATCGACGTCTCCATCTGGGGATCCCTCATCCTCGCCAGCGGAACGTCGGTTCGGAGACCCGGGTCCCGGAGGATCACCTCCACGCCCGCCCACAACGACTGGATCAATCGCAGGTTCGGGAAGTCCGCAAGCGACCGTCGGAGCGGCGGTGCGGCGGCGATGACCTCCAGGTCCTCGGGGTCGAAGGCCTCGACACGGTCGACGGTCCAGGTGTCGTCGAGCGCCTCGTCGAGTGCTCCGAGCCAACGACCTTCTTCGTTGGGCGGAGCCATCACACCGAGGTTGTGTCGCATCACTGCCTCCGGATTCGCTCAGGTGGCCGGTCCGGTGCAGCATGATGCCATGCGAAGTCGAACCGATCGCACTCTCGTGCTCCTGGCCGCCTCGATACTCCTCGTTTCGGCGTGTGGAATCCCGACGTCGCAGCCGGGCGGGCTCGGCGACGAGATCGAACGGGCAGCCGACGCGACTGCGGAGTTGGACGCCTACCGAATCACATGGGTCGCCGATTACGACCTCTCGGAGGAGGAGGTGGGCCGGCCGGCGCTCCAGGTGAGGGGGTCCGGGGTCATCGATGCCGTATCCGGTGACGTCGAGTCGATCGTGATCTACGACGACGACCTTCGTGCGGCGGCCGAGACTCTCTTCCCCGGTGCCGATATCGACGAGGTCCGGGCGATCACCAGAATCGTCGGTGACGAGGTCTACATACAGGGGTTCAACACGGCGGCCCTCGAGGCCCAGCTGGTACCCGAATACGACGTCTGGTACCGAATCAGCGAGCGTCGCCAGGACCTCGGCGACCCCTTCGTGCGGACCGATGTCCGCCCCGCCGACGTGCTTCCGGTGCTGGTCGAACCCTTGGTCGACGCCGGAGCGCTCTCGGTGGTCGTCGATCGCGACTTCGTGCTCGACCTCGGCACCCGCTTCTCGCGGAGTCTGTACGACTTCGGGCTGCGGATCGGGGGCGGTGACTTCGAGCTCTCGATCACGCTGGAGGACGAACTCGTCCGGGTCGTCCGGTTCGATGGGGACGACCCAGAGGCCGGCGTGGATCGATACGTGTTCGAGATCACCTTCGAGCCCTTTGCGGAGGCTGCCGTGTCGGCACCGGACGACGCCGTGACGCTGCCCTGATCGCCCCGGACAACCGGACCGGGTCGTCGTCGCATAGGCTTGCGGCGATGCCGACGCCTTTTGAGATCTCGGACGCCCACGTCGAGAGATTGATCGAACTTTCTCCGGAGTTCGCTACGTCGATCGGCGACCTTCGTGGAGCGGACCGGTGGAGCGACCTCGGCGTGAGCGGCACCGAGGCGATCCTC
>CBDTXZ010000005.1:0-37359 GCA_965364515.1 uncultured bacterium
TCGTTGCTTCTGATGCGAGACGGCCCGCGCTGACGTAGAGCGGAACGAAGGCATTTGGGGCGATGGCGCCGGTGATCAACAGCGAGATGGCGAACGCCAGAGGGGCGAACGGTGCTCCGGTCACGTATTTCCGCTCCACGAGCGGTGACGGATGCGTTCCCGCCCGGCGATGGAACAGGTAGCCGGCGCCCCCCGCCGAGATGAGCCATCCGATCGAAGTCCACGCCAGATCGTTGACTGCGAAGAGGACCGAACCGGTGAACACCAATGCGAGCAGCGCTCCGACGACGTCCATGCGCTGGCGGAGTGAACGCTCGGCGGGAGGCGGCATGACCCTCCACCCGGCTGCGAGGGCCAACAGGCCGAGAGGTAGATTGATCAGGAAGATCCAGCGCCAGTCGAGTCGGGTCAGCATGATCGCGGCGATGGCCGGGCTCGCCACTCCCATCACCCCCCACACCGTCGAATTCGCAGCGAACGCTCGTCCTGTCAGGTGTGGGGGATAGACGAGAGAAACGGCGGCGAGACCGACGGCGATCACCATGCCCGCGCCCGCCCCTTGAACTGCTCGGATGCCGATCATCGCGCTCATCGATGGAGCGAAGGCGGCCATCACCCCCGCCCCGGCGAACAGGATGACAGCAAGGCGGAACATCGTCCGGAGGCCGATCGTGTCGATCAGTCTTCCCGACACGATCGTGGCAACTCCCGAGGTCAACAGGAACGAGGTGATGACCCACGGCAGGAGCGCAACCGAGCCGAGATCGGCTGCGACCTCTGGAAGGGCAGCCGCGACTGCGAGACCTTCGAATGCCGCGAGGGCGACGGTCGTGAAGATCGCAATGGAGGCTGGAAGCAACTCCCTCGACAGGACACTGGCGGGCGTCGCCCCCGATCGGCCGTTCACCGGTTGCAGCGTATGGGCCCGGCGACCGAGACGCCACATCACCGGCACGGAGCGGCATGGCATCGCCTACCCTGCTGACCGATCCGTCTTTGGGCGGTCGGAACAGATCACAGGCGACACGCGTTCGAGCGTGCGGGAGGACTCAAGTGGAAGTCGTGCTTTTCATCGTCGGCCTGGCCGTCGGAGTCGCAGTCGGCTGGTTCGTCTGGGATCGGGTCGGATCGAAGCGATTGAATGAGGACTTCGCTCGCCGCCTGCGTCACACAGACGACCAGATCGTCAGCCAGCGACGACGTGCCGACGAGGCGGAGGCGGAGCTCGAACCCCTCCGAGCGCAGATCCGCGAGTTGAAGGACGAACGCAAGGATCTTCAGAAACAGCAGGAGAAGCTCAAGGGGCGTTTCGACAAGCTCAAGGCCGAGAAGGACGAGGTCGAGGCATCCATGACGTCGGTCCGGGCAGAGGCCGACGAAGCCGGTCGTCTCAAAGGTGAGCTCGAGGACAGTCAGCGGCACCTGTCGGCCGCCCAGAGCGAGATCGAAGAGCTTCGTCTCCAGCTTGCGAGTGTGGAAGATCTGAGGACTCGCCTCGTGTCGGCACAGGACCGGTTGGTCGAGGCCGAGCGAGCGAAGGAAGACGCCCGTCTTCGCGCCGCCGAGGCCGAGAAGGTCACCGAGCGAGCGACCGTCGAGCTCGAGGCCTCGATGGACACCATCTCCACGCTTCGTGAGGCCGCAGAAGGAGCGATCGAACTCCAGCATCGGCTCGATGACTCTGAGAGTCGCGTCGCAGAACTCGAAGCCACCGTCTCGAGGCAGACAGATGAGATCGCCGGTCTCCGCGAGCAGCTCGCGGCATCGACGGTACTCGCCGACGATCGTGCCACGGCTGCGGTCGAGCCCGAGGACATCGAAGTCGCCGAACCCGCACCGACGCCCGCAGTCAGCGAACCGGAAGACACACCTGAGGCTCCGGAAGACACACCTGAGGCTGTCGCGGAGCCGGTCGAGCACATCGCCATCGA
The DNA here is from genome assembly GCA_965364515.1 of uncultured bacterium. Lineage (GTDB taxonomy): Bacteria > Actinomycetota > Acidimicrobiia > Spongiisociales > ZC4RG35 > JAHEDH01. Next base: position 1,932 of record CBDTXZ010000005.1, read on the forward strand.
CACCGAGTCGGAGGATGCCGAATCGGGAGTCCCCGAGCCCGAAGTCGCCGAGGCCGAAGCGTCCGAGGCCGAAGCCACAGATACTCAGAAGGACACCCAAACCGAGCCCGTCGACGAGCGTGAAGCCGCAGTCGCCAGAGTGAGAGAGATCGCCTCACGAACGTCGGGCGGTCACGAGGCTGCCGACGACGACCTGAAGAAGATCCACGGGATCGGCCCCAAGATCGAGAAGCTGCTCAAAGGCATGGGCATCACCTCGTTCCTCCAGGTGGCGAACTTCACGCCGGAGGACATCGAGACCGTGACCCTCGCTCTCGACGCCTTTCCAGGCCGCATCGAACGCGATGACTGGGTTGGCTCGGCCGATGCGCTCTACCGGGAGAAGTACGAAGACGACTGATGTCGGAGCCGGTGCTTCCGAGTCGGAGTGACCCCCGGGTTGCAGCAGACGTCGGTTGGCCGGAGCGTTCCACGGCAGGCGGCGTCGTATGTCGAACGGCCAAGTTCCTGTCAGCGGACCGCGGGAAGCCGGGAGCCGGTTTCAGTCGCCGATGTAGATCCCGAGGCGTCGGGCAGACTCGATCCACGGGTGGTCGACCGGAACCGACTTCCGGTTGCCGGCGATCTCGGACAGTGGGACCGGCACCGCCTCGCCGTTGCGTGCCGCGATCATCACGCCTGTGACGCCGTCGGCGATTGCGTCGGCGGCGGCCGTACCCAACTGGGTTGCCAGCAGGCGGTCGGCGGTGGACGGTGAGCCTCCGCGCTGCACGTGTCCCAGAATGGTGACCCGAGCCTCCAGACCCGTGGACTCCTCCAACTGATCCGCCAGGCGCTCGGTCGAGTGCTTCCGACCCGAATGGAACTCCTCGAGCTGGGCCCGCAGCTCAGAGTCGTCGGCATCGTCGTCGAGCTCATCGAGTTGCGTGCGGATCTCGTCGTGCCGTGCCCGATCCGCGGCGGACATCGCTCCCTCGGCGACGGCGACGATCGAAAAGTTCGATCCGCCGGCCTTCCGCTGAAGGATCGAATCCGCCACGTCCTTCACCTTGAAGGGAATCTCCGGGATCAGGATGGCATCTGCTCCCCCGGCGAGACCTGCGCCAAGAGTGAGCCAGCCGGTGTTGTGGCCCATCACCTCGGCGATCATGATCCGGTGATGGGAGTGAGCGGTGGAGTGCAGCCGATCGATCGCGTCGGTTGCGATCGTCATCGCCGTGTCGTAACCGAACGTCGTGTCGGTGCCGAAGACATCGTTGTCGATCGTCTTCGGGAGGGTCACGACCGGGACTCCCACCTTGTGGAGCCGATAGGCGTTCTTCATCGTTCCGCCGCCGCCGAGACAGACGAGAGCAGAGAGGTCGTGGTCCTCGACGACACGCTGGATCATGGGCCGCATGTCGATCCGCTGGCCGTCACCGACGTCGACCTTGTGGACCTTCACCCTGCTGGTGCCGAGAATCGTTCCGCCCTTCGAGAGGATGCCGGAGAGCGAGTCGCCGTCGAGGCGCAGGTGTCGATTCTGCATCAAACCGGAGAAGCCGTCCTTGAAGCCGATGACATGCATGTCGTAGCTTCGCTGAGCCGCTTTGCCGACCGCTCGGATCGCCGCGTTCAATCCCGGTGAGTCGCCGCCCGCAGTGAGTATTCCGATCGTCTTCGCCATGGCTGCGAGCGTAGGCCGTCGGGTGTTGACCGCGAAGCGAGAATCCACTCACCATCGACCCGGCAGAGCGCAGTGCGGTAGCGTGTTAGTGACTAACATCAGGGCGTGACTCACAGTGATACCCATGACCGGCTGCAACGCGAGGCGCTTCGGCTCTTCACCGAGCGGGGATTCGACAACGTGACGGTCGACGAGATCGCCGCCGCCGCCGGGGTCTCCCACATGACCTTCTTCCGCCACTTCCCCACGAAGGAATCGGTCGTGATGGACGACCCCTTCGACCCGATCGTCGGCGAGGCGGTGGCGGCTCAACCCAGGGGCCAGTCGCCGGTTCAGCGCGTGGCCGGCGGGATCGCTGCGGCAGCTGTCGATCTCGACGACCCCGACACGGTTCGAGCACGGGTCAGGCTGGCGGCCCAACACCCCCGGCTCCGAGCCAGGATCTGGGAGAACAACAACCGAACCCAGCGGGTCATCACCGACGCACTCGTCTCGACAGGCGTGGGCGAACTCGAGGCGGCGGTGGCAGCCGGGTCGGTACTCGGCGCACTCACCGCCGCGCTGATGTATTGGGCCGAGAACGAAGGCGAGGACCTTCAGGCCTGTATCGGCAGGGCTCTCGAGCAGATTGCAGTCCGAGCATGAGCACGGCCGCCCTCCTCGCAGAGGGGCTCACCCGCAGCTTCGACGGTGTCGCAGCCGTCGATCGGCTCGACCTCCGTGTCGAGTCGGGAGAGATCCATGCGCTCGTCGGTCTCAACGGCGCCGGGAAGACCACGACGATGCAGATGCTTCTCGGTATGACCGGAGCCGATCTCGGACGCGTTCTGATACTCGGTAGGGATCCGGCGGCGGCGGACTGGACGAGGGTCGGACACTTCATCGACGCCCCGTTTGCGTATGGCGAACTGTCCGTCCGCGCCAATCTCACCGCCGCCGGCCTGCTCCACGGTGTCCCGCGCCACCGCCTCGACGCCGCGGTGTCGACCGCAGTCGAGCGGTTCCAGCTCGACGCGTGGCGGGACAAGCGGGCCTCAGTCCTCTCGACGGGAAATCTGCAACGACTCGGGTTGGCGGCCGCAACGATCCATCGACCGGACGTGCTCCTCCTCGACGAGCCGACGAACCGCCTCGATCCGGCCGGAGTCGTTCTGGTCAGGAACCTCCTGAGAGAGATCGCTGCCGGCGGGGGCGCGATCCTCTTGTCGAGCCATCACCTCGATGAGCTCGCCCGCATCTCCGACGAGATCACCGTTCTGCATCGCGGGCGCGACATCGGGCGCCTCGACGCAGACGGTGTCGATGTGGAGCGACAGTTCTTCACGATGGTCTACGAGAGCGAGGGAGCAGCATGAACGCGATCGAGCAGATCCGAGCCGCCGCCACGGTCGAGTGGTGGAAGCTCCGTCGGTCGGCGGTGACTTGGACGACGACCGGGCTGATGGTCATGCTGTTGCCGGCGGTCTCTGCGGCGTTCTACTCGGTTGCGATCAATGGCGGCCACGGAGCGCTCGCATCGAAGGCGGAGATCTTTCTGTCCTCTCCCGGATGGGAGGGTTATCTCGGCATGACCGGGCAGATCGCCGCAGCTGCGGTTCTGGTGGGAGTCGGTGTCGTGGTCTCCTGGGTATTCGGACGCGAGCACGCCGATCGCACCTTTCCTGCGCTCTTTGCGCTGCCTGTCGGCCGAGACGCCGTCGCAGTCGCGAAGTTGCTCGTGCTCACCGCATGGGTGACCGCCGTCGCCGTCGTCGTAACGGCCTCGAGCTGGTTGGCGGGCGCGGTCGTCATACGAGACGGATCGGTGACGCTCGGGGGTCTGGCCTCGCTCGGAGTGGTCGTGCTTCTCACCGGCGTCTCGGGAATCGCCGTCGCACTGTTCGCCAGCATCGGCCGCGGGTATCTCCCGGGTGTGGGTGCGACCATCATGCTCATCATCGCAGCTCAGGTCTCAGTGCTCTTCGGTACTGGCGCGTGGTTCCCACCGGCGGTCCCTGGGCTGATCGCAGTGCACGGCGCTCCGGGGATCCCGGCGGTGTCGCTCGCACAGATCCTCGCGGTACCGGCGCTGACCGGAGTCGCATGTGCGGCAACCGTCACGTGGTGGCGGCACGCAGAGTCGGGCTGAAGCTCGGTCCTGCGGTAGAGCCCTCAGTGATCCAGGCGGCGAGGGATGGCGTTGCGGTAGGTCTCGGTTGCGATTTCCAGATCGACCGCGCCGCGGGCTCCCTTTCGCTCGAAACTGATCTCGTTGCCGCCGAAGATGCCGATGCGCGATGCCGGCAGGCCGGCTTCTGCGGCGATCGCGGCGACGGTCTCGGTGTGCTCGGTCGGGACTGCGGCGACAAACCGGTGCGGATCCTCACAGAACAGGCTCCGCCAGTCGTCGTAGCTGGCCGTGACTCCCACCTGGGACGCGATGCACAACTCCGCCACGGACATGATGAGCCCGCCATCTGAGATGTCGTGGAGCGCAGGGCTCAGGCCATCGTTGGCCAGCCGGGTGGCGACCTCGATCGCGGCCTTCGCCATCGTCGGGTCAGGCGGGCTCGGGCGGCCCCCGACGTGCCCGAACGTGATCTGCTCGAAGGCCGAGCCGGCGAGGTTGATCGCCCATTCGGGGCCGAACATCCAGAGTTCCATGCCGTCTCCCACGCGGTCGTGGCGCGGCGGCGTCTCGGGCATCGGGTCGGCCAGGCCGAGCATCCCGACCACCGGCGTGGGGTAGATGTCGAGTCCGTCGGTCTCGTTGTAGAAGCTGACGTTGCCACCCACGACCGGTACGCCGAGGCGCTCACACGCTTCCGAGATGCCCTCGATGGTCTCTCGGAACTGCCACATGACATCCGGCTTCTCAGGGTTCCCGAAGTTGAGGTTGTCGACCAACGCCATCGGCCGTGCGCCCGTCATGGCCACATTGAGTGCTGCTTCGTACACGAGCCTGGCCCCGCCGCGCCAGGGGTCGAGATAGCAGAGGCGACCGTTGCCGTCGGTCGAGACGGCGAGTCCCTTGGTCGTGCCCTTGATCCTCAGCAGCGATCCGTCGTTCCCGGGACCGACCACCGTGTTGAGGAAGAGCATGTGGTCGTACTGCTCATAGGCCCAGGCTGCCGATGCGATCGACGGGTCATCGAGCATCTTCAACAGCGAGTCTGCGATGCCGGGTCTGGTCACGAAGGTCAGCGTGTTGGACCAGAGATCCTCCATCCATCCAGGCTCGCCCAGCGGCCGGTCGTATTTGGGAGCGTCTTCGGACAGCGACGCCGCCGGGAGTTGAGCAACCAACTCGCCGTCGTGATAGACATCCAGAGATCCTCCCGACTTCACCTCGCCGACCACGGACGCGTCGATCTCCCATTTGTGGGCGACGGCGAGCACAGCGTCGACATTGTCGGGATGGACGAACGCCATCATCCGCTCCTGGGACTCCGACATCAGGAGCTCGGGGGCGGTCATGCCGTCCTCACGAACGTGAACGCGGTCGAGGTCCACTGCCATGCCGGCGCCGGCTCGTGCGGCAGGCTCGGAGAATGCGCAGGACAGACCGGCGGCGCCCAGGTCCTGCACCCCAACCACGAGCTTCTCGCGGTACAGCTCCAGACAAGCCTCGATGAGCTTCTTCTCCTCGAACGGATCGCCGACCTGCACGGAAGGGCGCTTCGATCCGGAGGCCTCGTCGAAGCTGGCCGAGGCGAGCACCGACGCCCCACCGATGCCGTCGCGGCCGGTCGACGCCCCGAGCAGGATCGCGATCGAACCCGGATCGCCTGCGGTTCCCAATACCAGCTCGTCCTCGCGGAGGATGCCGAGACACATGACGTTGACGAGCGGGTTGCCGGTGTAGCACTCCTCGAAAGCGATCTCTCCACCGACCGTCGGCACACCGACGGCGTTGCCGTAGCCGGCGATCCCGGCGACGACGCCGTTCAGGAGGTACCGGTTCTTGGGTTGGTCGAGCGGGCCGAATCGGATCTGATCCCACAAAGCGATCGGTCGGGCGCCCATCGTGAAGACGTCACGGAGGATCCCACCGACGCCTGTGGCTGCTCCCTGGTAGGGCTCGACGAACGACGGGTGGTTGTGGCTCTCGATGCGCAAGGCGGCGAGCCAGCCGTCGCCGAGATCGATGACGCCGGCGTTCTCGCCGGGTCCGACGACCACCCACGGTGCCTCGGTGGGAAAACGACCGAGATGGGTCCGAGAGGACTTGTAGGAGCAATGCTCGGACCACATCACCGAGTACATGGCGAGCTCGGCGGACCTGGGATCGCGGCCGAGAATCTCGCAGACCTTCCCGTACTCGTCATCGGTCATGCCGAGAAGCTGGTGGACGGGTTTGGGGCTGTCGTCCTTCGGCTCCTCGGGAAGCGCGTTCTCTTCGGGTGCCAGCTCGGTGTTCGAAGTCATTGCCACATTCGGTAGACGCCGCCTGCGAGCTTAGGGGAGGAGCGACCCTGGTCAGGGCGCAGGAGATCGGTCGTGCGGCTCATTTCGTGGTCGCCGCGCCGCCGGGTGTGACATGGCCGCCATGCAGAGCAGCGGCGAACGACGTCGTGGCCTGAAGGGCGAGGATCTCGCTCGGCATTTCGACCCCCGCATCGTCGAGCGCGACCTTCACGGCGGCGATCGCCCGGTTCGTCACAGCGATCACGTCGTGTTGCTGCGGCGAGGTCCAGAGGTGGACCTCCAGGTCCACCGTGGAAGCACCGAGCCGGACCAGGACCGCCTCGGGGGCCGGCTCGGGGCGAACGCCCTCGACTCCTGCGAGCGCTTCGGTGATCACTCGCCGCGCCCGATCGAGGTCCGATTCGTACGCGATCCCGACGGTGAAGTCGGATCGGATGGCGTCGTATGCCGTCTGGATGACGAGAGCGTTCTTGTAGACGTCGGCGTTCGGGATCAAGACCTTCCGGCCTCCGAAGGTCCGGATCTCCGTTTCGCGGATCGTGATCCGCTGCACCGTGCCGCTGTGTCCGACCACCTCGATCTGGTCACCGGAGCGGAAGGGCTCTCGGAACAACAGCAGCAGCCCTGCCAACAGATTCTCGAGAATGTCCTGGAATGCGAAGCCGACGGCGATCGAGACGAACCCGAGGCTCGCCAGGACGTCGACCGGTCTCACAGATGGGAAGACCACCGTGATCGCGAGCAGCATCGCAAGCGTCTCGATGATCCATCCGATCATCTTGGAGATGACCGTGGAGAAGCTCGGGCTCTTCGTCCGAGCGAGGGAGAGCCGTGTGATAGCCCGGGTTGCTCGCGCGATCAGATAGCCGATTGCGAACACCACGATTGCGACGCCGATGCGAGGTAGTGCTTCGACGACGGCGTCGGCGATCCCGGTCGCCGTTTCCGTGATCTCTTCGGTCGGATCCTGCAGTTGGAGAAACGTCACTGAGGGGTCCATACCCGGATCCGATGGTCGGCAACCTCGCGGTCAGCGTCTCGAGACGCTTCCAGAGCCGGAACTGTCGACCGAAACGCTCGGATTGCCGAGGTACTCGACGTTGCCGGAGCCGCTCACGTTGACGTCGAGAATCTCGCTGACGTTCACCGTGGCGCTTCCAGACCCGGAGATGTCCACGTCACCGGTCGTCGCTTCCAGAAGCTCGCCGTCGAAGGCTCCGGATCCGCTGATCGAGAGGTCGAGAGCATCGGTGTCTCCAGTGACCCTGACCGCACCGGAGCCGCTGATGCGAGCGAATACGGTCTCGGCCGCAATGCCCTCCACCGTTGCCGCTCCGGATCCGCTCACGTCTACTGAGAAGTCATCGGTTGTGAACTCGCTCACGGTCACGGCGCCGCTTCCCGAGATCTCGATGCCTTCGAGTGTGTCCATCGTGACCGTGAAGATGATGTCTTCGGTCGGTCGGATCGGCCGGTCGGTTCCCAGGATGAGCGTTCCACTCCGGACATCGCTCGTCAGCTGGTCGATGATGTTGTCCTCGGCTTCGATCGTCAGGGATTCGGTACCGTCCACCGTGATTCGCACCTCCCCTGTTCCACGAAGGTCGATCTGGTCGAATCCCTCCACCGTGCGCGTCTCTGTGGTCACTTCGCCTGAGCCGACGGTGCACCCTGGCAGCAGCAGTGCCACGAGCGCGCACGCCATGAGGGCCGTCACGTGTCGCATCTCAGCTCCAGTTCCGATAGTGCGGGTCCTGTCGGGGATCATCCGTCCGGGGATGTCCGCCGGACCAGGGGACGAAGTCCACTCGTTCTGCCGAGTCTCGAGCCGGCCGGCACCCGATGGGGCTCGTCCATTCGGCGACCGAGAGGGATCCCGGGCACTTCGCGTCCAGTTCCGAAACGGCGAGCCGTCCTGGCGGCGAGCTTGGTGAAGGCGGCATGACCCGATCTCGCCCCCACGGTCTCTGTGCCCTCCGGAAAGGGCCTTTCGTACTCCAGGGTCGGAACACGCATCGGTAGCTTGGAGGGAAGTCGTAGGACCTCTCGGCCACCGCTGTGATTCAGCTCAGCAACAAAGGAGATCGAGTATGACCCCGAAGTATCGCGAGCAGGAACAACTTCTCGTCACACGCAGACAACTACTGAAGAGGGCGGGCGCCGCGAGCGCATTCGTGGCGTTTCCGTCGCTGCTCGCAGCCTGCGGCAGCGATGACGAAGGGGACTCCGCAGGAGCCGGCGGCGACGTCGACGGTCCTGCCACGGGCACGGTGACCGTCGGATCCAACGCGTCCGACGAACTCACCCGCAACGCCTACGGTGCAGCCTTCGCTCGATTCGAAGAGACCAGCGACGTCGACCTCGAGATCAACACGGTCGACCACAACACCTTCCAAGAGCAGATCAACACCTACCTCCAGGGAACGCCGGACGATGTCTTCACGTGGTTCGCGGGTTTCAGGATGCAGTTCTTTGCCGATCGGGGGCTTTCGACGCCGATCTCCGACGTGTGGGAGAACGAGCTCGACGCTCGCTACTCGGCTGCTTTCAAACAGGCGTCGACGGGACTCGACGGCGAGCAGTATTTCGTGCCCTTCATCACGTATCCGTGGGCGCTCTTCTATCGGAAGAGCGTGTGGGAAGAGAACGGATACCCCGTTCCAACCACTCTCGATCAGCTTCGAGACGTGGCATCGGCGATGGAGACAGATGGGCTGGTGCCGATTGCCTTCGCCGACAAGGACGGGTGGCCGGCGATGGGAACGTTCGACTACCTCAACATGCGGATCAACGGTTACCAGTTCCACGTCGACCTGATGGCACACCGTGAGAAATGGAACGACGACCGCGTCAAGGAGGTCTTCTCGACCTGGGCGAGCCTGCTCCCGGTGCATCAGCCGGGCGCGTTGGGTCGTACCTGGCAGGAGGCTGCCCAGACGGTGGCCCGCGGCGAAGCCGGGATGTATCTCCTCGGGATGTTCGTGGGTGAGCAGTTCGAGGCCGTGTCGCAGGAAGCTCGCGACGACCTCGACTTCTTCGCATTCCCAGAGATCAACTCCGAGCACGGCCAAGACTCGATCGATGCCCCGATCGATGGGTTCATGCTGTCCAAGGACCCGGACAACGTCTCGGGAGCGAAGGAACTCGTTGCGTTCATGGGCTCGGGCGAGGCGCAGAAGTTCTACACCGACGCGAACTCGAACTGGCTCGCAACGGCGGAGGACGCCGACACCAGCGACTACGACAGCCTTCAGAACAAGGCACTCGAATTGATCGAGTCCGTCGACAACATCGCACAGTTCCTGGATCGAGACACCCGCCCCGACTTTGCGTCCACGGTGGTGCTGCCCTCGCTGCAGAACTTCATCAACGAGCCGGACAAGATCACCGAGTTGACCGACTCGATGGAGGAACAGGCCGCGGCCATCTTCGACGCCTGAATCGAGGTAGTTTGTCGAGATGACGACCGCGGGCACACCCGTGACTCCGGCAGAGTTGGAGGAGGGCGTTGCAGAGAAGAAGTCCAAGGGTTTCAGTCTCCTGACCCGGCGAGACAAATGGACCCTTGGGCTGCTTCTCGGCATCCCCGCGGCGATCCACGTCTTCTTCGTCTGGATTCCGGCTCTGTTGTCCATCGTCCTGTCCTTCGCCAGGTGGGACGGGATCGGTGGAATCGAGACGATCGAGTGGATCGGATTCCGGAACTACGAGCAGATCGCCACGATCTACCCGCCGTTCTGGCCGGCGGTCCGGCACAATCTGATCTGGCTCGCCTTCTTCCTGCTGGTCGCAACGCCGTTCGGAATGTTCTTGGCCGTCCAACTCGACAAGGAGATGAAGGGCTCGAAGTTCTACCAGAACGCCTTCTATCTGCCGGTCGTGCTGTCCCTGGCGCTCGTGGGATTCATCTGGCAGTTGATCTACTCCCCCGAGGAGGGACTGATCAACAACGTCCTCGGCCGAACGGATCCGGAGAACCTCATCGACTGGCTCGGGAACCCCTCCATCAACCTCTACATGATCCTGATCGCTGCGAGCTGGCGACACGTCGGATACATCATGATTCTGTACCTGGCGGGCCTGAAGAGCGTGGATCCGGCTCTGCGCGAGGCTGCGGCCATCGACGGCGCCACCAGCCGCCAGACCTTCTTCCACGTGGTGTTTCCCGTGCTGAAGCCGATCAACATCGTCATTCTCGTCATCACCGTCATCGAGTCGCTCAGGGCATTCGACATCGTGTACGTCACCAACAAGGGGACGAACGGCCTCGAGCTCCTCTCCGTCGCAGTCACCAACAACATCATCGGTGAGGCGAGCCGCATCGGCTTCGGATCGTCGTTGGCGGTGATCCTCCTGGTCCTGTCGCTCGGCACGATCATCCCCTATCTGTGGCGGTCGTTCAAAGAAGACGAGAGGGTGGCCTGATGACGACCGTCCCAACCGACATGACCACCGAGATCTCGGAGACCTCACCATGGCGGAGACGGGGCTTGCAGACGTTTCTCGCGATCACCGCCCTCGTGTGGCTGCTTCCCCTCCTCTGGGCGGTCTACACCTCCCTCAGGCCGTTCTCTGAGACCGCCCGTCTCGGGTATGTGTCCGTCGGCGGCGAGTACAACTTCGACAATTACATCGCCGCATGGACTCAGGCAGAGATGCCGAAGTTCTTCATCAACACGTTGATCATCACGGTCCCCGGCGTGATCATCGTGCTGTTGTTGTCGTCGATGGCCGCCTTCACGCTCGCTCGCTTCAGCTTCAAGTTCAACCTGATCATGCTCATGCTCTTCACGGCGGGAAACCTGCTTCCCCAGCAGGTGATCATCACGCCGCTGTTTCGCATGTTCCTGGCATTACCGCTGCCCGAGTTCTTGTCACGGAACGGGGTGTTCTACGACAGCTATATCGGGATCATCGCGATCCACGTGGCGTTCCAGATGGGCTTCTGTGCCTTCGTCCTGAGTAACTACATGAAGGCACTGCCGAACGATCTCAACGAAGCTGCCTTCGTCGACGGCGCCTCGGTTTGGCGGCAGTACTGGAACATCATCATGCCGCTCACCCGGCCGCCGCTCGCTGCGCTGGCCGTCCTGCAGTTCACGTGGATCTACAACGACTTCTTCTGGGCCCTGGTCTTGATGGTCACCGGCGACAAACGGCCGATCACATCTGCTCTACAGAACCTGAGCGGGACCTTCTTCACCGACAACAACCTGATCGCGGCCGGCTCGTTGCTCGCAGCGGTTCCGACTCTCATCGTCTTCGCGATCCTCCAGCGACAATTCGTCGCAGGGCTGACGCTGGGTTCGACGAAGGGCTGACTCGAGAACGCCGCGATCAGCTCGTTGCGAGACACGAGGGCTCACCACCTCGAAGCGTCGTCGACTCGGCACGGACGTCGCTCCCGGCCGCCTTCGTGATTCTCGCCGGCCGCCGTCCGTTGCCGCCCGAGCCACTGTCTCTGCGTTGCTCGCAGCGCCTTCTAGCGTCAGGGCATGAGCCGTCGTGTGATCGTTCCAACGGAGGATGCACGTGATGACCTGCCGGAGCGTGTTCGGAACCGGCCGATCTGGGCCGTTGCCGTAGTCGCCGTCCTGGGTTTCGCCGCTCTCGATGGTGGCGAGCCTGCGGTCACTTCGGAGGCGCCAGTCGTTGGAGAGCAGACCTTGCAAGTCATGCCGATCGAGTCGGGCCCCGAATGGATCCTGATGGCTCAACTCCCAGGAGATGCCTCGTCGATTCACCTCGGCAGCGATGTCCAACTCGCACATCGTGGGAACCGGATCGAGGTCCGGCGTGGTTGGTATGACGAGTGGCGGCCCGCGACCAGCGCCTCCGACGGTCGGCCGCTCATCGGCCGGTTGGAGCTCATCTCGGCGAAGGCGGAACTGATCGGCATCCTCGAGGATCCCGACACGCGTCACCTCATGGTGGCGAGGAGCAGCGACGGCTTCGAGTGGACACTCACAGCGACCTCTCGCCCGTTCAGTCGGCCGGCCCACGCTGCGTTTCACGAAGGCGAGGTGTTCGTCGTCATCGACCGGGGCAACCACTGGGAAGCAGTGGTCTTCGCCGCCGATGGCGGCGTCACGGCGGTGCGTCATGGTGGCAAGGCACTCCGGGCGGGCTGGGTGGACGACCTCGGTCTGGCCGTCGTGACCGGGACCGACCCGGTCGAGGTTCAGCGCTCCGTGGACATGGGGGCCACCTGGGAGGAAGTCACGCTCGCCGTTTCGGGCGCGACAGAGATCTTCGCAGGTCGACTCATCGTTGAGCAGGGGTCCGCCTGGCAGACATATGAGCCGGCGAATGGGATCCTGACCACGATCCAGATCCCGGATGGGGACGCCTTCGGTCGGCTCTCGGTGGGACGCACGACAGCGATCAGGTGGCTCGAGGGGACCGCCTGGCTCTCCGAGGATCTCGAGGCCTGGGTGAGAGCGGACCGGGGCATAGGTGAACTCGTCACCGGACACTCGGGACGAATGTGGTTGGTCGATGGATCACCGCACGTCGAGGTCTACTCCCCGTCGGGTGGACTGTCCATCTATCGCCTCGATCAGCGGACGGACTCGTCTTGAGGCCAGGCGGGAGGCAGGCCGTCGCCTTCGAGTAGGTTGCTCACTCGCTGGTAACCGAGAACACTCAGCCGCTGAGAGCGGAGAGCAGCACGCGGCCGTCGGACGAGCCGAGGAGCTCCTCGATCGCACGCTCCGGGTGAGGCATGATCCCGACGACGTTCCCGGCCTCGTTGGCGACCGCAGCCGCCCTTCCCTGGCTGCCGTTCGGGTCGTCGACGTACTGCATGACCACTCGTCCGGTTCCGGTTGGATCCACCCAGTTGCCGTCGAACGAGTTGAGCGGAATCCGAAGTCGCTGACCGAGCTCTGCCTTGCTGGTCAGGACCGAGTCGGTGTCGGTCACTTCGACCTCGACCTCCCGGCAGATGAACGCCAGGTCGCGGTTGGCGATGAGCGCACCCGGGAGCAACCCCGTCTCGCAGAGGATCTGAAAGCCGTTGCAGATTCCGACAACCGGAAGGCCCGCCTCCGCCATTCTCCGGACCTCGGTCATCACGGGCGAGAATCGGGCGATGGCGCCGACGCGGAGGTAGTCGCCGTGAGCGAACCCGCCCGGGAGCACCACGGAGTCGAACCCGCTGAGGTCGGTCTCTCGATGCCAGACGAGATCGCTCTCGATCCCGACGAGGTCGAGGGCGTAGACCACGTCGTGTTCGCAGTTGGTCCCGGGGAATACGACGACGGCGGCCCTCACCGGTGGATCTCCACCCGGTAGTCCTCGAGCACCGGGTTCACGAGCACCGAATGGCACATCGTGTCGACCTGATACTGGATCTCTTCGGGGTCGTCGCCGGCTATGTCGAGGTGGATGGTTCGGTCGATTCGCACCTCGTTCACGTTGTCGTATTCGAGGTCGGCCAGCGCTCGAGCGACCGCTTTGCCCTGGGGGTCTGCGATCTCGGGCCGTCTCGTCACGTGCACGGTCACTCTCATGTGGTCGGCTCCAATGGATGGGTCGAGTCGAGGCTACGACCGGTGATCGTCTCGTACGCCTCGAGGTATCGGGATCGGGTGTTCGCCACGACGTCGTCGGTGAGCGTCGGCGGAGGAGGGGTGTGGTCCCACCCCGTCGAATCGAGCCAATCGCGGAGATACTGCTTGTCGAAGCTCGGCATCACCGATCCGGGAACGTAGGAGTCGGCCGGCCAGTAGCGGGACGAATCGGGGGTGAGCGCTTCGTCGCAGAGGGTGAGGACCCCGTCGACGATGCCGAATTCGAGCTTGGTGTCTGCGATGAGGAGACCGCGAGGTTCGACGTGCTCGGCGGCCCGTCGATAGATCGAGATGGAGGCGGACCGGAGCGCCTCATAGGTCTCATCGCCGACGAGGTCGCGGGCCGCGACCTCGGTCAGGTTCTCGTCGTGTCCCGTCTCGGCTTTGGTAGCCGGAGTGAAGATCGGCTCTTCGAGCTTCGAGCCCTGGACAAGACCCGGGGGCAGGTGCTCGGTGGCCGGTCCCCCGCCGGCCTCGTACTCACGCCACGCCGATCCGTACAGGTATCCCCGGACGACGCACTCGATCGGCAACATCTGCGCTCGGCGCACGACCATCGATCGACCGGCGAGCCAGTCGGGGTCGGCCGGCGGCTCGATGTTCTCGAGCGAGGTGGTGACCATGTGGTGCGGGACGTCGAGCAGGGTGAAGTAGTGGGCGGAGAGCTGTGTGAGCACCCGGCCCTTGTCCGGAATCGGCTCGGTCATGATCACGTCGTACGCCGAGATCCGATCGGTGGCGACGAACAGGAGGTGATCGGCGTCGATCTCGTAGATCTCGCGGACCTTCCCCGAAGCGATGTGTGTCAGCGGCACATCCGGGAGGCTAGTTGTGATCGATCCCGCCTCCGTGGCGACGACATCGCCGCGCCGGCGGGCCGCGAGGACGCGTCGAGCGTCAGCCAGACCGCTCCTCGTGGCCACCGAACTGCTCACGCATCGCCGAGAGCAACTTGTCGCCGTAGTCACCCTGGTCTCGGGAGGAGAAGCGCTGATACAACGACGAGGCGAGCACATTGATCGGGACGCCGAGATCCACCGCCGCCTGCACGGTCCAGCGGCCCTCTCCGGAGTCGGAGACGTGGCCCTCGAAATCCTCGAGCTCGGGGTCTTCGAGCAGGGCGGCGGCCGTCAGGTCCAGCAACCAGGAGCCGATGACGCTTCCCCGTCGCCACACCTCGGCGATCTCGGGGATGTCGAAGTCGAATTGGTAGTACTGCGGGTCTCGCAACGGAGCAGTCTCGGCGTCCTTCACCATCTCTCCGCGTCCGAGGCCGGCTCTGGAGAGAACTGCGAATCCTTCGGCGTATGCGGCCATCATGCCGTACTCGATGCCGTTGTGGACCATCTTGACGAAGTGGCCCGCTCCGGCCGGTCCGCAGTGGAGCCAACCGCGTTCGGCAGTCGCCGGCTCACCCGATCGCCCGACGGTGCGCGGCTCGGCGTCGACCCCGGGGGCGAGCGTGTCGAAAATCGGTGACAGGTCCGACACGGGATCGTCTTCGCCGCCCACCATCAGGCAGTAGCCGCGGTCGAGCCCGAAGACTCCTCCCGACACGCCGACGTCGACATGGTGGATCCCGACCGGTGCGAGCTCGGCATGGCGATCGACGTCGTCGCGGTAGAAGGAGTTGCCTCCATCGATCACCGTGTCACCGGGCTCCAGATGCCCGGCCAGTTCGTCGATCACAGCGTCAGCGAACGCCGCTGGGACCATCACCCAGACTCGCCGCGGTGCTTCGAGTTCGGCACACAGCTCCTGCAGCGAGGCGACCCCGGTGATGATTCCCTCGGAAGACAGTTCGGCGACGGCATCGGGGGAGATGTCGTAGCCGACCACCTCATGACCATCCGCCGTCAGCCGGCGGGACATGTTGGCTCCCATCCTGCCGAGACCGATCATCCCAAGTTGCATACTCACGCTCCACTCGTTCGACCCCGTCGACTCTACGAGGGGCGGTGGTCAACCCTTCTCCGGGAGTCCTGGTCGATGACTCGCTTCACCGATCGGTGTAGTGGACACCCGGGAGGTCGCGGAGGCGCATGGCGGCCTCTTCGGCAGTGATGTCACGCTGTGACTCGCCGAGCAGTTCGTATCCGACCATGAACTTCCGCACCGAGGCGGAGCGGAGCAGTGGGGGATAGAAGTGGGCATGCACCGTCCAGTGATCACCGCTCGAAGAGAACGGTGCGTTGTGCCAGCCCATCGAATAGGGGAACGGGTACTCGAAGAGGTTGTCGTAGCGGACGAGGAGTTGCTTGAGCGCCTCGGCGAGCTGCTCCGATTGGGTCGTGTCCAGGTCGGTGAGCCGGGGTGCGCTCCGCTTGGGGACGAGCAGCGTCTCGAACGGCCAGACGGCCCAGAACGGGACGACGGCCAGCCAGTGGTCGTTCTCGAACACGACCCGTTCGCCCCCGACCTCCTGGGCGACGTAGTCCTCGAGGATCGTGCGCCCGTGCTCGGCGAAGTAGCGGTCCTGTTTGTCGTCTTCGGCCGCGGCCTGCATCGGCAGGATCGAGCCGGCCCAGATCTGACCGTGAGGGTGCGGGTTGGAGGCACCCATCTCCTCGCCCCGATTCTCGAAGATCTGCACCCAGCGGTGATCGGGACCGAGATCGTCGAGTTGCTCCTGCCAGAGATCGATGACGATTCCGATCTCTTCGAGAGACATGCGGGCCATGGTCAGGTCGTGGCGAGGCGAGAAGCAGATGACCCGGCAGGTCCCTTCCTCCCCTTCGGCGACCATCAAACCGTCCGTCTGGATCTGCCTCCCGGTTTCGGGTCGGAGTGCGGCGAAGTCGTTCGTGAACACGAATGTGGTGTCGTACTCGGGATTCTGCTCGCCGCCGACCCGGCCGTTGCCAGGACACAGATAGCAGCCGGGATCATGTCCGGGGAGGTCGGCGACGGTCGAGTCACCTGTGGCGCCCTGCCACGGACGGTTGGTGCGGCCCGCAGAGACGAGCACCCACTCCCCGGTGAGCGGGTTCAACCTGCGATGGGGGCCTTCGAGCACGGTGTCCAATGTACCGCTTGCGGTGTGCCGCGCGCCATCGCTGGCGGGGCGCAACCTCTGATCTACCTGCGCGGATCGCCCTGGCTCACTGCGAGCTCGTGACCAGCCTCGTGTCGTGGTCGATCGTCCAGAGGGCACCGTCTCGGTGGAAGCGCTCGATGTTGCCGCCGATCGGTGTCAGCCCCGTCCGGTCCTTGAGGAGAGCCTGCCAGGAGTCCCGATCGGTGAAGCCGGCATAGGTGAGCCCGCCCTTGGTGACGACCGCAGGACTCCCATCCAGATAGGTGGCGCCCCCGTACCTCGCGACGATCTCGGCCGACTCCACCTCGAGCACGTCCGTCCAGATTCCCGCCGGCGTCCCCCACGGTTCGATCGTCACCGGCAGGTTCTGACTCGTCGGTTCGATGACCCGCGCCCCGAGGCGTTGGCTGAGCCCGGCAGGCAGCGGCTCGTTGCTCCAGGCGTTCTCGCGGTCGATCACGAGACTGCGTGCGCCGAGCACGATCTCGGTGCCTGCGTCCAGGGCTCGCTCGATCGCTTCGATCCGTTCAGGTGTCGAGATCTGCATGGCGGGGGCCAGCACGAGGTCGAACACGGTCAGGTCGTCGGTCGAATCCACGATGGCGACGTCGAGCCCGAGATTGCGAGCCGCACGGTATGCCTCGAACAGCAGGCCCCGGTGGGTGAGCCCTCTCCGGTGCGGATTGATCTCGAGCGCCCATGCATCCTTGTACGAGTGAATGATCGCCACCCTGGGTTTCGGCTTCGGAAGCGAGGCGCGTTTGATCTCCGTGATCGTCGACCGGACCTCCTCGAAGACCCGTTCCGGCGTCCCGTCGTGACGGAGCAACCCGGTGTGATACTGCTCTTGACCGTACCTGGCTGCGCGCCAGCGGAACACCAGCGACGCGTCGTAGCCGTGCAGGGCTGCTTGCCACAGCCACACCCGGGCCTGCCCATGTGGCACCTGAGGGTTCTCGTCGGTCCAGTTGACCGGTCCCACCTGCTGCTCCATCACCCAGGCCTGCCCGTCCAACCCCGACGCCGTGGCATGGAGATCGAGCAGATAGGCGGTGTCGAAGGGCGTCGCGACGCCGTGCGGATAGTTGTCCATCGATGCGACGCCCCCGAGTCGAGCGACCGCGCGCGCATCGACGTTCAGGTCCTCGCAGTACAGGTTCGTCGTGATCGGCATCTCGGTCGCAATCGACGTCTCGATTCGCTCGAACTGGGCCCGGAGGAAGGCGACCGACTGGTCGGAGGCGAACTTCTTGTGGGCCAGTCTGAGCGCAGGATGCTGTGAGGTCATCGTCTCTCTGGGAAGCCTCACGGAGGCGAAGTCCGGATAGGTCTGGGACCAGAAGACGGTTCCCCAGGCCTCGTTGAGCGCGTCGATCGTCCCGAAGCGGTCTTCGAGCCAATGCGAGAACGCCGCTTCGCACTCCGCGCACCAGCAGCGAGCCGAATCGTGGTTCCCAGGCTCGTTGTCGACCTGCCACCCGCTGATCGAGGGATGGTCGCCGTACCGTTCGACCAGCGCGTCGGTGATCCGAAGCGACTCGCGCCGGTACGTCTTGGAGGTCGTGCAGGTGTGTCGCCGAGATCCGTAGGCAACCCGGTCACCTCGCTGATCGGTGATGAGGATGTCGGGGTGCGCCCGCATCATCCAGACCGGAGGTGTCGCCGTCGGAGTCCCGAGTACCACGCCCATTCCGGCACCTGCAATCAGCTCTATCACCGTGTCGAGCCACTCCCAATCGAAACGACCCGGTGTCGGTTCGATCCTCGCCCACGCGAACTCGCCGATGCGAACCAGGTCGAGTCCGAGGTCGGCCATCATCTCGACGTCGGTACGCCATCGCGCCTCGGGCCATTGTTCGGGGTACCAGCACACACCAAAGTCCATCGTGCCATTATGCGTCGTCCGGTGTCACGGCGGGGCCCTCAGGGTGCCATCACGCAGAGGACTCCTGTCGGTGATGCTCGGCCGGAGAAGTGTTCGTGGTGAATCGTCGTGTGGGGACGACCGACCGCTACTCGAGAAAGCGGAAGCTGGCGAAGATGTCCTGGACGGTCCCGGTCAAGCGTTCGAGGGTCGCAGCGTGAGCGAAGAAGGTGATCTCCCACGCCCGATTCGCCTCATCGAGGATGATCAGACGCGAGATGCCTATCGTCACGCCGTTCTCTGTGGACGTGAGGGTGATGCCCCTCGCCGGTGCGCCGTCGACCGTCACGTTGACGACCTCGAGGATCTCGACCCCGGGCAGCGTCTCCTGGAGCCGTGAAACCTCTCCCTCGAAATACGCCACAGCCGGGAGATCGGCAGGCAGATCGCCCACATTGACGTTGAAGTTGGGGATGTACCCGTCTGCAGCCGAGGGTGCGGTCACCTCGAAGAGCGAGTCGACGGTGTCGAGTCGTGCCGTCCATCCGGTCGGCTGATCGATGGCGAATCCGAGCTCTGGGACCTCGACGGTTGTCAGGGCTTCGATCGGTTGATCGTCCACTTGAGATGTCGATGGGGTCGAGTCGTCCACGGCGGACGCGTCTGAACCGGAGTCGGAACAGGCGGTGAGTGCGAGAACGACAACGAGCACCGAAGCGATGCGTGTCATTCACGCCAGGTTACCGGTCCCTGAGAGCTGCGCAGCTACGTTGACCGCATGGCGATGACCCCCGACCAGATGCTGGCTGACGACCGATACGCCGCGATGCTCGGCGTCGAGCTCACAGGAACCGATCCGATCCAGGTTTCGATGACGATCGGGCCACAGCACCTCAATTTCCTGGGGGTGACGCATGGCGGTGCGATGTTCTCTCTCGCGGATTGCGCGTTTGCGCTCGCATCCAATGCCGCAGGCGCTCGCGCAGTCGCCATCGACACCCATCTGGTGCTGACCGGAGGTTCCAAGGAGGGGGATGTGCTCGTCGCCACGGCCGAGGAGACGACCAGGGGGAGAAAGCTCGGAACATACCGGATCGTTGTGGAACGTTCCGGAGAGCGGATCGTCGGGCTCTTCACGGGGACCGTCCACATCTCGTCGTGATCTCCCGGGGCTGATGACGGGTCTGCCGCGAAGCCAGTCGTAGACTCGCAGTCGATGGATCGCATCCTCGATTGGATTCGGGCCAAACCTCTCAAGGCCTCACTCACGGTGGTCATCGGGCTCGTGCTCGGTGTCGGCGTCTTCGTAGCCGTTCAAGCGGTCAGCGCGGTCAACTCGATCACAACCGAGGAGTTCGACCCCGGGCTCGCCGACCAGACCATGTCCACCCGTTCCGAACAGGACATCGCCGACCAGCTCGCCGCCAGGGAGGCACAGCTACGAGCCGAGGCCGAGGCCCAAATCGCCAGTGCGCTGACGGACGCCGAGATCCAGGCTCTTCTCGACGAGCTCGAAGAGCAGCGGAGCGTCGACGAGGAGTTCGTGGTCCCGAACACGGCCAGTCCGGCCCTACCGGACGGGATGTTCAACTCCGTGTTGTTGATCGGCGCCGACGCATCCGGCTTCCTCGCCGATGTCATCATCTACGTCATCTTGCCGTCTGACGGATCCACGCCGATGATGGTCTCGCTGCCCCGGGACCTCTACCTCTCCGATTCGTGTCACGGGGGATATGCGCGAATCAACGGCGCCCTCGGCGGGTGCTCGGGAGTCGCATCGGGGCCGGAGTTGCTGTCACTCACCGTCGAGGACTTCACGGGAATCGAGGTAGACCATTTCGCCAGGATCAACTTCTCGGGTTTCGAATGGGTGGTCGACCAGTTGGGCGGCACGACGGTGTGCGTGGGAGACCGGCCGATCCGCGACCCGAAGTCGGGGCTGGAGCTAGCCCCCGGATGTCACGAAGCAGACGGGAAGACGACCCTGGCCTGGGTGCGCTCCCGCAACCCGGAGTTCCAGAACGAGGCGGGCGAGTGGACCAGGCCCGGTGGCAGCGACTTCGATCGCCAGGTGAAGCAGCAGGAGATCCTGTTCCAGCTGGCGAACAAGCTGACGTCGGTTTCGTCGGTGGGTGCGCTCTCTGAGATCCTTGGGAACCTCTCCAGCGTCGTCCGGACCGATTCGGGGTGGGGAGTCGGTGAGATGGCGTCGATGGCCTTCCAGTATCGAAGCATCGACTCCTCCTCCGTCCGGAGACTGTCGATCCGGATCCAGAACTACCGAACCCCCGGTGGCGCCCAGGTCCTCATTCCCGCCCAGCGGTTCAACGACACGCTGGCCGCCGCATACCCAGCCGCCGCCCGGTCAGCCGAGGAGTGAAACGGCTTCGAGCCTGTCGAAGACCTCGCCGGTGTTCCTGAGAAAGCGGGCTGGCTCGAAGCACCCGTCCAGCGTCTGAGGCGAGAGCGTCACTTCGGAATCCCGGGACAGGTGGTCTCTGAGGTGGCCACCCTGGTCCCAGGCCGCCATGGCGTTGCGCTGAACGATCCGATATGCGGCATCCCTCGACAGACCGCTCTCGATCAGTGCGAGCAGCACCGCTTGGGAATAGACGAGACCGCCCGTGGCCTCGAGGTTCGAGCTCATCCGGTCGACATCGACGACCAGTCGGTCGACGAGCGTCTCGAACTTCACGAGCATGTAGTCGAGTGCGAGGCAGGCGTCCGGCAGGACGATCCGCTCTGCCGACGAATGGCTGATGTCGCGTTCGTGCCAGAGCGCGACGTTCTCGAGGGCCGTCTGGGCGTATCCACGCAACACCCGCGCCATACCGGTCATCCGCTCCGAGAGGATCGGATTTCGCTTGTGAGGCATCGCAGAGGAACCCTTCTGGCCGGGCCGGAACGCTTCGCGGGCCTCGCCCACCTCCGAGCGCTGGAGATGACGGATCTCGGTCGCAAATCGCTCGATCGATGCGCCGGTCAGTGCGATGGTCGAAACGAACTGGGCGTGCCGATCGCGATGCGTGACCTGGGTCGACGCATCCTCGATCCCGATCCCCAGCGCATCGCAGACGAATGCCTCGACCGATGGTGGCGTGTGCGCGTAGCTTCCCACCGCACCGCTGATCTTGCCGACCGCGACGGCTCGGCGCGCCGCCGTCATGCGCTGATGGTCACGTTGGAGCTCGAACGCCCAGTTGGCGAGTTTGAGGCCGAAGCTCGTCGGCTCCGCCCAGATGCCGTGTGTCCTTCCGAGCATCGGGGTGTCACGGAACTCGAGTGCTCGACGTCGCACCGTCTCGAAGAGTCTCTCGATGCGTCGACACAGCAGGTCGGCGGCGTCGCGCATGAGGACCCCGTTCGCCGTGTCGAGCACGTCCGAGGATGTCAGCCCGAAGTGAATCCATTCGCCCCCGTCACCCACGTTCGACGCCAGGAGATCGACGAATGCGGCCATGTCGTGATTCGTCACCGCCTCACGCTCGGCGACCTGCTCCGGCGTGGGGACGGCCGCACGGTGGGCGGCGTCGCCGGCGCCGGCCGGTGCGACGCCTTCGGCCACCCAAGCATCCACGACGAGCGCTTCGACCTCCTTCCAGGTGTCGAGTCGGTGCTGGTCGGACCAGATGGCGGCCATCTCGGGAAGGCTGTATCGAGGGATCACGGCGGGCAGTCTGACACGGTATATGCAGCGATGCACATCAGCTGTTGTACGCTTCGTGGTTGCATGTCAAGACTCGTAGGGGGAATCGTCGCCTGTCTGATCGTCGCAGGCTGCAGCGCGTCCGAGACGTCGGACGCCGTCGAGCCGACGACGACTCTGCCTCCATCGACGTTGGCTCTCGAAACGACCTCGACCACCGCCCTGAGCCCCGGTGACACCGTTCCGTTCGAGGACATCCCCCCACTCGCGTTGTACCTGGCGGCGATCGACCGCGGCTTGGAAGGGACGGAGTACGAGGGCGACGTCTATCTGGATCCCGACTCGTACGTGAACGTCGGTCGTCTGTTCTGTTCACTCCTCGAAGCCGACGTCACTCCCACCGGTGTGCTGGAGTCCTACATCACTGCGCTGGAGTCCGAGCCGGGGGAACTGTCGGACGACGATCTGGTGCTCGGCGGAGTGATCCTCGGTGCCAGCGTCCAGCTCATCTGTCCCGAGTACATCGAGGCACTCGAGGAGGTCACCGGTGAGTGAGGGTGTAACACTCAGAGTGAGGTGCGGACTTGTCTGACAGAATGATCAGCATCCGACGTCTCATCGCTTCCATACTCGCAGGGGGACTGCTCATCCTGGTGTCCGCCGCTCAGGCGAGCGCCCAGGCTCCTCCGGCGTTGGAGCGCGCCCTGCAGGGAGTGGGGCTCGGTCTCGACGCCGCCGCCGAGGTGCTCGGCGACGGCGACGTCCTGGAGGTCGATCAGGCCCTGCTCGACGCATTTGGCGCCTACGGAGCGTGGTATGACCGACACTTCGCCCCGGACTCGAAGCGTCAAGGACTGGGACAGGGGCCCGTGCAAGCAGCGCGAGTTCAGCAAGCCCTCGCCAATGACGATCTCCCGAGCGAACTCGACAAGGTGAACGGCAGCAAGCTCGGCGAGCTCGCCGGCGTCTACGAGCAACTCAAGGGCAAGTCCGACGTTGCCAAGGCGGCCAAGGAGAACAAGGCCAAGGAGAACAAGGGCCGCTCGGACGACGCCAAGGACAACGCTCCGGGCCAGCAGCCCTGACGATCTTCGGTCGGGAGCCCTGGGACCCCGTGTCCTAGGATCGCCGGATGCCGATCCGCCGCATGTCGGGTGACGCCGCCCGTCGTCTGATTCTCTCGAGTTCGGGCATGGCCGACGGCACACCTCCCGGCGAGCCGGACGTCCGGCATTTCCGGCGAGTCATGCGCCGGCTCGATCTCGTTCAACTCGATTCGGTCAACGTCTCGGCCCGCACCCACTACTGGGTGTTCTTCGCACGGCTCGGCGCCTATGACCGTGACCGACTCGACGACTGGCTGTGGCGATCGGGTGAGCACTTCGAATACTGGGCGCACGAGGCCTCGATCCTGCCGCAGGAGTCCTTTCGTCTCATGGCGCACCGTATGCGGGACGCCGACCCGAAAGGCCGGGCGGCTTCACTGATGGAGGAGCACCCGGGGTACGTCGAGTCGGTCCTCGACGAGGTCCGCCGGCGCGGTCCGCTCACGGTACGCGACCTGTCCGACCCGGGGGAGCGGACCGGTCCATGGTGGGGTTACGGCAGGGGGAAGATCGCGCTCGAATGGCACTTCCGGACGGGGGCGGTCAACATCGCCGACCGCCCCAACTTCCATCGCGTATATGACGTGACCGAGCGTGTGGTCGCAGACCGCCATCGAGGGGATGAGCTGGATCGCGACGACGCCATCGTTGCCCTGTTGGAACGATCGGCTCTGGCGCTGGGGATCGGGACGCTCGCCGACATCGCCGATTACTACCGCATTCGCATGCCCGATGCCAGGAGACTGTTTCCTCGAGTGCTCGAGGGCGGTTCCGTCTTCGCTGTGGAGGTTGCCGGCTGGGGAGAGACGGCGTACCGGCACGTGGACGCAACCATCCCCCGGCGCGTCGAAGGCACTGCTCTGCTGTCACCATTCGATCCGCTGATCTGGCATCGGGATCGGGCGCTCAGGGTCTTCGGTATGCACTACCGGATCGAGATCTACGTGCCCGAGGAGCAGAGAGTCCACGGCTACTACGTGCTGCCGTTCCTGATGGACGGCGAGATCGTCGCCAGGGTCGATCTCAAGACGGATCGCAAGGCCGGAGTGCTCCGCGTGCGGGCCGCCCACCTCGAACCTGGGCGCAACCGCGATGAGGTCACTCGCCGGCTCGCCACCCATCTGAGGGTCACCGCTCGATGGCTCGAATGCAGATCGATCGAGGTGACCCGACGCGGCGATCTCGCCGAGGATCTGCGGAGACACGTCGTCTGATCAGGGCCGGTCAATCGATGGCGGCGGTGGCGGCGATGTCGGTGCGGTAGGTCTTGCCCTTGAACGAGATGACTTCGGTGGCCTCGTACGCAGCGGACCGGGCCGACGCCAGGTCCGTTCCCCGGCCGAGCACGCTCATCACCCGCCCACCCGAGGTCCGCAGGTGTTTGCCGTCTCGAATCGTGCCGGCGTGAAACACCAGTCCCTCGTGGTCGGCGAGCCCCGTGATGACGTCGCCCTTTCTCGGATCGTCCGGGTAGCCCCGAGCGGCGAGCACCACGTTGACCACCGAGTCCGGTGACCACGACAACTCCATGCCGGCGAGCCGGCCCGTGGTGGCGGTGTGGAGCACCTCGAACAGGTCGCTCTCGAGTCGTGCGAGCACCACCTGGGTCTCGGGATCGCCGAACCGGCAGTTGAACTCGATCACCTGGGGCCCGGCTTCTGTCAGGACCAACCCGGCGTACAGGACTCCGACATACGGCGTGCCGTCGTCACGCATCGTCTTCAGCACGGGGTCGATGACCGTCTGCTGGACCCGGTCCAGGAGCTCGCTCTGGAGCTCGACCGGCGAGTAGCTGCCCATCCCGCCGGTGTTGGGCCCGGTGTCTCCGTCGCCGAGACGTTTGTAGTCGCGTGCCGGCTCGAAGAGCAGGCTGTTCACGCCGTCGCAGATGGCGAAGACGCTGAGCTCTGGGCCGGCGGCGTATTCCTCGATCACCACACGGGGGTCGGTGCCGCCGAGCTCCTCGCCGAGGCACTTCTCCGCCCAGGCGATGGCGTCATCGCGATCGCCGGTCACCAGCACGCCCTTGCCGCCCGCCAGGCCGTCAGCCTTGATCACATAAGGCCCCGGATGGCTTCGGATGTGGGCTTCGGCATCAGACGTGTGTTCGAAGGTCCACGCTTGAGGGGTCGGCACACCCGACCGCTGCATGATCTCCTTCGCAAACGACTTGGAGGATTCGAGTCTCGCCGCCGCTCGGGTCGGACCAAATGCGGGGATGCCGAGTTGGGTGAGGGCATCCACCAGTCCGGCGGCGAGCGGGGCTTCCGGCCCGACCACGACGAAGTCGATGGCCTGGATACGGGCGAGGGCGGCAACGGCTCCGACGTCGGTCGGCTCCACTCCCTCGATCAAGGGCCCGAGCTCGGCAAGACCAGGGTTGCCCGGCAAGCTGACGAGCTCGTCGACGTGGTCCGACTCGACGAGTTTCCATCCCAGTGCGTGCTCGCGTGCACCGGAACCGATCAGCAGGACCTTCATTGGCGATCGATCAGCTGCTGCCGTTCGGGTCCGACGGAAACCCATCCGACCGGCACCCCGACGGCATCTTCTATGAACCGGACGTAGTCCTGGGCCTCGGTTGGCAGATCATCGAACTCTCGGCATCCCGTGATGTCGACGTTCCATCCGGGAAGCTCCTCGTAGATCGGGGTGCAGTTGTAGAGCACCCGCTGCTGGCGGGGGAAGTGGTCGTACTGCTCGCCGAGCGACGTGTATCCGGTTGCCACCTTGATCGTGTCGAACGCGGACAGGATGTCGATCTTGGTCAGGAACAGCTGCGTGAGGCTGTTCACACGCACGGCATATCGCAGTGCAACGAGGTCGAGCCAGCCGCAGCGGCGGCGGCGCCCGGTGACCACTCCGTACTCGCCTCCGAGCTCGACCATCGTCTCGCCGATCTCGTCGTTGAGCTCCGTTGGGAATGGCCCGGTCCCGACTCGCGAGATGTAGCCCTTGGCGACTCCGACGATCTCGTCGATCATCTTCGGCCCGATCCCCGAACCGACCACTGCGCCGCCGGCGGTCGGGTTCGACGAGGTCACGAACGGATACGTCCCGTGGTCGACATCGAGCAGCGTTCCCTGGGCGCCTTCGAAGAGCACGTTCTTGCCGGCCTTGAGGGCGTCCCAGAGCAGGAGCGAGGTGTCGTCCACATAGGGGAGGAGGCGCTTGGCGTATTCGAGATACTCGTCAGCGATCGTCGAACCGTCCATAGGGAGCTGGTTGTAGACCCGAGTGAGCAGCTTGTTCGTGTCGTTGAGTGCAACGTCGACCTTGTCACGGAAGATCTTCGGATCGAACAGGTCCTGGACCCGGATTCCGCGCCGCTGGTACTTGTCGGTGTAGGCGGGGCCGATTCCCTTCTTGGTCGTGCCGATCTGGTTCCTCCCGAGGAACCGCTCCATCACTGCGTCCAGCTTCTTGTGATACGGCATGATGAGGTGGGCGTTCGAGGAGATGCGCAGGCGGGAGGTGTCGATACCTCGAGACTCGAGCATGTCGAGCTCGGCGAGAAGCACCTTGGGGTCGATGACCGTGCCCGACGCGATGACGGGCACGGCATGGGGATACATCACGCCGCTCGGAGTGAGGGAGAGCGCGAACTTCTGGTCTCCGATGATGATGGTGTGGCCGGCGTTGTTTCCGCCCTGATATCGGACCACGTAGTCGGCGGACTGGGCGAAGAAGTCGGTGACCCGACCCTTCCCCTCGTCACCCCACTGGGCCCCGAGCACGACTGTCGATGGCATGGGTGCGAGAGTAACGGTCGTCGGGCGAGGCCCCGACATCGTTCTTGTGACGTTTGTGGTCGTATTCCCTGTGTTCCCGTCACAAGAACGGGTTCAGCCTGCGGCGCCGCCGGTGAATCGCCAGCCTGCCAGGCGCATCGATGGGGTGTGGGCGATGGTCGCCCCGAACTCGGAGTCTGCGAAACGGGCGTCGTTTCCCACACCCAGCACCCGACCCGGCCCGACCGCGCCGGCGAACGACTGGGTGAACCGGAGATCGGACACCGCTCCGGTCAGCTCCCCGTTCTCGATCAGGAACGTGCCGTTGCGGGTCAGGCCGGTCGCGATCGTCGTCCTCGGGTCGAGGATCCGGACGTAGTTGAACGTCGAGACATACAGCCCGCGCTCCACGCCGGATATCAGCTCGTCCGGGCTCGATTCGCCGGGAGAGACGAACAGGTCGATCGGGAGTGGCCCCATGTTGAAGCCGAAGAACCTGATCGAATGACCAGTACTCTCGCGGCCCGCCTTGGCGGCCTCCCTCCGGTCGTACACGATGTTGCGGGCCACACCGTCAGTCACCAATGGCAGTCGCCGCTTGGGAGTGCCCTCCGAATCGAACCGCAGCTTCATCGATCGCTCGTCGAGTCCGTCGTCCACCAGCTCGAACGCCTCGTCGAACTGACGTTCTCCGAGACGGAGAAAAGACTGCCCCTCGTTGACGGCCTTGCCGTTGAATCCATACACACCGAGGAACAGCGCCAAGGTGGCAACCGCCTCGGGAGCCAGGACGACCTCGTACTCGTCCGGTTCGATCTGGGTCTGGGTCTGCGAGCGCTCTGCCCGATCGGCGGCGACGGCTCCGACGGCAGCGGCGTCGAGGTCGTCGAGATTGCGTGACGCGGCGTGACCCGAGCCGGCAGACGCCGATGTCTGATGGATGCCGTCGATGACCGACGACGCCACGGAGCCGGAGGCGACATGGCCCGCCGAGTTCGCGTAGACCACGCTCGTCGACCCGGTCGAGCAGTACCCGGCCGCCGACGTGTCCGGCCCGGCGGCGACGAATTCGGACACCAGCCGTGCTCGATCATCCGGCGAGGCGTGTGCCGTTCGCTCGGGAATCGGCAACGACGGGGGCACGTCCGTCGGAGGGGTGAGGCCGGGCCAGTCGGGGTTCACCGGAGCGACCCTGGTCGCCTCTGCCGCCCGTTCCACGAAGCTTGCCAACGTGTCTGGCGTCGCAGTCCCGCTCGATGTCGAGACACGCCCCTCCGACACCAGCGTGATCGAGAGGCTCGTGGTCTCGTCGGCCATGTTCTGATGGATGAACGAGTTGGCGAATCGGGTCAGGGCGCTCGTGCCGGACGTGACCACCACTTCGCAGTCGAATCCGACGGGTACGAGTTCGAGGACCCTGGTGGCGATGGCTTCCGGGGTCATCCGCGCACCCCCATCCGAACGCTCGAGAAACGGGCCGGCATCGCGGGATGTCCGGTCCGGCCCACCTGGACGGGTTGGCCCTTCCCGCAATTCGGGGTACCCCAGAAGACCCGTTCCTTCTCACCGGCAAGCATGTCGAGCGTCCCCCAGAACCGGGGTGTGATCCCCGTGTAGGTGGGGTTCTTGAGCATTCGCGCCTTGCGGCCGTTCTTGATCTCCCAACCGATCTCGCATCCGAACTGGAAGTTGAGGCGCCGATCGTCGATGGACCACGATCGGTTGGTTGCCATCAGGATCCCGTCGTCCGTCGCCGCGATCATGTCTTCGAGCGAAGAGTTCCCGGGAAGCAGACCGACGTTGGTCATGCGCACCATCGGGAGACGGTTGAATCCATCCGCCCTCACCATTCCACCGGCGGGCACGCCGGCGATGGCAGCAGAATCGCGTCCAGAGAGCACTCCCACCCAGATCCCCTCTTCGACGATGGGGACCGACCGGGCCGGCGTTCCCTCGTCGTCGTATCCGAACGAGCCCAGGGCTCCGGGGAGCGTGGCATCGGCGGTGATGTTCATGAGCTCGGATCCGTAGCGGTGGGAGCCGAGCTCCTCGAGGCGCAGGTGCGACGTTCCCGCAAAGGCGGCTTCCCAACCGAGGATCCGGTCGAGCTCGATGGCGTGTCCCACCGACTCGTGGATCTGGAGGGCCAGCTGGGAGCCCTCGAGGATGAGCGGCTTCTCGCACTCCTCCATCTCTGCGGCGGTGAGCAACGCTGCGGCCTCTGCCGCGATCCGTGGCGCCTCGCCGAGATAGTCCCACTTCCGGATCGCCTCGTACCCGGCCGACTCGTAGTGGACTCGGGACTGAGGGTACGTCCGGACCTGGGTCTCACCGTCACCGATCGACATGGCCTGGAGCCCGCCGCCTGAGTGGACGAGGTTCTGATGAATGCGATGCCCTTCTGAGGACACCAGCCACGAGTCGACGTCCCAGAAGCCGAGTTGACCGGTCGCGATCGAGACTTTCGGTTCGGCGAGCATGATCCGGGTCGACTCCACGAGGAGCCCGGCCTGTTCCTCTGCGGAGACTTCGAAGGGGTGCTCCTCGGTGGGCGTGCGGTAGTCGTCCTGACGGACCTCGATGTCGGCGAGCCTGAGTGGTGGCCCTGGCACGCGTCTGCTGGCCTTGGCGATCGCCGCGGCCTCGGCGCCCGAGTGACGTGCGGCCGCCGCCGTCAGTTGGTCCGTGGCATGGAATCCCCATGATGACCCGACGAGGGCCCGGACGCCCACCCCGATCGTCTCCGACAGCGAGATCGACTGGACGTCGCCGTTCTGTACCGAGATGTCACGGATCCGGCGACCCATGACGCGGGCATCGGCGTAGGTGGCTCCGGCTGCGATTGCGCCTTCAACGGCAGCGGTTGCGATGTCGAACACGGAGAGATCCTAAGCGTCGCGCTGTGCGCCTCCGGCCTCCCAGGGCGAGCTTCGCGGCGTATGGCGTATGGCGTATGGCGTGTGGCGTGTTGCGTGTGACGTGTGACGTGTCACGGTTGGCTACAGCCAGCCGCTGGCCTTGAACCGGCGATAGAGGTACGTGCTGATCGCGACCATGAGCGCAATGGCGAGTGGGTACCCGGGTGTCCAGGTCAACTCGGGCATCGACTCGAAGTTCATTCCCCACACTCCAGCGAGCAGCGTGGGCACCGCGGCGATCGCCACCCATGCCGAGATCTTGCGCATGTCGTTGTTCTGGCGAACCGTCACCTGGGTGAGGTTGGCGTCGAGGATCGACGTCAGGAGCTGCCGGAGGGCGCTGATCCGGTCTATCACCCGGGCGAGGAGGTCGTGGGTGTCCCGGAAGTACTCGTG
Organism: uncultured bacterium; assembly: GCA_965364515.1. Classification (GTDB taxonomy): domain Bacteria; phylum Actinomycetota; class Acidimicrobiia; order Spongiisociales; family ZC4RG35; genus JAHEDH01. Next base: position 32,277 of record CBDTXZ010000005.1, read on the forward strand.
GAGGTCGGGATGGACTCCCACGAAGCTGCCCTTCGAGAGTCGATCGAGCGGCTCGAGGAGCGGGATCGTGGCCTGGGAGAAGTTGATCACCTGGCGCAGCAGTCGGTAGATGCGTTCGGTCGGGACGACGTCGGAGTCGGCGAACACGTCGGCCTCGACCTGTGCGATGTCGAGTTCCAGGCCGTCGAGGACCACGAGGTAGTTGTCGATGACGTGCTCGGTGACGGCGTGAAGGACCGAGCCCGGGCCCAGCGCCAGTGTGTCGGCGTCGGCTTCGAGGGAACGTCGAACGTCGACGAGCTGGCTCGACTTGCGGTGTCGTACGACGACGGCGAACGAGTCGTTGACGAACAGATGGATCTCGCCGAACTCGATCGTCTCGGTTCGGTCGTCGTAAATGGCCGGCTTCAGCACGACGAAGAGCGTCTGGTCGTAGCGTTCCAGCTTCGGGCGCTGGTGCGCCTTGACGGCGTCTTCGACGGCGAGCTCGTGCAGGTCGTACTCGTTTCTGACGGACTCGAACTCGGCGTGATCGGGCTCGTACAGCCCGATCCAAGAGAAGGAGCCCGAGCGCCGATCCAAATCGAGTGCACCGTCGAGCACGAACGGCTCCTTGTCGCGTTCTCCTGCTCGATAATGGGCTGCGTCGACGATCATCTCGCGCTGTCTCCGAAACGCCGGTCGAGCACGGTTCTGAGCCGTTCCTCGCCGGTGCCCGCGACGAACCACCATCCTCCGACGGCCAGCGCGCCGAGCGTGAAGACAGCCAGTGTGACGAGGTAGGCGAAGCCGAGATCGGCCCGCCCGGAATCGGAGAGGACGTCGAGCGACAACCCGAGACCGGTCAGGTACACGGTGACGCCGAGCAGTGTGTAGAAACCGGTCATGAAGCCGAACCATGTGAAGTCCGAGCCGAGCCGCAGGGTCACGATCTTGGCGCGATCGAGCGGAAACAGGTAGCGCTCCTCCAACTCGTTGGCGATGAGGATGTCGGACTCGACGCGGTCGTTGATGAAGCGCTCGAGTCGGGTGGCGTACTGGCGCGAGAAGATGAGATACGAGGCGTCGAAGGCCGTCGAGGCGGCGCCGAGCAGTGCTACGAACGGGATGGCGAGGAAGATCCAACGGTCGACGGCGGCTCCGGCCACGAAGAGGGCCAGCACCGTGACCGTGGTGAACCGGATGTCGGAGAAGAACTGACGGTGGTAGAGCGCATTCATCCCGCGCATGCGGGAGAGCTGCTGCAGGGCGATTGAGATGTCCTGATCCATGTTCACCCCCGAGCGAGGTGAAGGATCGTAGGCGGTTCAGCCCGTGCGGCGCCGCCGATCAGCCAGCCAGCGGCGTCGGACAGGTCGCCGCTCGTCTTCGGTGAGTCCACCCCAGATCCCGGAGACCTGGTTGGTCTCGATGGCGTAGGTCAAGCAGTCCTCGGTCACTTCGCACGTTCCGCACACCTTCTTGGCGAGCTTGATCTGTTCGGCAGCCGGACCGGTCTCGCCGGCAGGGAAGAAGATCGACGGATCCTGCCCTGCGCAAGCGGCGAGGTCGCGCCACTCGAGCACGATGACTTCTTCTCCGAGGTACGGGTCGTACTGTTTGGTTGACATGACGCTCCTGCTGATTCTCTCGCCTGTTCGGAACCTGGCTACCCGTTTGGCGGGATCTCAAACCAGGTTGTCGTCCGTTTAGTGATAAATTCGGTCGATGTCCTCTCAACATAGCTTGTCTCTCCACGACGTGGCGGAGGAACTCGATGTTCATTACATGACCGTCTATCGCTATGTCCGTCTCGGCCTCCTGAACGCACACAAGTCGGGGAGTCAATGGCGGGTCGACGCAGAGGATCTGGCCTCGTTTCGGACGAGCGAACGCAAGGTCGGTGATGTCGACGCCCCCTGGGCGCAGCGGCTGGAGGCCCGGATGGTGGCGGGTGACGCCGCGGGTGCCTGGCTGGTCGTCGAAGCAGCCCTTGCCGCCGGCCATCCGCCGCTCTACATCTATTCGGACGTCCTCGCTCCGGCGATGACTCGGATCGGAAGGCGTTGGGAGCGTGGGGACCTCGATGTGGCAGATGAGCATCTCGCCACGGCGGTCGCAATGCGCATCGTGGGCAGACTCGGACCGCGATTCGCCCGCCGAGGTAGGACGAGAGGGACGGTGTTGTGTGCGATGCCGGAAGGCGACCAGCACGGGTTGAGCTCGGCGATGGTCGCCGACGTCATCCGCTCGATCGGGTTCGAGACGCTCGATCTCGGAGCCAGCACACCGCTCGCCGCCCTCACGACCGCGGTCGATCGGCTCCAAGGTCTCAAGGCGATCTGTCTCTCGATCAACAACGCCGCCACCTTCGAAGCCGCCATCGAGATGGTCACCGCGGTCAAACGGATCAACCCCCACTTGCCCGTGGTCGCAGGTGGGCGAGCCGTCGCCTCCGACGAAGACGCCGCCAGGCTCGGCGTCGACGGATGGGGGATCACCTTGAACGATGCGATCGAGCTGCTCGAAGCCGCCGTGGCAGGCGAGTTGGACGCCTGAACCGGCCGCTACCTCGCTGCCCCGTTCAGCCCCATGGCGGCTAGCTTCATCGGCACGGCACTGCATGGAGGAAAACGTGGGCCAAGAGATCATCGATCAGACACCTGAGATCTGGGGGGACGACTTCTCCACGGACAGCGCAACGGTGGAGAAGGACTACGACCGGTTCGCCGAGACCGGTTCGTACGACGAGACCTTCTCCGAGTGGGACTACGTGGGTCCCGAGACGGCGGCGGCCATCCTGAGGAACTACGTCCCTCTCGACAGCACGATCCTCGACACCGCTTGCGGGTCGGGGCTCACCGGGTCAGCCCTCCAGCGGCTCGGCTATCAGACCATCGACGGCGTGGACATCTCGGCCAAGCTGCTGGAGATCGCCGAGCAGACCGGTGCCTACTCCGATCTCCGCAAGGTCGATTTGCAGGACTTCCCGCTTCCCTACGACGACGACCGCTACGACGCGGTCAACTTCATCGGAGCACTGACGTACTTCGGGACCGACCAGATCCTCAGAGAGCTGTGTCGGATCGTTCGGCCGGGCGGTTTTGTCGTCTTCTCCCAGCGCGACGACATCATGCGAGATCAGAACTACCAGGAGCGGCTGGACGAGCTGGAGCGCATCGGCCTCTGGAAGCGCCGTTTCGGAACCGAGCCCATGCCGTACCTCCCGAACCACCCCGAGTACGGGGACAAGATCAAGGTCCAGTACTTCGTGTACGAGGTTCTGTAGGGCCGACGCACAGGCCGCACGCGGCCAGGCGCTCAGCGCCCCAGGCCGTGTTTGTACCGGGCGAGTGCGCGCTCTCTGGCGAAGCCGTGGTCGACGAGTGGCTCGGGATAGACGGCCCCGAGCACGATTCCGGCCGCTGCGAGATCGAGCGGGCCGGCACGCCACGGCTCGTGGATGTGGCCGGTGTCGAGTTCCCGCAACTCGGGGACCCAGCGGCGGATGTAGTGGCCATCAGGGTCGAACTTCTTCGACTGTGTCACCGGGTTGAAGATGCGGAAGTAGGGGGCGGCGTCTGCCCCCGTTCCAGCTGCCCACTGCCAGTTCCCGACGTTCGATGCGACATCGCCGTCCAACAGATGGTGACGGAAGTGGCGTTCGCCTTCCCGCCAGTCGATGAGCAGGTCCTTGACCAGAAAAGACGCCACGATCATCCGGACGCGGTTGTGCATCCATCCCTCGGCCAGCAGCTGGCGCATTCCGGCGTCGACGATCGGGTAGCCCGTCTGGCCACGCTTCCAGGCTTCGAGTCCAGCCGGATCGACCTCCCAGCGGATGTTCCGGTACTCGGGGCGGAGCTCGGTGGTCATCGACTCGGGCGATGCGTCCAACAAGTCCGCATAGAAGTCCCGCCACGCCAGCTGTCGTACGAATCCCGACCGTCCGGGCGTGTGAGTGCCGATCCGATCGATCACGGTCCTCGGTCCGACCGCACCCCATTTGAGATCGATCGAGAGCCGGCTCGTCGTGTCCAGGTCGGGCCGGTCGCGCTCGACCAGGTAGCGGTCCACATCGAGATCGAACGCCTCGAGGCGGTCGAGCGCCGCCGTCTCGCCCACCTCGATGGGCGCAGGGCCCGCGTCGGGGATCCCGTCGCCAGGACTCGACGCCACATCCGAATCGACGGGTGACGGTGTCTGCTCAGGTGCGTGTTGCTCCCAACGACGATGAAACGGAGTGAAGACCCGATATCTGGCGCCCGTCCCGGTGAGGATGCTGCCCGGTGGATGGACGACCTGGCCGTGGTGCACGACAGCCTCGATCTCGGATGCGACCGAGTGGTCTCTGCGTCGCGCATACGGCGTGTAGTCGGCGTTCCAATGCACCGCGTCGACTCTCGAGTCCCGCGCCACCGTCGGGACGACGATGGAGGGGTCGCCCTCGACGACTCGGAGTCGGCCTCCGAGCTGCATCAGGTCTCCGTCGAGTGATCTCAGATGTCCCGCCAGGACCGCCCGTCGACGCTCCGAGGCCCGTGCCCAGAGTGACGGGTCGATCACATAGAGGGCGATGACCTCGTCCGCCGAGCGGGTGGCGGCCGTCCAGGCGGGATTGTCACCGAGACGGAGATCACGGCGGAACCATGCGAGCGCGGTCACTGTCGGGACGGGAGGCAGCCCGATGCGGCAGCGATCGGTTGGCGGCTCGCCGTCGACGTCACGCGTCCGCCAGCCAGGCGGCTGCTGCCGGATTCGAAGACGAAACGACTCCGCCTGCAGTTTCGATCGTGATGACGAGGCCGTCGAGCCGGTCGGCATCGACGTGGAACGCAATGGTTCCCGGCGCGGTACCGAGGATCCCGGCACTGATCACCGAGCCGTCCTGGATGGCCCACAGCTGATAGGTGCGGGCGGAGTCCAACGGAGCGAAGTCGACCTCGGTCAACCAGCCGCTGCCGTCGGGGAGGACGACAGCCTGAGAAGACCCGATCTCGCCTCCGACTGTGACCTCGAGAACCCCAGACTGTTCGCGGGCGCGTTGCACGGCCAGGTCCAGGGGATCCCGGCTGAGAGTGAGCTCCGCTTGTTCGATGCCGGC
>CBDTXZ010000006.1:0-36700 GCA_965364515.1 uncultured bacterium
ACCGCCAACACGACCAGGCCTCGCCTGACCCACACACCCATGTCGAGCCTCCTCTGAGTCACTCGACAGCTTGCCACCTCAGCATCGATCGCACCATGGCCCGAGGTCACCTCGCAGCCCCACATCCGTGTACGTGTGTTCCCTGCAGCTCCTGCGGGTAACAACAGAGAGAGCAATCCACGGGAGTGACCATGCCAACCGTCGTAGGAGAATTCGAATCACGGAGAGACGCCGAAAACGCCATCGAGGACTTCGCACATCGGAAGATCGATACGGACCGCATCGGTCTGCTTTGGCGCGACTCATCAGTGCGGGCACCTGACGAGATCACAGAAGTCGAGTATCGGGATCACCACGAGTCCGCCGCAGCAGAAGCCGGCAAGGGCGCCATCGGGGGTGCATTCGGCGGCGCCGCAACCGGAGCCGGAACCGTCCTGCTCGCATCTGCCGGAGTTGCCCTTCTCCCGGGAATCGGCGCGGTCCTCGCCGCTGGAACAGCTGCTGCAGCTGCCGGCGCGGCCGCGGCCGGCGCAGCGGGTGGTGGTGTCACCGGCGGCATGATCGGTGCGCTCATCGGCGCCACCGACAACGAGGCCACCAGAGTGGAGACGCAACAGGCGCGCTATCGAACGACGCTCGAACGTGACGGCGTGATCGTGACGATCGAGGCCGAGTCCGGGCAAGAAGAGAAGGCCATGAAGGCTCTCGACGAGACCGGCGCCGAGAACGTCGCCGTCCTGCAGACGGCCTGACACACCAGGGAAACCCACCTGCGTTCGGGGGACGCCCGTTACGGGCGTCCCCCGAACGCGTCAGGCCCGGGTCTTGCGAAGAATCGGATCGATGGCGCCGAGAACCTTGTCGGCTGCATTGAGCACCACCCCAGACGCACCGGGGCTCTTCGAATCGACCAGGTTTCCCATCACCTGGAGGGTGATGTTGGCGATCGCCTGGGTACCGACCGCCAGCCGCAGCCCGGCATTGAGAATCCACGGGTGGCCGATCAGGAACGAGAATCTCCGGCCGGTCCGCAGGAAGCTGTCGAACAGTTCCCCCACCAACACGTCGTAGCGCTCCGGCGCAGTCGCCGGATCCTCGAGAAAGAGGTCGGCCGCGAGCATGCCCGATTCGAGTCCGTAGTCGATGCCCTCGCCGTTCATCGGGTTGACCAACCCCGCGGCGTCGCCAATGGCGACCCAGCCGGGACCGTGCCTCGTGACCGCACTCATCGGAAGCCGCCAAGCTCGCGGCTTCTCGAGATACGGCCCCAGCTGCCACGACTCGTCGACCTGGGAGTGATAGAGATCGAGCAGCGTGTTGAGGTTGAGACCCTTGAAACCCTTCATGGTGGACAGTGCACCGACGCCGATGTTGACGGTGCCGTCGCCCGCCGGGAACAGCCAGCCGTATCCGGGCACCGAGTTGCCGTTGTGGTCGCGCATCGTCAGCGTGGCCTCGAGATGCCGGGAATCGTGACGCGGCGACTCGACATAGGAGCGGATCGCCAGACCGTACGGCTCGCCCTCGACCCTGGTGGCACCCAACATCCTCGCAACCTTGCCTGGCGCGCCGGTCGCCGCAACGACCATGCCTGCGTTCCAGCGTTCCCCTCCGGCGTCGACACCGGTCACACGATCCCCTTCGATCACCGGAAGTGCCTCGGTCTCCCAGATCACATCCGCACCTGCCTCGTCGGCGGCATCGATCAACGCCCTGTCCAGTCGCCGGCGGGGCCAGACCGCGCCATGCCCGGGAAACCGCGAAGTGGCGGGCCAGGGCAGCTCGCGCACCGTCTTGTTGGCGATCATCCGCAGGCCCTCGATGTAGTGGGCGTCGGACATGTCGATCTTCAGCTCGTTGAGCGCGCCGACCGCTCGAGGCGTGAGCCCGTCGCCGCAGACCTTGTCACGTCCGTACGGCGCCTTGTCGAACACCACCACATTCGCCCCCGAGCGGGCGGCTCGGATGGCAGTCGCTGCGCCGGCGGGACCGGCGCCGATGACGGCGATATCGATGCTCTTCACACCGCCATGGTGCCCGATTCGGGGCGGAATCGGTATTCGTTCAGCGGACGATCCGCTTTCCCAGGGCGGCGTCGAATCAGCCGATTCCGCGGATCTTCATCAGATGGTCCACCAGAGGCACCGTCGGCAACGAGCCGATGGAGGAGGTGGGAATCCATCGGACGTCGACGGTGCTCCCGTCGACCTCGATCACGCGAGGTTCACCCTCGGCCTCCACCTCGTAGATCATCTGGACGACATGAACCTGTGTTCGTGAGACGTACGAGATCACGTCGAGCACTCCGCCGATCCTCGGCGTGAGCCCCGTCTCCTCGTAGAACTCCCGTTCCAGGGTCTCCTGAGGAGTCTCACCGAACTCCATTCCGCCGCCCGGCAATGTCCACTTGCCGGGGTCCGGATCGTTCGACCAGAGCTGGGTCAACAGCAAGCGGTCGCGATCGATCACTCCGCCGTAGACACCAATGCGAACACGTTGATCCATGCGACGAGCGTATCCGCAACGAATGCCTCTGCGCCGCGGCGTCTATGGTTGCCCCGGTGCCAGAGTCAATGACGTCGTCGCTCGTCCTCGCCTCCCTCGACGGGATCCAACACGCCACAGTGACGTACCCGGCCGGATCGGCGATCGTCACCGAGGGAGACCGGACCGACCACGTCGCCATCATCGCCGAGGGCACGGCGAAGGTCACGGCCGGGAGGCTCGACTACGACCTCGCTTCGCTCGGACCCGGCGACATCATCGGCGAGATCTCGGCACTCGCAGGCGGTGAGCGGATGGCCACAGTGACCGCCGAGACCGACGTCGTGGTCTACGAGTTCGACAGACAGGCATTCGATGCTCTCCTCGAGAAAGATCCCACGTTTGCCGAGGCGGTCACCCACCAGGCTGCAGCGCGGCTCGATCGCCGCCACATGCTGGCGTTCCTCGAGCGGCTCCTCGGCCACCTGCAGCCGGACGTCATCGCCGACTTCGAACGGTCGATGGAATGGATCGACATCAGGGCCGGTGAAACGTTGTTCGACCTGGGAGAGCTTGCCGACTCCGGCTATTTCTTGATCTCCGGCCGACTCCAGGAGTTGGCTCCGGACATCGACGGCGAGCTGAGTCCGAGTCGCGAGATCGCCCGGGACGAGATCGTCGGCGAAACCGGCCTCTTCCGGAGTGCGTTGCGAGCGAGCAAGGTCATCGCAGCCCGTGACAGCCGGCTCGTGAAGATCGCAATCGACGATTTCATGACATTGATCAACCAGCACCCGGCCGCTCTGGTTCCAGTCGTCACGAATCTTGCGCAGCGCACGCGGACCGCCCGCCAACACAACCGTCAGCGAACCATCTCCGTATGTGTCACCGCCGACGTCGACAGCAGGCTCTTCACGTCTCGGCTGATCGACGAGATCCGAGCCCTGGGATCGACCGCTCACCTGTGGCCCGCTCAGGTGGACACGATCCTCGGCCGCAGCGGAGTGGCTCAGTCCCGACGCGGGGAACCCGGCGATCCCCGGGTGACCGAACTGATCCACGAGCAGGAACTCGACCACACCTATCTGGTGTGCGAAACCGACCGGACCGCCACCGAATGGACGCTCCGAACCGCCAGGCAAGCCGATTACGCCGTCGCAGTCATCGACCCCCGCCCCAGCGACGCTTCGAGAGACACGGTGACCCGCTTCTTCGATGCCGCTTCCGAGCAGACGACGAAGGTCGTCGTCGTGCTCCACCCCATCCAGACCGACCGCCCGACCGGAACCCGCGCCACTACCAAGGGCTGGGATCCCGACCAGATCATCCACGTGAGGATGGGCGCCCCCGAGGAGATCGGCAGGATGTCGCGCATCCTCGCCGGCCATGCAACCGCCCTCGTCCTGGGCGGAGGCGGCGCACGGGGCTTCGCACACATCGGAGTGAGACGGGCGATGCACGAGTTGGGGATCCCGATCGATCTCGTCGCCGGCAGTTCGATGGGCTCACCGCTCGGGGCGGGGATCGCAGTCGACTATCCCATCGAACACTTCACCGACTACGTCCACGAGCTGTACACCGGGGTCGTCGACTACACGATCCCGGTCGTGTCACTGGCCAAGGGAGAACAGCTCACTCGTAGTGTCCAGCGGGCATTTGACGGATGGGACTTCGAAGACTGCTGGCGGCCGTTCTTCTGCATGACCACCAACATCACACAGGCACGTGAGGTCGTTCAGGACTCGGGTGACATCGCAAGGGCGGTCAGAGCCAGCGTGTCTATCCCCGGGGTGTACCCACCGGTGGCGTTCGGAGAGGATCTTCACGTCGACGGAGGTGTGCTGAACAACCTTCCCGGCGATGTCATGCGAAAGCGCAGTCCGACCGCAACCATCATCGGCGTCGACGTCGCTCCCCCGTCCGGTCCCCGCGCTCGAGGCGACGACCCTGCCCTGTCGGTTTCAGGCTGGCAGGCCCTGCGCAACGCCGCGTCGAAGAAGAACGAGCATCCGGGCATGGTGGCGATGCTGTTGCGGAGCATGATCACCGCTTCGGTCCGCCAACGGAAACGCAGCGTGGACCGGGGTGACTTCGACCTGTACCTCGATCTTGATCTCAGAGGCGTCTCTCTCCTCGAGTTCGGAGCGACCCACGAAGTCGCCCCGCTCGGGTACGAGGCAGCGATGCCACGGCTCGAGGCATGGCTCGCAGAACGGCAGGGAGCCTGACATGTGGCTGTTGACGGCGCTCGACATCAAGTACCGCGCAATCAGATTCGTCGTCGTCACGATCGGGACGGCGCTCGTGTTCACGCTGCTGTTCCTGATGACGGGACTGATCGAGCAGTTCAACCAAGAGCCGTTCCTCATGGTCGAGCAGGTGAGCAGCGACGACTGGGCGGTGCCCGACGGGTCATCGGGACCGTTCACCTCGTCGCAGGTCCTGCGGCCCGATCAGGTCGAATCCCTCGGAGGGATCCCGGTCCTCGTTGCCAGGGGGACGACCGACATCGAAGGCGAGGAGAGCGAGGGGATCGTGCTGGGACTGACCGACGAAACCGCTTCGTCGATCCCTCTCGCCGAAGGGCGATCGGCTTCTGCGGAACTCGAAGCGGTCGTCGACGTCACCACCGGTCTCGAACTCGGCAACACGTTCGGACTGGGTAACGGCTCGTTCGAGGTCGTCGGCCTCACCGAGGACACGACGTTGCTCGCCGGCCAGCCCGCCATCTTCGTGAGGCTGGACGATGCACGCCAGGTCATGTTCGGCGGCGCGGAGGTTGCCATGGCCGTCCTGGTGGAGCCCGGGACAACCGAATCGACGACAGACATCACGGTCCTGACCTCCGAGCAGGTGGCCGAGGACGCCCTGGGGCCGCTGGAGAGTGCCGTGTCGTCGATCGACCTGATTCGGATCCTGCTGTGGGTGGTCGCCGCCATCATCATCGGCGCGGTCGTGTATCTGTCTGCGCTCGAGCGCCAGCGTGATTTCGCCGTGCTGCTCGCAGTCGGTGGACGGACCCGCCAGCTGAGCGCCTCGCTCGCCATTCAGGCCGTCTTCGTTGCGCTGCTTGCGGTCGGAACGGCTGCCGCACTTCAAGCCGTCGTCGCTCCCGTCTTCCCGCTGAAGGTACGGGTGCCGGCTTCCTCGCTGTGGCAGCTTCCGACCGTGGCGATCGTCGTTGCGCTGCTGGCTGCCTCGGCCGCCATGCGCCGGGTGCGGAAGACCGACCCGGCCACCGCCTTCGGAGGCCCGGCATGAGCGACCGGCTGGTGGTGACAGACCTGGCCGTGGAGTTCATCCACGAGAAGTATGCGATCCGACCGATCGACGGCCTCTCCTTCGAAGCACTCCAGGGAGAGATGACCGTTCTGCTCGGGCCGTCCGGATCGGGCAAGACGACGCTGCTGTCCTGTCTCGGTGGCATCCTCACGCCGACCTCGGGGTCGATCCGACTTGGGGACACAGACGTCACTGCGCTGGCCGCCGGAGCACTCGAGACCTACCGACGTGACAACGTCGGATTCGTGTTCCAGGCGTTCAATCTCATCCCGTCACTCACTGCCCTCCAGAACGTGGCTATCCCTCTCATCCTCACGGGTTCCAAACGCAGCCACGCATTCGAACGGGCCGAGGCGGCACTCGGGCTGGTCGGCATGTCCGAGCGCTCGACCCACCTTCCCGCCCGCCTTTCGGGCGGCCAGCAACAGCGGGTTGCGGTCGCACGAGGAATCGTCCACGATCCTCCACTGCTGCTCGCCGACGAGCCGACGGCGAACCTCGACCACGTCCAAGCAGAAGCGATCATCCAGTTGCTCAGGGATCTCCGGGATCGGGGATGCATCATCGTCGTTTCGACCCACGACGCCCGCCTCGTCCCGGTAGCCGACCGCACCGTCCAGATGGCACAGATGGACGAGACCACCGAGCCAACACCTCAGCAGGTGCGCTACGTCGCCGGGGAGTCGATCTTCGAACAAGAAGATCGCGCCAACCTGGTGTACATGATCGATGAGGGCGAGGTCGACATCGTCCGGGTGTACGCCGACGGGACCGAAGAGCTGCTCACGCGGCTCGCCCCCGGCCAGTACTTCGGGGAACTGGGGGCGCTGCTCGGGTATCCACGCGCGGCCTCTGCGCGAGCCGCTACCGACATCACGCTCACCGCATACGGCCCGAAGACCTTCAAGTCGACGATCCTCGGCGAGTGAGCGGCCGGGGAGGCCGGCGCATGGACGACGATCGGCGCAAGGTTCAGGACCAGCCGAGCGATGTCACCTGGTGGACGTCGGAAAGGCCTTTGAGCGTCACCACTCGGGTTTCTCCGGCAGTGACGCCGGCAACCGAGCCCATCAGGCTGAGGGTCGTCGAGGAGACCACGATCTCGTCGGGCCCGGCAGCAGACGCGACACGCGCAGCTTTGTTCACCGTGAGCCCGAGCAGATCGGTCCCGGTTCGGATGATCTTCCCGGCGTGGATCCCGATCCGCACCGAGTAGGGCTCGTCTCGAACGGGCATCTGGATGCCGACGGCGAATCGGGTCGCCGGGGGTGGCGTGATAGGCCTACTTGCTCTGCAGGTGACGAAACCGACTGTCCGGCCCTTTGATGAGACGTTTCGCTCCGTAGTACTCCATACGCGCCAGCGCTCGGAGCTTCTTTGCGAAGCTCGCTTGGGGGATGGGCTCGGTGTTCGCGCTGGGATAGAACACGACGTAGTCGACCGGCCCGAGATCTGTCTGTTCCCGACCGCGATCTCTCCTCATCTCCGCCATCTCGCCGGCGAGCTCGTGGAATGGTGCAGTCATGAGGATGTACGAGTCGCTGTCGACGCTGTTCTTGAGAAGTCGATGGGCAACGATGATGTCCGCTCCACCCAACTCGGTGCTGCCACCCATTTCCTTCACGATCAGATCACCCCGGTGAAGGATCGCCTTCAGGCGAAGACCGTCGATGCGTTTGCAGGCGTCGCAGACACAGAGGTTGCAGCTGACGAGTTCCCGCTCGCGTTCATCGAATGCCGAGAAGAACGCCATGACCTGCGCGGCAATACCGGGAGCCTTGCCATCCCCTGTGTCTTCGGCGTAGAAGATGGCAGCGTCGCCCTGCAGCTTGTCCAGGACCAGCGGTGAGCGCTGCTCGCCCAACACACTCTCCATCAGCTCCGTGATCACCTGTTCGGCGTGCGCCATCGACGTACGGTGCATGCTCACGAACCGGGTGTATCCCGAGATGTCGACGATGACGATGAAGCCTGGAAACTCCTGCATGTTCAGACCCTAGGACGCCGGACGGAATCACAGCGACTCGGGTGGACGTCGCACCAAGGGATGTTCACCGCACCGCGCCTGCGGGTTGCCGGAGATCCTCGAAAACCCGGCGAGCGTCCATATGCGCCTCTCTGTCCGGCTGTGTCTCCGGGGGCGGGTTAGGGTGCGCCTACGTCGAATCGGGACGGAGAAACGATGCCAGCAGCTGCTCCCAGTCTTCGGTTCGGCGCGGATTGCTTCAGCCAACACACAACCTGGGACTCGTATCTCGATGCGATGACGACGGCCGAGAGCCTCGGCTACGACTCCCTCTGGACACCGGATCACGTGCTACCGACCCCGCCCGGAGCCGATCCCGAAGGCCCGATCCTGGAACCGTATATCGCGATGGCCGCTGTCGCCGCCCGAACGTCACGGGCGACCCTCGGTCTCCTGGTGAGCCCCATCACGTTCCGGAGCCCGGCGCTGCTCACGAAGATGGTCACGACACTGGATCATGTCAGCGGAGGGCGTGCGATCCTGGGCGTCGGTTCAGGTTGGGCAGAAGAGGAACACCGCCAGTACGGCATCGATTTCGGCGGCGGCTTTGCAGAGCGTCTCGACTGGCTCCGCCAGGCGTTGCCCGTCATGAGAGGCATGCTCGACGGGACACGCCCTTCCTCGGCCGGAGATCGCTATTCGATCCAGGAGGTCATCAACTCTCCGCCGCCGATCCAGGATCGGCTGCCGATTCTGGTTGGGGGCGGAGGACCCAAGGTGACACTCCGGCTCGTCGCAGAATATGCCGACATGTGCAACCTCATCGGACCGCCTGAACTGGTTGCCGAACGGGAAGAGGCCCTTCTCCGCCATTGTGAAGCCGTTGGACGCGACCCATCCACCATCGAACGGTCGGTCGCCATCCGCCAGCCGCTCATTCGGGACTCGCGGTCCGAAGCAGAAAGCGCGCTCAATGACGTGTTCGATCACAACCGGTTCGGACACATCCAGTGGCCCGGAGCCGGCACGCCAGGAACCGTTGACGACCTCGTCGAGACCCTCGCCCAATACGTCGAGCTCGGCTACCGCCATCTCATCTTCCAGTTCCTCGCCCCGTACGACCGCGAAACCATGGCCCGGCTGGTCGAAGAAGTCAGGCCCCGACTCGAATCCATTTCCTGAACGCGCCATTGTGATCAGATAGGCATGAGGAGGTCTCGGGGTCCCCTGAGGTCTTTTCGGGGGTCTCCCCCGGTGTTGCGAGGGGCCATGCCGGCCGATGCTGTTGTCATGAGCAGCACAACCTTCAACAGCCCCGCGACCGACGTTCACCAGGCCAAGCGCTCGTTCCTGACCGCTGCGCGCCGGCTCGCAGAAGCCACTCATGAGAGCCGCGATCGCTACGTCGACTTCCTCCGGGCTTTCTCGATCCTCGTCGTCGTCTTCGGCCACTGGCTGATGGCCGGCCCCGAGATGGTCGACGGGGAGCTCCAGATCGGACATCTGATCTCCGAAGCACGTTGGGCGCAATGGGCGACCTGGCTGCTACAGGTCATGCCGATCTTCTTCTTCGTCGGCGGATTCTCCAACGCCGGGTCGTGGCGATCGGCCCAACGCAAAGGCACCACCTACGCACGCTGGCTGAGGGACCGCCTCCGCCGCCTCGTCCTTCCGGTGCTCCCGGTGCTGGCCGTCTGGACCATCATCGCCGTTGCCGCCCTTCAGACCGGACTCGACCGGAACCTCCTGAAGCTCGGGTCGCAGGCGGCCTTGGTCCCCGTGTGGTTCCTGGCCACCTACGTTCTCATCGTGGCGATGGTCCCGATCTCCCTTCGGCTCTGGGAGCGCTTGGGCTGGACGGCGTTCGCCGCCACGACCGCCCTCGCTGCTGTCATCGACTTCGCCAATCTGGGGCTGGGCATACCGATGGCGATGTGGCTCAATTACATCTTCGTCTGGAACGCAGTCCACTTCCTTGGATACGCCTGGGCCGATCGTGACTTCACGTCGGTGTCCCGGAGCACGGCCATCGCCGGGGCGGGTCTCGGGTCGCTTGCCACCCTCGTAGCGCTGTTCCCGTACCCGCTGGCGATGGTGGGGCTGGACGGCGCAGCCGTGACGAACTCGAACCCACCAAAGGTCACCCTCATCGCTCTCGGCGTGTTCCAGTTCGGCCTCGCCATGGCTCTGGCAGCACCCGCTCGGCGGTGGCTCGCCGACCTCCGCCTGTGGACCGGGGTCGTTGCCGTGAACGCCTCGATCATGACGCTGTACCTCTGGCACCTGACAGCGATGGTGTTCGTACTCGGTGCCTCCTACGGCCTCGGTGGAATCGGCCTTGGTCTCAGCATCAACACCATGGCATGGTGGGCGACGAGGCCAATCTTCATCGCCGTCCTGATCGCAGCAACCGCGCCGTTCTTGATCGCATTCGGGCGGTTCGAGCGCCCCAAGCGGGACCCGCGACCCACCCCTCCGGTCTGGAAGCCGGTCATGGCGACGGTTGCCGTGTGTGGTGGCCTGGGTCTGCTTGCCAGGTACGGCGTGGCTGATGCCGAAGGTCTGAACGGTCTGGCGTTGGCCCTGCCGTTTCTCGGCGTGACCGTCGGTGGCGTCGTGGGACGCTCGATTCACGAACGCAAGGTCAGCACTGCGAGATAGCGGACGTCATCGCCGGCGACCACCTCGGCGCCCCATCCGGCTCGGTGCGCCAGGGCGGCGAGTTCCTCGAACGAGCAGAACAAGTAGTCGAACCACGGACCGATCGTGTGCTTCGTCCTCACTCGGAGCACCACGTGACCGGCCATCCGCCCCCTCGCCCGATTCGCCTGGTGATACTCGAGGTGGGTCGGATCATCCGTTCTGTATGGATCGAGCGTGGTGCCGACGATCGCGGCTCCCGGATTCGCCATTGCAGCGAGCCGCTCGAGGGATCGGACCGGGTCCGGCGCCAGAAGGCCGACATTGTGACCCATCATGAGAAACCCGTCGAAACACTCCTCGGGCTCATAGAGGTGGATCGACTGATGGACGGTGCGTTCCACACCGCGCCGACGGCACACCTCGATCGCTCCGGCCGAGTCATCGAGGGCAGTCACATCCAGCCCTCGGGCCTGCGCGGCGAGGGAGAAGCGACCGGCACCCGCCCCGATATCGAGGACACGCCCCGATACCAGATCGAGGCCGGCACTCTCGATGCCCGCGAACCCGGCCGGCCCGCCGAAGTACTGGGCAGAATCGAATGCCTCTACGAGGCCGTCGTCACGCTCGACGACGTGGGCTCCCATTCCACCGTCGAGATGGTCCAGGAGCGCCTCGCCAAACGCATCACCGCGACTCGCCATGGCCAGAGCATGCCGCAATGGCCCCGGCCATGTCCAGGGAATTCGGGGTCGTGACCGACGGGCTAGATGACCCAGGGCTCCAGATGAGGCCGGACGAACAAGACCCGGAACAGCTCCAGATCCAACTGCAGATCCTTCCCGTCGTCCTCGACTTCCACGTCTTCGACAGCAATGTCGCCGCATGCCGTCGATCCGACCACGGCGTTGAGCACGGTGGAGTCGTCGCGGTCGTCGGAGTCGACGATCCCGTAGAGGTACACGGTCTTCCGAATGTCGTCCTTCTCGATGACGATCGACGGAACCGCTTTCGTAGCATCGTGCGTGGACTCGAGCACAACCACGGCGACGGTCGTGTCCAGCACCAGCTGGACGGTGACATCCTGCGGGGCCAGCTCGGTGAAGAACACGGTGACGGGGACGGTCTCGCCCTCCTTCACGACGAAGGGGCCGCCGGCGAGCTCGACATCCATGTGAACCGAAACCTCGACCGTTGCGTCGTCAGAGGCCCCATCGGGATCAGTGACCTCGAGTTCGAACTCGTAGGTGCCGAGACGATCGGGGGTCGCGTCGACCTGACGCGCGGTGCGGCGAGGATGGAGTTTCCCGCTGACGACGGCCGAATCGGACGGCTGGTCGAGAACCGTCCACAGAAAGTCGAGCGAGTCGCCGTCGAGATCGTACGAGGAACGGCCGTCGAGCGAGATGTCCTCCCCGTAGGCAATGCAGTCATCCGTCCGGATCACTGCGACCGGCGGCCGGTTCCCGGTCTGATCGTCGCTGCTGTCGTCATCGTCCTTGCGATCAGGGAGGTTCGTCGGGCAGGTGCCTTCGACATCGCCGTGCTCGAGATGGGCTTTCACGGCATTGCCCGAAATCGAGATCATGTGAGCGTTGCCCGGGTTGCCGGGAGGAATGTGACACACATCGACCTTCTGCTTCGGCGCTGCGGCAACCGCCATCGCAGGCACCATCAATGCAACGATCACCAAGGTGATCAACGGGGAACGCTTTCCCATCTCCACTCCCTTGCTCTCTCCACCACTGAACATACGCCACCACGCCTCGGGTTGGCAAGAGATCGTGAAGATGACGCGTCGAACCCGACTCAGGGGTTCTCCCGCTGGACCTCGTCGAGACGGCCGGCACCGACGAGCGCCAGTGCAGAGAACGCCGTGAAGACCGCAAACACGCCCGCCAAGCCGATCGCATCCGACAGAGGCCCGAACACTCCGGTCGTCACGATGACCACCCCGACGACGGTGTTCGAGACCGCCGTGTAGACGGCCCGCTCATCTTGATCCGCCATGTCGACGAGGTGGGTGGAACGACCCAGCCGGACACCCTGATACGCGAGCATCACGAGGAACAACAGCCCTGCAGCGATCCACGGGCTCGCCAGGAAACCGTCGTCGATAACGGATCCGACCGCTGCGACCCCGAAGAGAAGCGCGGAAGCCGATGCAGCACCCATCAGCACCTTCCGCGACGATCGATCGGAGAGGTCACCCCACACCCGCCCACCGATGATCGTGGCGAGACTCGACGCAACCACGAACGGCCCGAGCTCGCCGAGACGGCGGCCACCTGTCGAGGTGAGCTGGAGCAGATACGGAGGGGCGATGGCGGTCACCGTCAACAACGATCGGGTCAACACGAACATCCCGAGCTGCCGGTCCTCCCGGAGCAGCGAGAGATTCGAAATGGCCGAAGAGGCCCCGTCGATTCCCCCTTCCGTGGCGCCAGGCTCCTCTTCCAGCTGGAGGAACAGCCCGCCGGCCAGGAGCCACAGGGCTCCCGCCACGAACAGCGCGATCCCGATCGCCGTTCGCTCGAGCGGGATCACATCGAACGCCAGAGCGGCACCGAACGACAAGACCAACGCAGCGGATATCGAGGCGGCGGTGCCGGTCACCGATCCCCGCTTCGACTTCGACACCGTCTTGCCGAGCACGTCCTTGTAGCTCACCGAGGCAAAGCTCCGGGCATTCGCAAACAAGAACAACAGTGCGACGATCAGCCATGCGGCAGCTGCACCATCGAAGGCGAGGGCGGTCACCCCCATCCCGAGCACTGCTGTGCCCTGCACTGCCGAAGCTCCCGCCCAGACCTGCTTGCGGATCTCCAGCCGTCTGACCCGATGGCCGATGAACAACTGAGGAACCAGAGCGAATGCCTCGCGGATCGGAACGAGCAGTCCAATGGCAGTCGCTGAGCCACCGACCGCTCCGACGAGCCAGGCCAGCACGAGCTTGGGGTCGAGCAAGCCGTCGCCCGTCTTGGTTGCAGCCAGGCTGCTCAGGTGGAGCGTCATGTTGCGCGCCTGGTGGTTGCAGGCGTCCTCGGGGATGTCCCGACACACCCGGTCGGCTCCCTCACCGAAGACCAGCTCGGCGACGTTGTCGACTCCGTCGGATCGGGACATGATCCGACGCTACCCGGCAAGACGCCCGCTACGGTTCGCCGCGTGGCACACGAGACGTCGATCACCGTCCGGTTCTCGGACCTCGACCCGTACGACCACGTCAACCACGCCCGGTATCTCACGTACTTCGAGTCGGCTCGGATCGAGATGCTCGACGCCGTGGGATACGGCATGAGCAGGATGAAACGTGACGGATTCCAGATCGTGCTGGTGGAGGTCTGCGTCCGTTTCCAGGCCGCCGCCGGGCTTCACGACCGGATAGCGATCACCACGAACCTCGTCGACATCAAACGGGCGAGCACGAGCTGGGCCCAGGAGGCTCGGGTCGGCGATCGGGTCGTGGCGACCCTCGAGGCGACAGCCGCATTCACCGATGCGAGCGGGCGGCCGACCCGTCCACCTGCCGGCTTCGCCGAGGCGGTCGCTCGGGGCCTGGGCACGACGTCATCCGATCCGCACCCGGCATAGGGTGAGCGGGACCAACCGATCCGGAAGCCACGTGAAGAGCGACACAGACAGATACCGAGAGAACTTCGTCGAGGAGATGAACGCAGCCTTCCTCTACCGGGTTGCCGCCGAGCTCGAAGAGGACGAAGCGATTGCCGGCGTGTACATCAGGCTCGCCGAGACCGAGGAGAAGCACGCTGATCTCTGGCGCGAGAAGCTCGAAGGTGCTGGAGCGTCGATTCCGTCGAGCGAGCCGGAGCTCCGCTCGCGGATCCTCGCATGGCTGGCACGACGCATGGGCCCTGGAGTGTTGGCCCAGGTCATGGCGTCGACCGAGATGTCAGGCCGGACGATGTACGACAACCAGCCGGAAGCGGCGGGCACCTCACTTCCCTCCGACGAGAGATCACATGCGATCGTGCTCGACGCCCTGAGAAAAGACTCCTCCGGAGTCTCCGGTGGAGTGCTCGCTCGACTCGAAGGACGCCATCGGGCGGTGGGAGGGAATGCCCTCAGGGCCGCCGTACTCGGAGCAAACGATGGGCTGGTGTCCAACACCTCACTGGTGATGGGAGTCGCAGGTGCGGCGTTCTCGGCGACCGGGGTGCTCCTCTCGGGGCTGGCAGGCCTGCTGGCCGGTGCGGTCTCGATGGCACTCGGCGAGTGGCTATCGGTCCAGAGCTCACGGGAACTTCATCTGTCGCAGATCGAGAGCGAACGGCGCGAGATCCTGGAGATGCCCGAGGCCGAGGCCGAAGAGTTGGCGCTCATCTATCAGGCGAAGGGGATGCCCCAGGACCAGGCCGAGCGGGCTGCGAAGGAGGTCATGAAGGACCCCGACGCCTTCCTCGACACCAAGGTACGCGAGGAACTCGGGATCGACCCCGAAGACCTCGGAGGCTCTGCGTGGGAGGCGGCGATCGCCTCGTTCTTCCTGTTCGCAGCGGGCGCCGTCATCCCTGTCATCCCGTTCTTCTTCACCGAGGGCGGAGCCGCGGTGTTGTGGAGCTTGGGCCTGGCAGCAGTCGGGCTGTTCCTGCTCGGCGCCGCCACGGCGCTGGTGACCGGGACCCGCGTCGGCAGAACCGGTGCGCGCTCGCTGATCCTCGGCCTGGTCGCTGCCGGAGCGACCTACGGGGTGGGCAGCCTTCTCGGTGTCACGGTCGGAGGCTGAGAGCGCGACGATGCCCCGGCGGGAGGAGCCGGGGCATCGCTGGGTTGCTGGATGTTTCAGCTGGTGAGGACTCGGTCGCTCACGCCGACGTTGATCTTCCTCGGCTTCGCCTGCTCGGCGACCGGAATCGAGATCGTCAGGACGCCTGCGTCGTAGCCGGCCTCGATCTTGTCTGCGTCGAGGCCCTCTCCCAGGAAGAACTGACGTGAGAAGGTCCCCTGCGGCCGCTCGCTCAGAATGACGGAGGTGTCTTCTCCGTTGTCCCACTTGCGCTCAGCGGTGATGGTCAACGTGTTCTTCTCGATCTCGAGATCGATCGAGTCCTGATCGACACCGGGGAGATCGACGTGGAGCCAGAAGCGGTCACCCTGGCGATAGGCGTCGACCGGCATGAAGGTGGAACCAGAACGTCCCATCATCTGACGGGAGAGTCGGTCGAAATCGTTGAAGGGATCGAATCGCATCAACATGTGCAGATCACTCCTTTGTGTGAATGTCTTGCCGTGCGGAACGCCGGATCGACGCCACTGCGGAAACTCGGTGGATCTATCACGGCGCTCACCTGATAACTACCCGTATTGTGCCTCAGTAAACCTGATATGTCAAGACTCAGGTTTTTGACGTCTCGCGAGGCGGCTCGAACCGCTGAATCTCGACCAGGTGACCGTCCGGATCCCGAAGAAAGGCATGGGTGATGGCGTATTCCGGCGAGTAGCGGGGTGATTGCTCGAACATGACGCCGGCGGCCGCCAGTTCGGCGCACACCTCCTCGACGCGATCGGTCACGAGCGTGAAGATCATCCCGTCGGGATTCGGAAGCCGACCTGCGCACACGCCGACCATCATTCGCCCGTCTGAGCCGTAGATCCGACACGAACCCTGATCGAGCATCAGATCCAGGCCGAGCGACTCGTAGAACGCTGACGAACGTTCGAGATCGGTGACGAACAGGAAGACCAGCGAATCGGAGAAACTCACAGGTCCGCGAGGGCCTCGAGCAGAAGATCGACCTCGCCCTCGGTGGTCGTGCTCACGAACCCGATCCGGGTGAGCCCCCCGGACTCCAGCAACCCCAGTCGGCGCATCGGCTCCACCGCGTAGTAGTGACCAGACCAGACGCACATGTTTCGGGCAGCCAACTCGACTGCGACCGAAGACGGGGCACGGCCCTCCACGGCGATCGCAAAGGTCGGCACCCTGCCCTCCATCGACGGAATCCCCCACACCCGAACCGAATCCGGCAAACCGGACAGGAACCGGCGCCCCAGACCGGCCTCGTACGCCCTGATCTCGGCGAACGCACTATCGAGCCGCTCACTTCGCGACCCGCCGGACCCGAGTGACGCGATGTGGTCGACCGCCGCCGTGAAGCCTGCCAACATCCCGAACGACGGGGTTCCGGTCTCGAACTTGCCGGGTGTCTCCGATGGGGCGGGACGCACCTTGTAGGGGCGAATGGAATCGAGCCACTCCCTCTTGCCCCACAGCATCCCGACGTGCGGGCCGTAGAACTTGTATGCGGAGCACACCAGGCCGTCGGCCCCAGAAGCCGCCACATCGATGCGATCGTGCGGAGCGAGATGTACCGCGTCGACGAACACGCGCACCTCCGCACCGACGATCTCACGAACCCTGCTCACGTCGGTGACCGTGCCGAACGCATTCGACGCTCCACCGATCGCGACGAGGCGCGTGCGCGGAGTCAGCACCCGTTCGAGCGAGTCCAGATCCAACCGGACATCCTCGTCCACGAGATCGATCCAGTCGATCTCGACACCGAAGTCGTCGGCAGCCAGGACCCACGGGGTCACGTTGGCGTCGTGATCGAGACCACTGAGGACGATTCGATCGCCCCGCTCGAACCCCGAGACGACCGCCCGAGAGAACGACATGGTCAACGTCGTCATGTTGGGGCCGAACACGATCTCGTCCGGGGAACCGCCCACGAAATCGGCGCCCGCGGATCGTGCAGCCTCCACCAGTGCCTCGGAGCTTCGACTTGCGGCAAAGGCCCCGCCGACGTTGGAGGCACCTTCGACCAAGCCGGTCGCCACGGCGTCGGCCACCGACTCGGGGACCTGAGTTCCGGCGGGGCCGTCGAAGAACAGCGTGTCCGAATTGCGAATGGCCGGGAACCGGCCGCGGAGAACGTTCACATCGAATGACATGACGATGACCGTAACGTGTGGGCCATGACAGAGCAGCACCATCCCGATGTCCAGAAGCTGCTCGGCCCCGACCGGCGGAGCCTCGGACTGGCGTGGGTTCCGCTCACGCTCACGATCGCCGTCGTCATCGGCATGCTTGCACTCTGGCCCACCGGCGACCTCGACGTCGACAGCGAGTTCCTCGGGCTGGCCAGCGAGGTCTACCGGGCCGAAGTCACCCAGGTCATCGAACGGGGGTGCTCGTACGCCCCCGAATCACCGTGCACCCTCGTCGTCTTCGAGTTGCTCGAGGGTCCGACCCCGGGGTCGGCCGCCACACAGGAGTTCGAGGATCTGGCGACGACGCCCCGGTTCGAGCCGGGCGAAACCGTGGTGCTCAACTACCTGCCGAACGCCGAGCCCTCGTTTCAATACCAATACGCCGACCGGGAGCGGAGAGCTCTGCTGATCGGACTGGCGGTGCTCTTCGCCGCAGCCGTGATCTGGCTCGGCCGACTGCGGGGTCTCGCAGCGCTCGTCGGCCTCGGCCTGTCGATCGTGGTGCTGATCGGCTTCATCGTCCCGGCGATCCTCGACGGATCCGACCCCGTGCTCGTCGCCGCCGTCGGAGCCGTCGCCATTGCGATCGTGTCGCTGTACCTCGCCCACGGCTTCACGGCACTCACCCACGTCGCACTCCTGGGCGCCGCCGGCGCACTCGCCATCACCGTTGCGTTGTCTGCGGTGATGACCAGCGCAGCGAAGTTCTCCGGCTTCGCAGGAGAAGAGTCGCTCTACCTCACGTTGTTCGGCGGGATCGACGTGGCCGGTCTGCTCCTGGCCGGCATCGTGCTCGGGGCGCTCGGGGCCCTCGACGACGTGACCGTCACACAGGCGTCGACGGTGTGGGAACTCAGACGCGCCAACCCCTCCCTCGACGTGCGGGAACTCACCGCCCGGGGTCTCAGGGTCGGGCGCGACCACATTGCATCGACCGTCAATACCCTCCTCCTCGCCTATGCCGGAGCCTCCATCCCACTCCTGCTCTTGTTCGCCCTGTCGCAGCAATCGCTGTCGACGGTTGCGAACTCTGAGGTGGTCGCCACCGAGATCGTCCGTACGCTGGTCGGATCGATCGGGCTGGTGACGGCCGTCCCGATCACGACATGGCTGGCGGCGCGCACCGTCGTCGGCATCGCCCCCGAGGAGCTGACAGTTGGCCACTGAACGACCGAAACGCAAACCGAAGCAACTGCCCGTCATCGGATGGCGCGAGTGGGTGTCGCTCCCCGACCTGGGAGTCGGCACCGTCCGCGCCAAGATCGACACCGGGGCGCGAACCGCCGCCCTGCACGCATTCGGGCTCGAGACCTTCGAGCGTGATGGGGTCACCTTCGCCCGGTTCGCCGTCCATCCCGAACACCAGACGCCCGGACCGGCTGTCGTGACAGAAGCTCCCATCGTCGGCGAACGCAAGATCAAGAGCTCCAGCGGCGCCGCGGAGGAACGGCTCGTGATCGCCACGAAGATCTCCATCGGTCCGCACAGCTTCGGTGCTGAGGTCACCCTCACCCGCAGGGACGAGATGGGCTTCCCGATGCTGCTCGGCCGCCAGACGATCAGGAAGCGCTTTCTGGTCGACCCGGGCCGCTCCTACGTGGTCGGCGAGCCCCCCAGCGAGTCTGACGCATGAGAATCGGGATCCTCTCGAGGAACCGTCACCTCTATTCGACCGAGAGACTCTTCGAGGCTGCCGCCGAACGCGGCCACGACGTGTCGGTCGTCGATTACCTGCGGAGCTACATGGACATCACCTCGGCCAAACCCCGGGTGCTCTTTCGGGGCGAGGAACTCCGCTTCGACGCGATCATCCCGCGCATCGGAGCGTCGTACACCTTCTACGGGACCGCCCTGGTTCGCCAGTTCGAAATGATGGGCGTCTACTCGCTCAACCCCTCGGCTGCCATCACCCGCTCGAGAGACAAGCTGCACTCCATGCAGCTGCTGGCCCGGGCGCGGGTCGGGTTGCCGGTCACCGGCTTCGCCCACGCCACCCAGGACATCGCCGGCCTCCTCGACGTTGTCGGTGGAACGCCGGTCGTGATCAAGCTGCTCGAAGGCACGCAAGGGCTCGGAGTGGTGCTCGCCGAGACGAAGAAGGCTGCAGAGTCGGTCATCGGCGCCTTCCGACAGCTCGATGCCAACATCCTCGTCCAGGAGTACATCAAGGAATCGAAGGGTGCCGACATCCGGGCCTTCGTCGTGGGCGGCAAGGTCGTCGCAGCCATGAAGCGCAAAGGTGCACCCGGAGATTTCCGTTCGAACCTCCACCGGGGAGGCACGGCCGAAGCGATCACCTTGACCCCCACAGAGCGCGCAGCCGCCGTGAAAGCGGCGCGCACGATGGGGCTCAACGTCGCCGGCGTCGATCTGCTTCAGGCGGACCGAGGGCCCGTCGTTCTCGAAGTCAACTCCTCTCCGGGGTTGGAGGGGATCGAGAAGTCGAGCCAGCGAGACGTCGCCACATCGATCATCGAGTTCGTCGAAGAGGGCGCCAAGAAGCGCCGCTCCAACAAAGGTGGCAAGCGTTGACAACCTCGAAGAACCACCCGATCTGGGTCGGCGGCGAACAGGTGGTCTCCGGCCGCCGGAGACATTTCGAGATCCCCGTCTCACGACTCCCCACCGGTTCCCGCCTGTCGATGCCGGTCGCCGTGCTCAACGGTCGGCGCCCCGGCCCGACGATCTGGCTGTCCGGCGCCATCCACGGTGACGAACTCAACGGTGTCGAGATCATCAGAGAAGTGCTGACCCGGATCGACGTGCGCACCCTGCGAGGAGCGATCATCGCAACGCCCGTCGTGAACGTCTTCGGCTTCATCGAGCAGTCCCGCTATCTACCGGACGGCAGAGACCTCAACCGATCGTTTCCGGGTTCGTCTCGAGGGTCTCTCGCCTCCCAGTTGGCCAAGATCTTCATGGACGAGGTCGTCGCGCAGTCGGATCTCGGGATCGATCTCCACACCGCGGCGGGCCACCGCATCAACATCCCACAGATCCGGGGGGACCTGGATCACCCCGAGACGCTCCGCCTTGCGAGCGCATTCGGCGCTCCATTCATCATCGACGCCCGCCTCCGCGACGGCTCGGTGCGCATGGCGGCGACCAAGCGCGACGTACCGGTCCTGCTGTACGAGGCAGGCCAGATCCATCGCTTCGACGACGACGCCATCCAGTACGGAACCGAGGGAGTCCTGCGAGTGATGGAGGCGATCGACATGGGGACCTGGGAACTGCCCCGTATCCGACGCAAGCCGATCCGGCTCGATTCCTCTCGCTGGGTCAGGGCGCGGCGATCAGGTATCGCCAAGCTCGAAGTGCGTCTCGGCGAGAAGGTCGAACGGGGTGACAGGCTCGGCACCATCTCCGATGCGCTCGGCCAGCGCCCCACGAAGATCAGCGCCTCCGCCGATGGCTATGTGATCGCCATCACCCAGAACCCGCTGGTGTCGCAGGGCGACGCACTCACGCACATCGCGCAGCCGCGCAACGGCTGACGACCGACCGAGAGGCGATGCCGGCTCAGGAGGCTCGGCGCAGCTCCTCGAGCCACTTCCGACGGACCCGACCCCGCTCCTTGGCGGTCATCCCGCCCCAGATCCCGTCCGGTTGATTCGTCTCGATCGCGAACTGGAGGCATTCGTCGGCAACCGGGCAGGCGGTGCACACCGCCTTCGCCTCGTTGATCGCCACGAGATCGTCGGGCATCGGAAAGAAGTTCACATCGGTTCGGTTGTTGCACGCAGCGATCTCCCGCCACGAATGGACGGCGAGATCGGTGTCGAAAAAGTACTCAGGAGCTGACATCAGGTCCCCATCTTCGGTGTCAATGGTTAAACGCTCCATAAAGCCGATTCGTTCCCACGATTACGCGATTACAGATGAACGATGGGTGAGGTGCGATGGGCGATGGCGGGGTGCCGGGCACGCACCAACGCGGCTGGTCCGGGTCGGACTGAACCAACGGCCCAAACCGCGGACGGCGCAGACGCAGCCCTACCTGTGACCACGCCCCCTCCGAGACACACGCCCACCGCCATCCGACCGCCCAGACACCCAAACCGCCTGGTCAGGTCACGGCCAGCGGGCATGTGATGTGCGCCGCGCGGCCGACCCCGTACCCGTGGTCACGGCGCCATGCGACACGGCTCCACAGAACGCTTGCGGGCGTTCCACGCGGTAGGGGCGCCACTCGTGGCGCCCGCGGCGCATCACCGTGCCACCCCGACCGCACCCACAGGCGCGACACCCCTGCGGTCAGCGAAGATGCCGCTCTCAGAACCGATACGGCTCGGGGACCTGTCCCGGCTCGTAGCGGCCGATTTCGGCTCGGGCCACCGAACGCTTGTGAACCTCATCGGGGCCGTCCGCCATCTGCAGCCAGCGGCCCATCGAATAGAACTCGGCGATCGGGAAATCTTGTGTGAAGCCGGCAGCACCGAAAACTTGAATCGCTCGGTCCGCCACATAGGTGAGCACCGCCGGGGCGACGACCTTGATCGCCGCGATCTCGACTCTCGCTCCCTTTGCGCCGACGTTGTCGATCATCCACGCCGTCTTCAGTACGAGAAGCCGAGCCTGTTCGATCTTCATCCGCGACTCGGCGATCCAATCCCGGACCACCCCCTGATCGGACAGCGGCTTTCCGAAGGCCACCCGTGCCTTGGCACGCTGGACCATCAGATCGAAGCACCGCTCCGCCGCGCCGATGGCACGCATGCAATGGTGGATCCGGCCGGGGCCCAGCCGGGCCTGGGCGATGGCGAAACCGCCTCCCTGCTCGCCGAGCAGGTTCGAACGGGGCACTCGGACACCGTCGAAGTGGATCTGGGGATGGCCACCCCGATCCTGATAGCCGAATACGAGCGGCTCGCGCTCCACCTCCACTCCGGGGGCGTTCATCGGGACGATCACCATCGACTGCTGGTGGTACGGGTCGGCGTCGGGATCGGTGACGCCCATGACGATCGAGACCTTGCAGCGTTCGGAGGCGGCGCCGGACGAGAACCACTTGCGACCCGTGATGACGTAGTCGTCCCCGTCGGTCTCGATCCTGGTCCGGATGTTCCTGGCATCCGAGGACGCCACGTCGGGCTCCGTCATCGAGAAACACGAACGGATCTCGCCCTCGAGCAGCGGGTGCAGCCACTGCTGTTTCTGGGCATCGGTTCCGAACATGTGGAGGATCTCCATGTTCCCGGTGTTCGGAGCGTCGCAGTTCAACGCCTCCGGCGCGATCGCCGGGCTTCGGCCGGTGATCTCGGCGAGGGGGGCGTACTCCTGAACCGTCAAGCCTGCGCCGTGCTCGGCGTCGGGGAGGAAGAGGTTCCACAGTCCCCGGCTCCTCGCTTCCTGCTTCAACTCCTCGAGCACAGGTGGATGGAAGTGGGGGTCGCCCGCATCGGCGAGCTGTTCGGCATAGATCGACTCGGCCGGATAGACGTGGGTCTCCATGAAGTCGAAGAGCTCACCACGGAGCTCTTCGACCCTGTCGCTGTATGAGAAGTCCATCGGGTCAACCTACCGGCTCGTCGTGGGCGGAACCGGGGCCACTGGTCCCGTTCTCACCGAAGCCGAACACGCGTCCCAGCTCGACCACCAGGACCAGGCCGGTGAACGCCGCGATCACGTACAGCCCCGTCATCCACGCCAGCACTCCCGCTACCAGGGTCACGGATGGGAGGACCACGTCGGCGATGCGGGATCCTGCCTTGCCGAACCAGGCCTCGAGAGCGCTGGACAGCATCTGCCCCCCATCGAGGGGTCGGATCGGAACCCAGTTCAGTGCTCCCCACACGAGATTCACGTACCACAGGTTCTCGAGCGCGAACACGGCAACGACCGGCTGCGCAGGGACGATGCCAAGCTGAAAGGCTCCCCAGACTGCCCCGCCGATCAGGAACCCGACGAACGAGCCGGCGGCGGCGATCCGGAAACGATCTGCAGCACCGATCCCGTCCGAGGTCCACGTCGTGAAGCCTCCGAGGAAATACAGCGTGACCGACACGTCCGCCCCCCGGCGCCGGGCGGCCCGGGCGTGGGCGTACTCGTGGACCAGCACCGTGGTGAAGACCACCAGCCACCAGGCCAGCACGAACGGCCAGGCGCGCGGGCGGAGCAGCAATCGGTACGGGAGCGGCACCACGAGCAGCGCCACCAGCCAGAAGGACCAGCGGACATGGACGGGGATTCCGGCGAGTCGGAAGTGCACACCGAGAACGGTAGAGCAGCGAGGCGTCAACGTCACCGTGTGCGGTCGGCGCACGGCTCGACCGCGCTCACCCCGCCGTGAAGCCGTCAGGCCAGAACCGGGTAGCCTCGCTGGTCATGGCCGACCTGCGAACCACAGTGCACGAACTCATGCCGAACCTGCGAGCAACGCTGCAGCAGCTCATCGAGATTCCCTCGGTCAGCGCCTCTGGCTATCCGGAGGCCGAGGTTCGGCGCTCGGCGGAGCGGGTTCGTGACCTGCTGGCCGCTGCGGGCGCCAGCGACGCCAGACTGCTCGAACAGCCCGGAGCGCATCCGGCGGTCTTCGGATCCGTGCCAGGACCTGAGGGTGCGCCGACGGTGCTGCTCTACGCACACCACGACGTGCAACCTCCGGGTCCGAGCAAAGAGTGGGAGACGGAGCCCTTCGTCCCGTTCGAGCGAGACGGCCGTCTGTACGGCCGGGGGGCCTCTGACGACAAATCCGGCATCATCATGCACCTGGGCACGCTGCTCGCATACGACGGCGAGCCTCCGGTCAACCTGAAGATCTTCATCGAGGGCGAAGAGGAGATCGGCTCAGCGCACCTGGGAGGCTTCCTCGACACCTACGCAGAGACGCTTGCTGCCGATGCCATCGTGATCGCCGACTCCAGCAACTGGCGCGTCGGCGAGCCGGCCCTCACGACGTCCCTCCGAGGCCTGGTCGCCTGCGTCGTCGAGGTGCGCACGGCCGAGAGGGCGGTCCACTCCGGGCTCTACGGCGGGGTCTTCCCCGATGCAATCACGACTCTCGCCCGCATGCTGTCGACTCTGCACACAGACTCCGGCGACGTCGCCGTGGAAGGTCTGGTGGCATCGGAGTCGGACCCGCTCGACCTCACAGAGGACGAGATCAGATCTGCGATGGGCACCGTTCCCGGACTCTCCCAGATCGGCTCCGGGGGCCTCACCTCGCGGATGTGGACCAAGCCGTCCATCTCGGTCCTGGCGATCGACGCCCCTGGCCTCGACGAAGCCATCAACCAACTCGTGCCGGTGGCGAGCGCCAAGGTCAGCATGCGGATCGCCCCCGGACAGGAACCTGCAGCCGCGATGAATGCGCTGCGCACACACCTGCTCGAGCATGTGCCGTGGGGGGCCGAGGTGACGGTCACTGGAGTCGAGTCCGGCCAGGCCTTCCAACTTCCGCTCGCCGGACCGGCGGTCGACGCCTTCCGATCCTCGATGGCAGAGGTGTGGCAGACCGACGTCGTCGAGATGGGGGTGGGTGGATCCATCCCGTTCGTCGCCGACTTCTCATCCCGGTACCCCGAGGCCGCGATCCTGCTGACGGGGGCAGGCGACCCCACGTCGGCGGTCCACGCCCCGAACGAGAGTCAGGACCTCGACGACCTCGAGAAGGCGGTCCTCGCTCAGGCCATGGCGCTCGGGAAGCTCGGATTGCCGTGAGACTGGTCATCGCGGAGTGCACGGTCGACTACGAGGGCCGGCTGAAGGCGCATCTCCCCCGAGCCCAGCGATTGTTGATGGTGAAGGCAGACGGGTGTGTTGCGATCCACAGCGACGGTGGGGCCTACAAGCCGCTGAACTGGATGAATGCCCCCAACACGG
This sequence comes from uncultured bacterium, assembly GCA_965364515.1. GTDB lineage: Bacteria > Actinomycetota > Acidimicrobiia > Spongiisociales > ZC4RG35 > JAHEDH01. Next base: position 25,151 of record CBDTXZ010000006.1, read on the forward strand.
TGACGGAGAGCGAAGCCGAATGGATCGTCGAGAACCCCAAAGGTGAGCGACTCACCATCACGCTCCACGAAGTCATCTCCGACACCGCCCACGAGCTCGGCGAAGATCCCGGCCTCATCAAGGACGGGGTTGAGGCCCACCTCCAGGAGCTTCTGGCTGCCAGGCCATGGGTCCTCGAGGACGACCTCGAACTGATCCGCCGGGAGTTTCAGACCGACATCGGGCCGGTGGACCTCCTCTGCCAGAGCGTGGACGGCGCGACCGTGGCCGTCGAGATCAAGCGACGCGGGGAGATCGACGGTGTCGAGCAACTCGCCCGGTACGTCGAGCGACTCGACAACGACCCCAGGCTCGCCCCGGTCCGAGGGATCTTCGCTGCGCAGATCATCAAGCCGCAGGCGAAGACACTCGCCGACGCCCGCGGCATCACCTGCGTCGAGGTGGACTACGACGGCCTCCGCGAGATCGAATCCCGCGAACTGCGGCTCTTCTAGGGCGCCGCTCGATGGGAACACGACGATCGACCTCTGTGCCATCGGCCATCTGCCTTCAGCTCTCAGGAACGTGTGAACCCGCCGAGAGCCGAGAGCCGAGAGCTGACAGCACGGCGGTACAGCAGCCGTCGGGCTCGGCGCGCTGACGATGCTCCACATCGTCTTGGTTCATCCGGAGATTCCGCCGAATACGGGGAATGCGATGCGGCTGGCCGCCAACACCGGGGCGAGCCTCCATCTCATCGAGCCGTTGGGGTTCGCGCTCGACGATGCACGGCTCCGGCGTGCGGGGATGGACTACCGCGAACGGGCGACGGTGACCGTGCACCCAGATCTCGAGTCCTGGCGCTCCACGCATCGGGGCAGGATCTTCGCACTCGCCAAGTCCGGGACCGTGCCGTACCACGAGGTCGAATACCGGCCCGGTGACGCACTCGTGTTCGGACGGGAGTCGGTCGGGCTCGAACGTTCTGTGCTCGAGTCGGACTGGATCGACGGCGTCGTGGCCATCCCGATGCGGCCCGGCGTGCGGTCTCTCAACCTCTCGAACTCCGTGGCGGTCGTCACCTACGAGGCGTGGCGCCAACTCGGTTTCGAGGGTGCGGATTCCTAGTCGCGGGGCGTCGGTAGCCTGCCCCCGATGATGCACGCGGTACGGGCCGAGCAGGCCTCGAAGATCTACGGCTCCGGCCCCACCGAAGTACGCGCCCTCGACGAGGTCACGGTCTCGTTCGAGCAGGGCCGGTTTTCGGCGATCATGGGCCCGTCTGGGTCCGGGAAGTCCACGCTCCTGCATTGCACGGCGGGTCTCGACGAGTTGACCTCCGGCAAGGTGTTCATCGGGGATCAGGATCTGGGGGCGCTGAACGACCGCGAGCTGACGCTGCTCAGGAGAACACGGGTCGGCTTCGTGTTCCAGGCGTTCAACCTGGTGCCGACGCTGTCGGCCAGCGAGAACATCACGCTCCCGCTCGACATCGCGGGCACCCGGGTGAACAGCGACTGGTTCGATCGTGTCATCTCGGTGCTCGAGATCGGCGATCGCCTCGATCACCGACCTTCGGAGCTCTCAGGTGGACAGCAGCAGCGAGTGGCCGTTGCCCGGGCGCTGGCGTCCCAGCCCGACGTCATCTTCGCCGATGAGCCCTCCGGGAACCTCGATTCCAAGTCGGGTGCCCAGCTGCTGGAGTTTCTGCGCCTCGCGGTCGACGAGTTCGATCAGACGATCGTGATGGTCACCCATGATCCGATCGCCGCCGGATACGCCGACCGGGCGGTGTTCCTCGAGGACGGCCGCATCGTTGACGACATGGCTTCGCCCACCGCCGAGGCGGTTCTGGACAAGATCAAGACGCTCGAGGTCTGATGTTCCGGGCGACCCTGAAAGGGCTCCTCGGTCACAAGCTGAGGCTGGCGCTCACCGTGCTGGCGATCATGCTCGGCACGGGTCTGATCGCCGGGAGCTACGTCTTCACCGATACGCTCGACCGGGTCTTCTCCGATCTGTTCTCCCAGTCCTTTGCTGGAATCGACGCCCAGGTCACGAGCGACGTCACCGACGAACTCTCGTCCTTCACGTTCCCCGAACGCCTTCCCGAGGGACTGGTCGACGAGATCGCCGCGCTGGACGAGGTCGAGACCGCCGTCGGAGCCATTGCAGGACTGGTGACGCTGATCGACCCTCAGGGCGAGGCATTAGGCGGATTCGGCCCTCCGACCATCGGTACGTCGTGGTCGGACGAGGCCAGCCCCCTCACCGTCAGAGAAGGCAGTCCTCCGCGGGGGGAGGCCGACCTCGTGATCGACGCATCGAGCGCTCAGCGCCTCGACATCGAGATCGGCGACGAGGTCGGCGTGATCGCGCTCGGCGAGCAAGAGCGCTTTCGCGTCGTCGGGACGATCGGCCTCGGCGGGTCCTCGAACTTCGGGGGCGCCACCTTCGTCTCGTTCACATATGAATCGGCCCAGCGCCTGTTCGCCGCCGAGGGAGTCGTCGACACCATCGCAGTGGTCGGCGCCGGCGACATCTCACCCGAGGCGCTGGTGGCCGCCATCGAGGAGATCGCTCCGGAGAACACGTCCGTGGTCGATGCTGAAACCGCGGCCGAGCAACAGTTGTCCGGTTTCAAGGAGGCGCTCGACTTCGTCAACACATTCCTGCTCGCCTTCGGCTACGTGTCTTTGTTCGTGGGCGGTTTCCTGATCTTCAACACCTTCCAGGTGATCGTCGCTCAACGCACGAAGGAGCTCGCACTGCTTCGCGCGATCGGAGCGACCAAGCGTCAAGTCCGGGGGATGGTGTTGAGCGAAGCCCTGATCGTGAGCGTCATCGGCTCGATGTTGGGCGTGGTGTTCGGCGTGGCGCTGGCGATCGGGATCAGAGGGGCTTTCAGCCGGTTCGGCGGTGAGATCCCGGCCACGACACCCCAGATCCTTCCGCGCACGATTCTGATCGCGGTGCTCTCGGGCGTCGTCGTCACCGTGGTGTCGGCTCTCGTGCCTGCGTATCGGGCAAGCGCCGTCCCTCCCATCGCAGCACTCAGGCAGGTCGCTGCCCGCCCGAGCGGGCGGCTCTTCCGGATCGTCACGATCGTCGGTTCGACCGTGGCGACCATCGGTACCGGCGTGATCGCCGCGGGTCTCTTTCTCGATCCACCCGATCAGATCCCGAGGGCGGCGTTCGTGGGAGTCGGGGCTGCATTGCTGTTCATCGGCCTGGCCGTACTGTCCGCCGCCTTCGCCCGCCCACTCGGACGGACGCTCGGGGCTCCGATCCGCGCGGCCTTCGGAGCGATCGGCCGGCTCGCGACCGAGAATGCGGTTCGAAACCCCGGTCGGACGGCAGTCACCTCTGCTGCACTCATGGTCGGAGTCGCACTGATGGTGTTCGTCACCATTCTCGCTTCGAGCCTCGAAGCGACCACGGACCGGCTGATCGAGGACACGTTCAAGACTGATCTCGTGGTTCAGCCGATCGGCTTCGGGGCGGCAGGGTTGTCGCCTGCGGTGGCAGATCGGATCGAGCAACTCGACGAGGTCTCGCAGGTCACCCGCACCCGAGGCGGCCCGATGCTGGTGGAGGGAGACGTCGAATTCGTGAGTGCCGCCGAGCTGGACCGGCTGACGGACGCGATCGACATCGAGGTCGTGGCCGGCGATCTGGCCTCTGTCGGGGCAGACGGCGTTGCCATCTCCGAGGACGTTGCGTCAGACCTCGACGTGGGGCTCGGAGACACGCTCGACGTCGAGTTCGCTCGAACCGGGGAACAGGAGCTCACTGTGAGGGCGGTGTTCGTCGAGGCGGGACCCGGCAGCAACATCTATCTCGATCTGGAGGGCTTCCGGCAGAACTTCGTCGAGGACTTCGACCAGTCGCTGTTCGTGAAGTTCGACCGTTCCGTTCCCTCGGCGGATGCCCGGGAGGCCGTTGAACTCGTGCTGGAGGACTTCCCTGGCACGACCAGCCTCGACCAGTCGGAATTCGCGGATCAGGCGATCACCGGCATCCGGGGATTCGTCGGCCTGGTGTATGCACTTCTGGCTCTTGCGCTGGTGATCGCGTTCGTCGGAATCATCAACACCCTGCTGCTCTCGGTCATCGAACGGACGAGGGAGATCGGTCTACTCCGAGCGGTCGGTTCCACGCGGAAACAGGTCCGCCGGATGGTCACGTGGGAGTCGGTGATCATCGCCGTGTACGGAGCGCTGCTCGGGTCGGTCGTCGGCATCGTGCTCGCCAGGGCGTTGGTCGAGGCCCTGGACACAGAGGAGATCGTGTTTCGTGTCCCGGCCGCCCAGATCGCCGTGGCAGTCTTCCTGGCCTTGATCGCAGGGATCGTGGCGGCCATCTACCCGGCGCGTCGGGCTTCCCGTCTCAACGTCCTCGAGGCGATCGCCTACGAGTGACCATTCCGTTGGCGGATTCGTTCCATCACGTCGACGATCGTGTCGCGTTCGTGGTCACTGAGGAGACCGGTGAAGTGCTCTTCGAGATCCCCGATGTGGATGGCGAGCGCGTGTGAGAGGACCGACTTGCCTTCGTCGGTGATCGCCACGTATTGCACACGTCGGTCCGCGTCGCAGGCTCTGCGCGCTGCGTAGCCTGCATCGACGAGACGGGCGACCATCCGGGTGACGCCGCCAGAGGTGAGTGCGACCTGATCGGCCAACTCGCCCATGCTCAGCTGCCCTCCGGAGCGCTCCAGCCGCAACAGGCCCTCGAAGAGGCTCTGGTTGATGCCGGCGTGCTCGCGCAACGAGCGGTCGAAGGTGCGATTGAGCTGAGCCATCGCCTCGAGCAACACGCCGAACGTGTGGATGCGGCTGTCGCTGCAGAGGGACTCGTCGGTGTGACTGTCGACCGGTGGGGACGTCATGGAGATCAGCATATCAGGAGATGTTCCGAAATCTCACCACTCAATAGTTGACATCTCAATCTTTTCTTCGTTAGAGTTGCTTGAGTACTCAGATAAACGTATCTGGAAAGAACTCACGAAGGAGCACGACCATGGCAGAGACACTCACAAAGCCCGATACCGGCATCTGGACCTTCGATCCGGACCACACCTCGATCGGATTCACCGTCAAGCACCTGATGGCAGCAAAGGTGCGAGGGAGCTTCAAGAGCTTCTCGGGGACGATCGACCAGGGTGAGAGCGCAGAGACCACGTCGGCACGGGTCACCATCGAGGCCGCCTCGATCGACACCGGCGCCGAGGACCGAGACAACCACCTGCGGAGCGGAGACTTCCTCGAGGTCGACACCTACCCCACCATCACGTTCGAGACCACCTCGATCACCAACAACGGCTCAGACTTCGAGGTCGTGGGCGACCTGACGATCAAGGACGTCACCAAGTCCGTGAGCCTGTCGATGGCCTACGGCGGCATCATGGCCGACCCGTGGGGCAACGAGAAGGCGATCTTCTCCGGTGAGACGAAGATCAACCGCGAGGAGTTCGGCCTCACCTGGAACCAGGCACTCGAGGCCGGCGGGTGGCTCGTCGGCAAGGACGTGCTCATCGAGGTCGAGGTTCAAGCAGCCAAGGCCTGAACCCGACGAAAACGACCCAGACATCCGAGCGGCGCCCCGAACATCGGGGCGCCGCTCGGCGTTTCCGGTCGAGTCGTCACAGTGACCCGGTCGTTCTACGATCGTTGAAGTCGCCGCCTGATGCGCCGATGGAGAACCTCACATGGCCTCTGCACTCCTCTTCACATATGGTTTCACCGCGCTGCTCTTGACGGTCAACGCCCTCCGACGGCTCAGGAGCCCGCGGGCTCCACTGCCGCCACTGTGGCTACCAGCGATGATCACGACATCGCTGGCGCCGCTCTGGCTCCTCTCATGCGTCGTCCTCGGATCGATCTTCGTGCTCGCCGGAGGCACCAACCTGGGGATGGGTCGGCTCGGGCTGTGGATGCTCGGTGTGTCCGTCATCGGCCTCCTCGCCATCATCGCTCGCAGTGCCCGGTCGGCCGGTCAGCTCGCCGAACGCACAGAGACACCAGTGTTCACCGAGTCACTCCCGACCGCGCTCACAGGTCGCCCGATCCCGACGCCTCGGGACATCGAGCAAGTCGACTCCATCCCCTACGACGGCGACCTCACCCTCGATCTCATCCGCAGCTTCGATTCGCCGGACCGCTCACCCGTCCTCGTCTACGTTCACGGCGGAGGCTGGACGGGAGGAGGCCCACAGAAGCAAGCTCGTCGCATGTATCACAGCCTGGCTCGGGAAGGCTGGACGGTCGCAGCGATCCGCTACCCCTTCGCCCCCGTTGCCTCGATCCCCGACCAGGTGCGGGCCGTGAAGTCGGCGATCCACCATCTGCGGTCGAACGCCCACGAATTCGGCCTCGACCCGGAACGAATGGTCCTCTCTGGGAGCTCGGCGGGCGCACACCTGGCAGCGCTCGCCGCACTCACAACCGCCCCGGCCTTCCAGACCGGGTTCGAGGACGCCGACACCTCGGTGTCCGCCTGTGTGCCGATGTACGGCATCTACGACATGGCGAACCGGAACAGGACCCGTCCCGACTGGCCCTACATCGACCGCGACGTCATGAAGGGCTCCTACCACGAGAAGCCAGATGCCTTCCATGCCGTGTCACCACTCGATCACGTGTCCGCCGAGGCTCCCCCGTTTCTGGTGGTTCACGGAACCCACGACTCTCTGGTCCCAATCGCGGAAGCAGAGATCTTCGTCGACGCACTCTCCCGGGAAGGAGTCCGGGTGGACTTCGTTCGCGTGCTCGGCGCACAGCACGGATTCGACGGCCTCTCGTCTCGCGTGAGTCGACAGACTGCTGCGATGGTCACCACATGGGTCAACCAGCTGGTCGGCGCACCCGTGCAGTCACAGGAGCGTTGATATCGGCCGGCGGCGTGTGCCGTTTCATGGCATGATGCGACGGTGACGACCATTGCGATCGGAACGGCCAAAGGTGGATGGCTGCTCGACGAAGATCTCACCGTCCGAGCAGCAGTGTTCCCCGGCTGGAAGGTCCCCGCCTGGGGAAGAACCCCCAACGGCGACACGTTGGCGTCGCTCGCCAGCAACTGGTTTGGGGCGTCGCTCCAGCGATCCTCCGACCTCGAGACCTGGGAGCCGATCACCGATGGGCCGACCTACGACAACGGGCGGAACCTCAACCAGATCTGGACCCTCACCACCGAAGGGAACACGATCTACGCGGGCGTCGACGAAGCCGGCTTGTTCCGCTCCACCGACGATGGGGCCACCTGGAGCGGCGTAGCCGCATTGAACGACCGGGCTGCGCTCGGCCGTTGGATGCCGGGGCTCGGCGGGCTCTGCGCCCACCACGTCCTGACCCACGAGAACCGGATCACGGTCGGGATCTCTGCCGTCGGAGTCTTCAGATCCGACGATGCCGGCGCCAGTTTCAAGAAAGCCGACGCCGGTGTCACATCCGCCGTGGAGGCATCGGAGGACTACGACGAAGGACACTGTGTGCATTCGATCGTCGCCCACCCCCGTGACCCGAACCGCATCTGGCGCCAGGACCACTCCGGCGTGTATCGCACGAGCGACGGTGGAGAACACTGGACCAGGATCGAGACGGGTCTTCCGGCGAGGTTCGGCTTTCCGATTGGACGCGACCCCGCCACGGGTCGATTGTTCGTGGTACCGATGGAGTCCGATGCCAACCGAGTCTCGGCGGAAGGACGATTCCGAGTGTTCACGAGCGACGATGAGGGTGACACCTGGCGAGTGTCAGGCACGGGCTGGAGCGATACACCGTCCTACGACACGGTGCTCCGCAACGCCTTGGCAACCGACGACGCCGGGCGGGTGGTCGTCGGAACCACCGGCGGCAACGTTTGGATCACCACAGACTCGGGGGACCATTGGGAGCTGGCGGAGTTCCAGTTCCCGAGGATCCTCTCCGTCGAGATCCTCGGCTGATCGAGTGGCAGTCGAGGTTCACCTTCCCCGCGTGCTATCCCCGATCGTCGGAGACGACCTCGTCGGAGAAATCGAGCAGACCGACACCTCCAGCCTCGCCGACGCTCTGGAATCGAGATGGCCAGGACTCAAGAACCATCTCTTCGACGCCGACGCCGCGCTGCGGCCCCATGTGCTGTGCTTCATCGACGACGAACCGGACCGACTCGATGGCCCGACACGGCCGATCCGCGAGGGATCGACGATCAGGATCGTCCAGGCGGTGTCCGGAGGCTGAGGGTTCGCCCGGGATCACACCTCGACGGTGGGCTTGGTCGGCTGATGGAGCACGTACCACACGGCGTACACCCAGGCAGCCGCCATGATGGCGAGCACGAAGCCGGGAGCGTCCGAAGAGGCGATGATCCAGGAAGAGAGGCCGATCGAGATCGTGATCGCAGAGACAGCGATCGTCTTGGCCCTCACGGTGAAGCCGATGCCGTTGCGATGGTCGAGCACGGGGGGCCCGAGCACCGGGTGAGAAGTGAGCCAGTTGTCGAAGCGCTCCGATGACCGGGCGAAGAAGAATCCGGCGATGATCGCATTGATCGTGGTCGGAAGGCCCGGTACCACGATGCCGACCAGCGCCAGCCCGAGAAAGAACACGCCGAGCACCAGATACACGGCGCGCTTCAGCGGGTTCGTTTCCGCCGCAGATGGACGTTCGAGCAGGTCTGGTTTCGAATTCTCGTCGATCACATCATGAAACTATCCGAAGACCGATCGGACAGCACGTCGGCAACCCACTACCTTCGGAACCACACGAGATTTTGGAGCATCATGCCCATCGCATCACCCGAGACGTACAGAGCCATGCTCGACTCCGCCAAGCAGGGCGGATACGCATTTCCGGCGATCAACGTGACCTCGTCGGAGACACTCAACGCCGCCTTGAAAGGCTTCGCCGAGGCCGGGTCGGACGGGATCGTCCAGATCTCGACCGGTGGCGCCGAGTTCCTGTCAGGACTCGCCAACAAGGACATGCCGCTCGGGGCAACTGCGCTCGCACAGTTCGCCCACGTCGTGGCGGAGCGATATCCCGTGAACATCGCATTGCACACCGATCATTGCCAGCCGCCCAAGGTCGACTCGTACATCCGCCCGCTCCTGGAGGTCTCCAAGGCCCACCGCGCCGAGACCGGCAAGCCGCTCTTCCAGAGCCACATGCTCGACGCGTCGGAGCTCCCGCTCGAGGAGAATCTCGCCCTGGCATCGGACCTGCTCGACGAGTGCGCGGCGCTCGACATCATCCTCGAGTTGGAGATCGGGATCGTCGGAGGAGTCGAGGATGCGATGGACAACGAGGACATCGATCGCGCAAAGCTCTACACCTCGCCCGAGGACATGATGAGAACGGCCGAAGTCCTCGGCACCGGCGACCGAGGGACCTATCTCCTGGCCGCCGTCTTCGGCAACGTGCACGGCGTCTACAAGCCGGGCTCGGTGCAGCTCCGCCCCACGATCCTCCGGGACGGGCAGGACGCCACCGAAGAGCGCTTCGACGGATATCGCCACCTGCTGGTTTTCCACGGCGGCAGCGGCTCGACCCTCGAAGAGGTCCACGAGACGCTCGGATACGGGGTCGTCAAGATGAACATCGACACCGACTGCCAGTACGCCTTCAGCCGCCCGATCGTCGAACACATGTTCACGAACTACTCGGGCGTGCTCAAGGTCGATGGCGAAGTGGGCGACAAGAAGGTCTACGACCCTCGGTCCTACATGAAGAAGGCCGAAGCGGGCATGGCCGATCGTGTGATCCAGGCGTGCGCCGCCCTGAAGTCCGAGGGGCGCACGCTCGGCTGAGCCGCACCCCAGGAGACAATCAGATGCGACAGCGCAGCGAACGACTCCACAAGACGTGGATGCACTCGGACCGGTATGTTCCGCGGCGCTTCGTCGCACCGGTCGTCTCGTTCATGCGTGCGGAGGCCGGATCGGGCGTCGTCATGCTGATCGCGGCCGTCATCGCGCTGATCTGGGCGAACTCGGCCCTCGGAGAGACCTATTTCGAGATCCTCGAAACCCACCTCCTGATCGAGTTCGGGTCGTTCGAGTTCAACGAGTCGGTCGGACACCTGATCAACGACGGGCTCATGGCGATCTTCTTCTTCGTCGTCGGCCTCGAGATCAAGCGCGAGCTCGTCCTGGGTGAGCTGAGAGATCCGAAGGCAGCCTCCATCCCGGTGATCGCGGCAGTCGGCGGGATGGCAGTCCCCGCACTGATCTATCTCGCGTTCGTTCTCCCGCAGGGCGGCGAGGCCGCCGGCGGCTGGGCGATCCCGATGGCGACGGACATCGCCTTCTCGGTCGGTGTCCTGGCGCTGCTCGGCCGGATCGTCCCTCCGAGCATCAAGCTGTTCCTGCTGGCGCTGGCGATCGTCGACGACCTCGGCGGCATCCTGGTCATCGCGGTGTTCTTCACCGAGGACCTCTCCTTCGGTTATCTCGAGCTGGCCCTCGTCGGATTGGTGGCGGTTTGGATCGCCGGGCGGATCGGGATCCGCACCCACATCTTCTATCTCCCGGCGGCGGTCATCATCTGGTACTTCTTCCTGGAGTCGGGCGTCCACGCCACGCTGGCCGGCGTGGCGCTGGGATTCATCACACCGGCCCGTCCCATGTACTCGAACCTCGAGCTGAAGTCCCGGGCACAGACGATCATCGATCAGTATCCCCAAGAGACGGACGATCTCCACGAGAACGAACTCGCCGACTTCGACTCGATCATGCTGTCGGAGATCGCACGGGAATCGGTCGCACCGCTGTCGCGCGCCGAGCGTCGGCTCGTCAACTGGAGTTCGTTCCTGGTCGTTCCTCTGTTCGCTCTCGCCAACGCCGGCGTGCGATTCGAAGGGTCCATCATCGACGCAATCACGTCACCGGTGGCACTCGGCGTCGGGGTCGGGCTCCTGGTCGGCAAGACGGTCGGCATCTCGCTGTTCACATGGATCGCCGTCAAGAGCGGCATGGGCCGATTGCCGGCCGGCTCGTCGTGGCGCGACATCATCGGCGTCGCCAGCGTGGCCGGCATCGGCTTCACCGTCGCCCTGTTCATCACCGCACTCGCCTTCACGGATCCTCTTCTCGCGGACCAGGCAAAGGTCGGGATCTTTGCCGGGTCGATCTTGGCCGGCTTTGTCGGGGTCGTGATCTTCCGGTCCCGAAAGCCACAGGCCGAAACGACGGGTGGCACGGTCCCCGGAGAAGCCCGCGCCGTATGATCGGGTGGAAGGAGGCGCCATGATCCCACCACAGGAGATCGTCTGTGTCGAGTGTGGCGGCAAGGCCACGCTCATCTCGTTTCTCCCCGAGGACGGCGAAGTCGAGGTCGGAGACGTCCTCGCCTACCGCTGCGGTGACTGTCTCGATCGTTGGGACGTCGTCATGGAGGACCCCCTCGACGACTGATCGGGGGCGCCGTCGGTGTCGACGGCCGGCTCCTGGCCATGCGCTGTGCGGCATGCGCTGTGCGGCATGCGCTGTGCGGCATGCGCCATGCGCTCTGCGCCTCAGGCGAGATTCGACGGACTCCAACCGCACGAGATTGGCCGACAGCCGACAGCCGACAGCCGACAGCCGACAGC
>CBDTXZ010000007.1:0-35972 GCA_965364515.1 uncultured bacterium
CGTGTCGGCGCGACCATGAGTGCATCGACACGCAAACCCCGACGCTCACCGAGGAACCGAATCCCCAGGCGCCCTCGCCGCCGTCACGGTGGCCGTGGTTGGTGGCTGCCGTCATGGCGGTGGTCGGCTGGCTCGCCGCCCCCGACCCGTGGCCGCCGGGCGAAGCGCTGTTGACCGTCGAGGTCGACAGCACCGCGCGCATCCAGGAAACGGTCGATCTCGGAAGCATCGACCCCATCTCGCTCGAAGCAGGGGCGACCCGGATCGACCTCGAGTCGGGTATCCCTACCGACAGGCCGGTCGAGGCCACGATCACCGCTCCTACGAGGGACCCAGGTTCGGTCTCGGTCCGGCTCGACCTCGCCGACGGTCGGACGCAACGCATCCCGATCCTCCGCTACGACGACGACACCGGCACGTTCAGCGCGTCGCGCCGCCCGCCGGTCGACGTCGCCCCCGTGCTCGCTCTGCTCGGCTTCGTGGTCGTCATGTGGGTGACGGAGGCCATCCCTCTGTTCGTCACGTCGCTGCTGATCCCGGTGGTGATCGTGGTGAGCGGCGCCGGGTCGGCGAACGACGCTTTGGCCCCGTTCTTCCATCCCATCATCGCCCTGTTCTTCGGTGGGTTCCTGATGGCCGAGGCGATGCGACGGGTCCGCCTGGACCACCTCGCCGCCATCTCACTGGTCTCATGGGCGGGTCGCAGCCCGGCGATGCTGCTCATCGGCATGATGGGTGTGTCGGCGTTCCTCTCGATGTGGATGTCGAACACCGCCGCTGCCGCCGTCCTCGTGCCCATCGCGCTGAGCGTCACCGCTCCGATCGCCCACCCCGGCTATCGGCGAGTCGCAGTGCTCGGGATCGCATATGCGGCGACGCTGGGCGGAGTCGGGAGCGCGATCGGGACCCCGGCCAATCCCCTGGCGATCGAGTTCCTCGACTCGTTCGCCGGTCGTTCGATCTCGTTCGTCGAATGGTTCGGCTACGGACTCCCGATGGTGATCGTCTTCCTGCCTGTACTCGCCGGATACCTGTGGTGGCGCATGGGAGTCACGATCGATTCGGCCGACTTCGCCGAAGTCCGACGCGAATCACGGGCCGAGCTCCATCGGACCGGCCGACTCGATCGGGACCAGATGACCGTGCTCGCCGTGTTCGCCGGGGTCATGACGGTGTGGCTCACGCAGACCTTCCATGGTCTGAACACGGGAATCGTGGCCGTCGGGGGCGCCATCGCCCTGGCCGTGCTCGGCAAGATCGTGCCCGCAGACCTCGGACGAATCTCGTGGTCGGCGTTGCTGACCTTCGGTGGCGGCCTCACGCTGGGACTGTTCCTCACCGATTCCGGCGCCTCGGACTGGCTGGCGGGTCGTCTCGCCGGACTCGGAGGCGTGCCTTCGTGGCTCGGAATCGCCGTGGTGGCTGCCGTCGCACTGGGATTGACGACGGTCGCGTCGAACACCGCGACGGCCGCGATGATGATTCCGCTGGCGATTCCGCTCGCCGGGATCCTCGGCATCGATCCGACGCTGCTGGTGCTGGTCGTCGCAGTTGCCTCGTCGATCGACTTCGCGTTGGTGATCGGGACGCCGCCGACCATGATCGCCTACTCGACCGGGCTGTTCTCGAGCCGTGACATCTTCCGTATCGGGATCGTGCTGGATGTCGCCGGCATCGGCATCCTCATCACCGCGATCGTCGCCATCTGGCGTGGGCTCGGACTGATCTGAGGATCTCCGGAGCCGTCCGATCAGACCTGCGCCGGTTTGGAATGCTGTCGAAGGAACGCAGTTCCGCCGGCGGCGATCCCGCCGATGGCGGGCAGCCAGTACGAGATGATGCGGAACACGAGCACCGGAGCGGCCGCAGCCGCAGCAGGGACGCCGAAGTACACGAGAAAGCCGACGAGACCCGCCTCGGTCACTCCGAGGCCCCCGGGCGTCCCCGGGAGGCCTCCGACCAGCTGCGAACCGGCGAACGTCGCCACGACCTGTGACGGAGGCAAGGCGCGGCCGAACGCTTCGAGCGTCAAACCGAGCGTTGCGGCCTCGAGCACGACACGGGCGATCAAGAGAACCCAGGCTCTGAGCGACATGGCGTGATCAGAGAGCACACTCTCTGCTCTCGGTCGAAGACGACGCGGAATCATCGGAAGCAGAATCCTCAGACGGCTGCCAAAACCGACCAGCCCGACTCCGGCCAACACGAGACCGATGCCGGCGATCGCGACCGTCCTTCGCGCTTGAAGTGGCGCATGGCTCATCGTCGCCCAGATCAGACCGATGCCGGTCGCTGCGACCAATCCGCCGTAGTTCAACACCGTCGCTCTCGCGGCCGCTCCCACCGTGCCCTCACGCTCGTCCTTGACCGCCCAGGCCATGGCAGCGGGAGTGATTGCACCGCCGACGGGGATGAGCCGGGCGACACTCGCCCCGACCAACGCGGCGCGTATCGCACTCCGCCGGGACACACGATTCCCCTCCGTGCCCGTGCCGTCCCGGAACAGCTCCGCAAACACCACCTTGGCCGCGAACTCCGTCACGGCAGCCCCGAACAGCAGCACCCCTCCGTACCAGCTCAGCGCCGGCGAGATCGAAAGCGACCTCGTCAGCAGGATGTACGCGGGCAGGCCAACGATGAGCAGGGCAGCAGCCGACACCCCGGCCGCCCCGACCGCGAATGGTCTTCTCGGGTCGGTCGTGGCGCGAGGGTCGCGGTCGAACACCAGCCTCGTTCTCAAGCCGTCAGCGACGAGACCGGCGTTGCCCTGAGCCCTACGCACCAACATGAGCCCGGCCAGTCCGAACGCGACGACGAGCGCTGCGGATGTCGAGCCGGTCAGGAACACGAACGCCGGCAGGAGCCCCCAGCCGAGGAAGCCACCCGGTCCCCCGCCGATGCGCCATCCGGCGACCGACCACAACAGAGGCCAGATGATCAGCGTCGGCCAACCGGCGAGTACTGCTCCGGCAGAAGAGGCCAACCCTCGCCCGCCCCGGTCGTGACGCCAGATCGGCCAGTTGTTGCCGGCAACTGCGGCCAACGCAACGAGCGCGACCTGTATCGCCGGAAAACCGAGCCACGACGTCAGCAAGACCGGAAGGAGACCTTTCAAACCGTCGAGCACCGCCAGCGTGACGCCGGCCGAGAGCCCTGACACCCGTGTGGCGTTGCCTGCTCCCTTGTTGCCGGTCCCGGACGCACTGAGATCTGCCCTCCACATCCGCTCGACCAGCCGGGCGAACGGCACCGACCCGAACAAATAGGCGAGTTCCAGAGCAAGCAGCAGCTTCACGACACCATCCCCTGGTTCGTGCGATCGGTCAACGGTCCGTATGCCACCATTGCTCCAGCCTCACGGTGCTTCAAACATACGCCACACGGCAGCTCGGGTGGAGAGTCGAAGGTCGATCCGCACAGCCGACTGCCTCCGCATATCCGGCGAGCTCGCGTAGCGTCAGGACATGCGAGCACTCACCAGTCTTCTCGCCTTTGCCATCCTCCTATCGGCGTGCTCGGATTCCGGGACCGATGTCGTGGTGAGGCCGTTCGAGGACGTTCAAGCTTCAGAGATCGAATTCGAGAACGATCCGACGTTCCCGGGGAGGGCGATCTTCCGAGTCACGACCGCCGAACCCCTCATCTGTGCGATCGTGTGGGGGGAAACCGAGGCATTGGGAAACTTCAACAACTCACTCAACATGAACGGCACCGGCATCGTTCAGCACGATGTCTTCCTTCCGGGTGCCGAGCCCGGCGGCACCTACTTCTATCGTCTACAAGGCTCCGGTCCAGACGGCACGTTCTACACCTCCGAGCTCATGACCTTCACGCTCCCCGAGGCAGAGACCTCCGGCGAGGCCTCAACCGACTTCGGCCCCAACCTCGCACTCGACGCCACCGTGACCGAGGTGTCGAGCGAGTTCTCGGACGGTTTCGCCGCCTCGAACGCCATCGACGGCGATCTCAGCACCGAATGGTCCTCAGCCGGAGACGGCGATGAATCCTCGATCACCATCGACTTCGGCTCGCCAACCGAGATCGGCGCCCTGGCCTTCCTCACCCGAACGATGACCGACGGCACTGCCACCACGACCACGTTCACCGTGACCACCGACACCGGGGAAACGCTCGGGCCGTTCGACGCCGGGAACCCGGCCGATCGAGCGATCGCAGAGGTCGACGTCACCGCCACGACCCTCACGTTCGACGTCGACTCCTCGACAGGCGGCAACACCGGCGCCATCGAGATCGAGGTCTATGGGGCGGGCTGACGCCCGCCGGAACTCGGCTCGGCTATCGGTCCTGGTCGCGGAGATCGAGTACGGCACCGTTCTCCAGATCAGAGCGACTGGCGAGATCCCAGAGCTCGCGGGCGACGACGTCTGGTGATCTCAGGATCCCGTCGGATTTCAGGTCCCGGAAGCGCTGGACATCGGGGAAGTGGGCGTCGTCGAGCTGCCTGATCTCGTCCTGCATCGGAGTGTCCACGACACCCGGAGCGACCGAGATCGCCGTGATCGGCAGGCCACGTTTCGCCAACTCCGACCCGACCGTCCGGGTCCAGTGATCCACGGCGGCTTTGGCTGCGCAATACGAGCTCCAGCCCGGATAGGCCTTGGTCGCAGCGCCCGAACTGATCTGAACGAGCACCGCAGGGACGCCGAGGCGTTTGGCGAGCGCGATGAAGCGGTCACCGAGCACCTGCGGGCTTGCACTGTTGAGCACGACATTGGAGGAATAGGCGTCGGCGTCGACCTCACCGGCAAAGCCGATCGGGCTCAGGGTCGCAGCACAGTGGAAGAACCAGAGGGCACCGGGACGGACCTGGTCTGCCACCGACCCCATCCAGGATGCGACCCCGGACCATTCGCCCGGTCTCGAGAGATCGACGCTCAGGTGATACGGCGCGTCCAGTGACGACCGGCTGAACGTGGCCACCGCCACGTCCGGCATGGGAGAGAGATGAGCAGCGAGAGCGGCGCCGATCCCACTGGAGGCACCCGAGATGAAGACCAGATCCATGCCGGCACCCTACCGATACCGCAACAACCCGGATACGGTTTGTGGACGACCGCGACAGGGGACGCCATGATCACGAGACGGGCCTTCATCAGGACGATCGGCAAGGGCTCGGCCGCCGTTGCGCTCGTCGGCGTCGCCGCCTGCAGCACCGAGGAACCGACCGCGACGACGCTCGGTGCTCCGACGACGCCGGCGCCCGAATCCACGACCACCTCCGTCTCCACAACCAGCGCCACCTCGAACACTGCCACGACCGAGGTGAGCGAGCCCGGCATGACGTCCGAGGAGTGGCGACGCGTGAACCTGGGCTTCGTGTCGGCGTACGTCTTCGTCCGCGGTGGCGAGGCAGCACTCGTCGACACCGGTATCGAGGGAAGCGCACCGCAGATCGAGTCGACGCTCGGCGACCTCGGGCTCGGCTGGTCGGATCTCAGCACGATCCTGTTGACCCATCATCACGGTGACCACGTCGGGTCATTGCCAGACATCATGGAGGCTGCGCCCGGGGCGACCGCCTATGCGGGAGCCGAAGACATCCCCAACATCACCAGCCCCCGACCCGTCTCCGCCGTTGCCGACGGAGACACCGTGTTCGGCCTCCTCCAGATCGTCGCAACCCCCGGCCACACGCCCGGGCACATCTCGATCCTCGACCCGGGCCTGCCGGCCCTGATCGCCGGCGATGCCATCGTGGGTGAGAACGGCGGAGTGGCAGGTCCGCCGGCCCAATTCACAGCCGATCCGGTCACCGCCAACGAGTCGATCGTCAAGCTCGGTGGTCTCGAATACGACGTCATCTACTTCGGCCACGGGGAGCCGGTGACATCGAATGGATCCGATCAGGTCGCCGAGTTCGCCGCCGGTCTCTGATCATCGTCGGAGGCGAGCAACCTCGCCCGACCGTACTGCCACGGTCGCCGGGGATCGGATAGGAGGAGCTGGTAGAGCCCGATGGCCCCTTGCTCGAAAGCGATCGCCGAACCGGCCATGTAGGCGCGCCACACCCGATACGTCTTCTCGCTCGAATACTCGATCGCCAGGTCTCGGTTCGATTCCAGACGTTCGACCCAGTGACGGAGCGTGAGTGCGTAGCTCATCCGCATCGCCTCGACATCTCGCAGCTCGAATCCTGCCCGTTCGGCGATCTCGATCGACTCCTCGACGGGACGAAGATCGCCGTCCGGGAAGACGTAGCGGCCGACGAATGAGTCTCTGCGCTTTCGTTTCAGATCGCGATGCCGGTTGGTGATGCCGTGATTGAGCAGTTGACCTCCCGGGGCCAGCACAGACCGGAGTTTCTCGAAGTATGTGGACAGCCGCTCGCCGCCGACATGCTCGAACATCCCGACCGAAGCAATCGCATCGAATGTCCCGTCGAGATCCCGGTAATCGAGCTCCAGGATCTCGACGCGATCTTCGAGGTCGAGCTCCTTGACTCGGATCCGGGCGTACTGCGCCTGTTCCGGACTGAGCGTGATACCGGTGGCGTTGACCCCGTAGTGGGCGGCCGCATGAATGGCCAACCCGCCCCATCCGCAGCCGACATCGAGGAACTCCATGCCCTTCCTCAGCTCGAGCTTCCGGCAGATCAGATCGAGCTTCCGCTCCTGGGCGACATCGAGTGGCTCGCCGGGATCGAGGAAGTGGGCACACGAGTAGACCATCCGTTCGTCGAGGAACATCTCGAAGAACTCGTTGCCCGTGTCGTAGTGGTATCTCACGGTCTCTCGGTCTCTTCGCTTGGAGTGGGCTCTCCCCTCGTACCGTTTCCTCTCAGGAGCCCGACGCATCTCCGACGGCAAACGAAATGCCAGGCCGAGCGCACCGATCGCCGAGAGTCTCGACCGGGCCGTCTGATCGAGCCCCGAAGCGAACTCCAGCATCGCCAGGATGTCGCCCTCGATGTCGATGTCGTCGAAGACGTAGGCCTCTCCGGCGCTCAGGTCGGTCGGCGGGATCAGCATCGACCGAAACGCTCCCGGATGCTGGAGCACCAGCGTCGCTTCGGCGTCTGCAGGGCCGACCTCTGATCCGTCCCAGAACCGAAGACGCGGAGGAGGGGCAGCGCTCAGCTTCACGAGTCGCCGGTAGATCGCTTCCGACACTGCGAACGGGTCCATGACACCACCTGCCTCGGTCACACCACTACGACCCAACCTGCCGGAACCACGTCGGGATTTCAAGCGCGAACGTCGCCGAGGCGACGGTGTGGCGTTCTAGGATCCGGAGGTGGAACTACTGGGAGCAATCGTCGGCGCCGCCGTGGTCGTCGCCGTGCTCGCCGACATGGTGAACACACTCGTCACCACGTCGACGTCGACAAAACGATGGTGGCTCACTCGGGTGGCCTACCGGATCATGTGGAAGGCGGTGCGACGCCTGGCCCGTCGAAGAGACGGCTCCGCTCGCGAGGCGCTCCTGTCTGCATTCGCACCGATATCGGTGCTCGTGCTGCTCGCCGTCTGGGTCACCCAGCAAATCGTCGGGTTCGCACTGATCTGGTGGGGATCAGGCGGAATCGACGGCGCGGCGACGTTCGCCGACAACCTCTACTACTCGGGTGTCGTGTATTTCACCCTCGGGTTCGGCGAGCTCGTGCCATCGGCAGCGCTACCCCGCATCGGTGCGCTGATAGAGGCCTTCTCCGGCGTGCTGACGACGGCACTGGTGATCGGCTACCTCCCTGCGCTCTACGGGGCGTACGGCGAGCGCGAACGAAGGCTGATGACACTCGACGACGGGACCGAGGACCGCATCACTCCAACGAGCCTCGTGCTCGCCCGAGCGCCGACCGGAGACCATCGCGAGCTCGATTCGTTCTTCAAGGAGTGGGAGGACTGGATCGCCGGCGTGATCGAGACACACACGACCTTCCCGATGCTCGCATTCTTCCGCTCCAAGGATCCCGGGCAGAACTGGGTGACCGCAGTCGGTGTCGTGGCCGACGCTGCCCTGCACATCCAGATGGTGCGAGGCGCCGAACACGGTCAGGCGTATTGGACGATCAGACGAGCCATTCGACTGTTCCAGACGATCATCGAGACTTCGGACTTCGATCTGACCCCGTACCTCGAGCCACCCGACCCCGAAGTCCAGGCCGGACTGTTCCGAGATCTCTACGACCACATGGGCCAGCACGGATTCGATCTCGTCGATTTCGACGAGGCGCGGACACGAGGTCGCGAACTGCGCGACATGTACTCGCCTGCGATGGAGTTCCTCATCGACGAGCTGGTCGCACCGCGGGGCTTCTGGGGCCACGCCGTCGGCCATCGGGTGCTTCGGGATCACGATCACGACTCCTGACCAGGGTGGTGGCCGGTCGAGTCGGATCAGGTGTCAACCGCCGCCGTCGCGGGCGATGTCGGCGACCGTGACATCGAAGGCCTCGACGAGATCGGCGGGGTCGATGTGGATCGCCCAACCGGCGACGCCGGCGCCGAGTGAGATCTCGGAGTGACCGAGGAGACGGGTGTCGAGAATGGCGGGATGGCCGGCCCCGAGCGGTGTGATCGTCCCTCGTCGATAGCCGGTTGCGACGAACGCCTCATCGGGGTCCGGCATGCTCAGGCGGCGTACCCCGAGGTGGGAGCGAAGCTTCTTGTAGTCCATGCCGGAGTCGCCCGGCACGAGTGCGAGGACGTAGCGGTCCTCCTCGATTCGCACGACCAGGGTCTTTGCCAGTTGATCGATCGAGATGCCACGTTTCTCAGCCGCCTCTTCGGCGGATCGGACTTCTCCATGGTGCACCAGACGGTGCTCGACGCCGGCCTCAACGGCTGCGTCGATTGCCGGCGAACGTGGCTGCTCAGTGTCCATGGCTCTCCGTGTGAGACGTCGGACGACCAACATAGGCCGCTCACCGATCAACATCACCGGTAACGTCGCCCGCAGACGAACGGAGAACCCCCGTTGAACACTGGAGACATCGCCTGGTTGCTCGCCAGCTCCGCACTGGTGTTGCTGATGACACCGGGGCTCGCCCTCTTCTACGGCGGCATGGTCCGGACCCGCCACGTCCTCAACATGCTGATGATGAATCTGGTGGCGATCCCGATCGTGACGATCGGCTGGGTCTTCCTCACCTATTCGCTCATGTTCGACGAGTCCGGCACCGACCTGATCGGGGGCCTCGGCGCTGCGGGTCTCGTCGGTCTCGACACCGGAACCCTCGTCGGGGCGAGCCTCAATCTGATGTTCGCCATCATCACCGTGGCGCTCATCTCAGGTGCCGTCGCCGATCGGATGAAGTTCTCCGCATGGATCACCTTCGCAGCACTCTGGAGCCTGGTCGTTTACCCATTGGTGGGTCGATCGCTCTTCTACGAAAGCGGAGTCCTTCGAGCCCTCGGCGCTCAGGACTTCGCAGGCGGTCTGGTCGTCCACGTCAGCGCCGGCGTCTCGGCGATTGCGGTCGTGATGGTTCTCGGTCCCAGACGATCGCTCGGCAGGGAGCCGCTCCGACCCCACTCCCTGCCACTCACCATGGTCGGGACGGCTCTGCTGTGGTTCGGGTGGTTCGGGTTCAACGCCGGATCCGCCGGAGCGGCGTCAGAGACGGCCGTAACGGCGTTCCTCGCCACGCAGGTCGCCGCAGCGACGGGAATGGCGGGCTGGCTCGCACTCGAATGGCGTCAGACCGGAAGCCCGACCCTGCTCGGGGCCGTGTCGGGCGCGGTCGCCGGTCTCGTGGCGGTCACCCCTGCTGCGGGCTACGTCTCACCCGTGTCGGCGACAGCGATCGGGCTCGCCGGCGGCGTCGCCTCGTATCTGGCCGTGCGGTCGAAACGCCGGTTCCCCTTCGACGACGCGCTCGACGTGGTCGGGATCCACCTCGTGAGCGGCGTCGTCGGGTCGATCCTCGTCGCGGTCTTCGCCAACTCGTCGTTTGGCGGGAGCGCCGACGGTTTGACTGCAGGATCCGCGGGCCTGCTGGTGCCTCAGGTTGCCTCGACACTCGCCGTCGCCGTGGTCGCGTTCGGCCTCACCTGGGTGATCGCCCGCGGGCTCGACGCCACGATCGGTCTCCGAGTGTCCGAACGAGAAGAGGTCCAGGGCCTCGATCTGAGTCAGCACGAGGAGAGCGCGTACTCATCTGAGTGAGCCTCGGAACGTAGAATCGGGCGAGTGAAACTCATCGTCGCCTTCCTCAAGCCGTTCAAGCTCGACGACGTCAAGGACCGGCTGCAACGACTGGGCGTGACCGGCATGTCGGTGACCGAAGTCCGCGGATTCGGGCGACAGGCCGGTCACACGGAGGTGTACCGGGGATCGGAGTACACCGTGGACTTCGTTCCGAAGGTCCGGATCGAGATCATCGCCTCCGATGAGATCACACCGGCCATCGTGCGGGCGATCACCGAAGCTGGTCACACCGGCGAGATCGGCGATGGGAAGATCGTCGTCATGAGCGTCGACGAGGTCGTCCGCATCCGTACGGGCGAACGCGGTGAAGACGCGCTGTGATCGCAGCCCCGCTCACCGGGTATCTCGACGCTCGGGAGGAACTCGCAGCCGGAGGCTGGCGCCTCGGTGACGAGCAGACCCTCTCAGACCGAATGGACGATGCGATCACGGAACTCGCCGGCAGCATGCCGGCCGGGTCCACCGTCGTGGCGATCGGGGGCTACGGGCGGCGCGTCATGGCGCTCCACTCCGACGTCGACCTGCTCTTTCTCCACGCGGCCGAGATCGAACCCGAGGTCGAACAGCGGATCCTCCGCCCTCTCTGGGATGCCAAACTCAAGGTCGGCCATCTCTCGAACACCCCTGAAGCGGCGCGAAGGTTCGCCGGGACCAGGCTCGACGCCATATCCACCTTCCTCACCGCCCGCCCCATCATCGGGAGCACCGAAGTCTTCGATCACTTCTGGAAGCTGTTCCGGGGACTCCTCGAGAAGGAGCACGCCCAGATCGTGTCGATGCTCGCGACGGAGGAACGCAACCGTCGGGAAGCGGCGCCATTCCGTCTCATGTCCGCCGACCTCAAGACCGGTCGCGGAGGAATCCGGTCGGTCGATCTGCTCGACTGGCGGCGCAGGCTCTTCTCACTCCAGCATGCTCCGACCGCGCCGGTCGAGATCGAGCAGAGGCTCAGAGCGGAGCTGACCAGGGCGCGCAGCGCGATCCAGGCGGCCGCCGGTCGGCTCCACGACACCTATGACTTCGACCTCCGAGAACGGGCGGCCGCCTATCTCGGCGTGGACGTCCATGAACTCGGGAGAACGATCCTGTCGCTCCAGCGGGAGACCGAGGAACGCGTCGACATCGACTGGCCGGAGGTACGCGAGAAGCGGCGACTCGAGCCGCCGACCTCGCTCGATGAAGTGCTCGAGTCGCCCGACCGGCTGACGTCCGCGGCATTCGATGCCGCGGTGACCGGTGTCCTTCCGGAATGGTCTCGTCTGCGGGACACGCCGCACGTCGTCCCGTTCCACCTCCATCCGGTCGGAGAGCACTCCCGGGCATGCGTCGACGAGTTGCGTCGCCTGCTGTCTTCGGAGGCCGATGCCATGTCGGCCGAAGCTGCATCGTTGATTTCCTCCCCCCGGACGCTCCTGTGGGCGGGGCTCGCCCACGACATCGGCAAAGGCGCTGGAGAGCCGCATCCCCGAACGGGAGCGCGCATCGTGAGCGAGAGCCCGCTGACAGGTCACGTGGAGGAACCCGATCTGCTGGTGTTCTTGATCGAGCACCATCTCCTGCTGGCCGATTTCGCCACTCGATACGACATCGACGACCCTGCGGTGGTGTCTTGGGTTGCCGAGCGGTTCGAGGATCAGGCGTCCCTTGCAGCCCTGTACCTCTTGACCATTGCGGACAGCATCGCAACCGGGACGGACACCTGGAGCGAGTGGCGGTCGGAGCTCGTCCGTCGGGCCTACCGCAAGATCGAACGCGAGCTGCGCGCTCGACGGATGCCCGAAGAGCTGCAGGTCGAACTGCTCTCGGACCGGGTTTCGAGTGCCGCTCCTGACATCCCGGTCGCAGAGATCCGCCGCCACCTGGCCGGGTTCGGCGAGGTGTACCGCCGGGGACACTCACCCGAGGAGATCGCCCACCACATCGAGCTCGCAAAACGGCCACGCACTCCCGGTGAGATCCGTATAGAGGTGACGCCAGGCAATCCGGCAACGATGATCGTCATCACCGATGACCGGCCCGGTCTGCTCTTGACCGTTTCCGGCGTGCTGGCACTGAACCGGATCTCGATCACGGACGCCCGCTTCGCGACGAGGAGCGACGGGCTCGTGTTCGACTCGTTCGACATCGTCAGTGACGACCGGACCAGGATCGACGACGAGACGCTGGATACGCTCGCCGCCGAGATGACCGCTGCGATCAGAAGGGGCGCCGACCTGGCGGACGCCGTTCATTCCAAGCGCGAGGCCTACCGCCCGGTCGAACAGAGCGCCTTCCAGCCAGAGGTGACCATCGAACCCGAGGGGGTCGGCGGAGGAAGGATCGCAATCGAGACCCCGGACCGAATCGGGCTGATCCACGATCTCGGCAGGGTCTTTCAGGCGTACTCGATGCCGATCAAACGGGCGAGAGTCGATACGAGGGGCGGAATCGCGTACGACGTGTTCTGGGTGGACCGGCTCCCGGCAGACCGTGCCGGTCTGGAGCGCTCATTGATGGAGGTGCTCAGTGTGGGCGGTTGATCACCCGAGTCGGTTGAGCGCGGCGGCGGCGTAGAACGCCATTCCGACCGCCATCGATTCTTCGTCGAAACGAACCAGGTTCGAATGGTTGAAGGGCGTCGTCTCGGGCGTGAGATCCGGTGGGCACGCGCCGAGGAAGAACAAGGCACCCGGCACCTGCTCCAGGACATAGCTGAAGTCCTCGGCACCCATGGACGGCTCCGGCAAGGTCTTCACACGCTGGGTGCCGATCATCGCTTGAGCAGTGAGCATCAGCTCGGCAGTGACGTTCGATTCGTTGATCGTCATGGGGTAGCCGTTCTCGATGCTGGTCTTCGCCGTCATCCCGTGCGCAGCTGCGACGCCGTCGGCCACCCGTGCGACCAGTTCGTGCATCTGCGATCTGGTCTCGGGCGACAGGGCTCTGATCGTTCCCTTGAGGGACACCGTCTCGGGGATGACGTTGTGGGCGCTACCGGCCGAGATCGAGGTGATCGTGCAGACCGCCGGGTCGAAGACACTGATCGAACGCGTCACGGCGGTCTGTATCGAAGTGATGATCTCGGCCGCTGCTGCGACCGGGTCCCTGGCTTCGTCGGGTCGAGAGGCATGCCCTCCCGAACCGGTCACGACGATGTCGAGCTGGTCGGCCGATGCCATCATTCGCCCTGACCGCACCGCCAGGACCCCCGACTCGAGGATGGGGGTCACGTGGATTGCCAATGCCAGTTCCGGGCGGGCGCCGGCGGCATCGAGGAGACCCTCGTCCAGCATGTACCTCGCGCCGTGGTAGCCCTCCTCCCCCGCCTGGAACATGAACACCACGCTCCCGGAGAACTCTGTCCTCCGAGCGGAGAGCAGTCTGGCTGCACCCACCAACATCGCCGTGTGCAGGTCGTGCCCGCACGCATGCATGGTGTCTCCGGTGACACTGGCGAACTCGAGGCCGGTGTCCTCCTGGAGGGGAAGGCCGTCCATGTCGCCGCGCAGCAGGACCGTGGGACCCGGCGCCTGGCCGCGGAGGACCGCGACGATCCCACTCGACGTCTCGTGCTCGTTCACTTCCAGCGGAAGACCGGCCAGTGATTCGAGCACGAGTGCCTTCGTGCCGGGGAGTTCGAGGCCCGTCTCCGGATTGCGGTGCAGCGCGCGGCGCAACTCTACGACTTCTCCGAGGAGACTGTGCGCTTCTGAGATCACCGATTCGAGGCTCATGCCCGACACGCTAGATCAGCCGATCTCGAGCGCATACTCATTCCCGGAAGGCTCGAATCCGAACCGCAGGAGAAAGCGGCGTTGGAGATCGCTGTGGGCCTGTGTGACGACCTTGCTGATTCCGTGTTCACGGAGGACGCTCCGGCCGCGACCGAACAGCACCCTCGCATTGCGCAGGTCTCGATAGTCGGGACCGGCGAAGTCGATCTCGACGGTTGCGACATCATCCTCGACGCTCGCGATGAACACTCCCGCCGGGACCATGTCGCGGAACACGACCAACCGGAGCTGCTCGCCGTGCGGCTCGTATCGATATCCGGGCCAGGCCTTCTGCACGTCGTCGTGGTGGTGCTCCAGGTATCTCGCCAGGAACTTCGAAGTGGCGTCTACCTCGACGACGTCGAAGGCTTCCTCGTGGGTGAACAGTCGATGGAGGAAGACGATGTTGATCATCATGATGATCCCGTTGGTGAGCGCAACGGGGAGCGAATCGATCAGGAGCCCGTAGACCAGGAAAACGGTCGAACCGATGAGCGACAGGATCCTGAGCTTCAGCACCGAGCTCATGGCCAGCGAGAGGACGACGAGCCCCGACGCGACGTACCCGAGGAAATCCAGGGTGAGGTCGCTCATCGAAGGGCCTCCCAGTCCAAGAGGACTTTGCCGGTTCGTCCCGAACGGACCATCTCGAATGCCTCGGCGAACTCGTGGGCTGGATACGTGTGGGTGATGATCGGTGACAGATCGAGCCCGCCCTCGATGAACACACCCATCTTGTACCACGTGTCGTACATCTCCCGACCGTAGATCCCTTTCAGGGTGAGGCTGTGGAAGATGACGGTACTCCAGTCGATGGCGACACCGTCGGGGAGGATCCCGAGAAGGGCGATCCGCCCTCCGTGCATCATCACTGGCAGGATCGATTCGAGCGCAGCGGGCGCTCCCGACATCTCGAGTGCGATGTCGAACCCCTCCCTGATGTCGAGGCCCGCCATGACGTCGGCGAGGTCGACCTCTGACACGTTCACCGTATGCGTGGCTCCGAGTTTCGCGGCGAGGTCCAGTCGGTAATCGTTCACATCCGTCACCACGACATGCCGGGCACCCACGTGACTCGCAATCGCGGCGGCCATGCAGCCGATCGGACCGGCCCCTGTGATGAGTACATCCTCGGCGGCGAGGTCGAATTCGAGCGCGGTGTGGGTGGCGTTGCCGAACGGATCGAAGATCGAGCCCATCTCGAGCGGAACGTGATCCGGGAGCTGGAACACGTTGGCGGCTGGGATGACGATCTTCTGGGCGAAGGCCCCCTGACGGTCGACCCCGATACCGAGGGTGTTCGGGCAGAGATGGCGCCTGCCGGCCCGGCAGTTGCGACAGTGCCCACACGTCAAATGGCCCTCGCCAGTGACTCGCTGACCGACCTCCACATCGGACACGGCCGTCCCCACCTGGGAGACCACACCGCTGAACTCGTGGCCGACCACCATGCCCACCGGCACGGTGGCGGCGGCCCACTCGTCCCAGTCGTAGATGTGCAGATCCGTGCCGCAGATGGAGGTGAACGCCACATCGATCACGACATCGTTGGGACCTGGCTCGGGATCGGGCACCTCGACCAGTTCGAGTCCCGGCCCCGGCGCAGGTTTCACCAGTCCCTTCACGTCACCAACCCCATCTCGAGCCCGACGCGGGCGAATGCCTCCACGGTTCGGTCGATGTCCTCATCGGTGTGGGCCGCGTTCATCTGGGTGCGGATCCGAGCGCTGCCCTTCGGCACCACCGGGTAGGAGAAGGCGATCACATAGATGCCGAGTTCCAGGAGGCGGTCCGCCATGTCGACGGCGGTGGCGGCCTCACCGATCATCACAGGGATGATCGGATGGCCGGCGCCACCGAGATCGAAGCCTGCCTCGTCCATGCCTTCCCGGAACCGGCGCGCGTTCCTCTGCAGTTGGGCCCTCCGGTCATCCGCAGCGGCGACCATGTCGAGCCCGGCGATCGCTCCGCCGACCAACGCAGGTGCGAGAGCGTTCGAAAAGAGATAGGGGCGGGCGCGCTGGCGGAGCAACTCGACGATCTCCGAACGGGCTGCGATGAATCCGCCCATCCCCCCGCCCAGTGCCTTCCCGAACGTCCCCGTGAGCACATCGATACGGTCGACGACGCCATGCAGGGCGGGTGTCCCGCGTCCGCCTGGCCCGATGAACCCCGTGGCGTGGCAGTCGTCGACCATCACCAGCGCGTCGTGTCGGTCGGCGATCTCGCAGATTCCGGCCAGATCTGCGATGTAGCCGTCCATGGAGAACACGCCGTCGGTAGCGATCATCACGGTCTCTGCGCCATCTTCGATCGCCATCGTCACCACCCGGTCGAGGTCGCCGAGATCTCGGGTGCGGTACCGATAGCGGGCCGCCTTCGACAGCCGAATGCCGTCGATGATCGAGGCGTGATTGAGTGTGTCCGAGACGATGGCGTCACCTTCTCCCAGCAACGGCTCGAAGACCGCTCCGTTGGCGTCGAAACACGCAGCGAAGGAGATCGAAGCCTCCGTGCCGAGAAACTCGGCGGTTGCCGTCTCGAGTCGATGGTGCAGGTCGGTCGTCCCGCAGATGAATCGGACCGAGGCCATCCCGTATCCCCGCTCGCCCATCGCCGCTGCGGCGGCCTCGACCAGACGATCGTCGTCGGCGAGCCCGAGGTAGTTGTTGGCGCAGAAGTTGAGGACCTCGCGCCCATCTTCGATCGTCACGGTTCCACCCTGGGGCGAGACGAGCGTCCGCTCCGACTTGTAGAGGCCTTCCGCGCGTAGAGCGTCGAGTTGGCCGGAGACCCGATCGAGAAATCCTTGGCGGCTCATACCGGCCAATCTATCGGACGCCCCGTCGATCCCGACAGCCCGCCCGGCGAAAGGGCGGCGCCTTCCCTGGGATCGAATTCGGCATCCGGGCGGTCGATTCGGGATCGGTTCAGAGAATGGTTGCCGCCATCTCGGCGAGCGGACTCCGGATGGAGCGCTCGAGGATCACGTGGCCGAACAACGGTGAGCCGCGGAACTTCTCGATCAGGGCGGCCATCCCTCCGTACGGAGAGATGTAGGGGTTGTCCACCTGTGAGAGGTCGCCGCAGAGCACCACCTTCGAATCGGTGGCGAGCCTCGTCATGATCACCTTGAGTGTGGACAGCTCCAGGTTCTGAGCCTCGTCGATGATGACGATCTCGCCGGTGATCGATCGCCCGCGGAGATAGGTGACCGCGGCCATCTCGAGCTCCCCCCGCTCGATGAGCTCGTCGATCGCCGCCTTCGCTCCGTCGGCTCCGGCGTCCGAGAACAGTGCATGGAGGTTGTCATGGACCGCAGCCATCCAGGGCGAGAGCTTCTCGTCGAGGTCTCCGGGAAGGAATCCGACCTCCTGGCGGCCGACTGCGACGAGCGGGCGGTACACCGACACTCTTCGATATCGCCCCTGCTCGAGTACCTGTTCGAGCGCGGCGGCTAGCGCCAGGAAGGTCTTGCCGGATCCGGCCATCCCCATGAGTGAGACCGCCGGGATGTCCGGATCGAGCAGATGATGCATGGCGATGGTCTGTCGCACGTTCTTGGGTTCGACCCCGAAAGCGCGCGGAGAGTGGGAGACTCGCTCGACCGTGACGACCGGTGATGCTTCGATCACCCTGGCGAGGGCGGACCGGCTCTGCCCGGCGCGCAACACCACGAATTCATTCGTCAACGCATGAACGCCGTCGAGTTCGATCTTGCCCTCGGTGAACAGCCGGTCGATCAACTCCCCCGAGCACTCGTGCTCGACGACACCGGTGGCGAGCTCGTCGACCTGGACCGTGTCGGCTCGATAGTCCTCGACGGTGACGCCGAGCTGCGCGCCCTTGATCCGAAGTGACGCGTCCTTGGTGACGAGGATCGTGTCGCCGCCTGCGTCGTTGAGGTTCAGGCAGCAGGCGAGAATCCGATGGTCGGGAGTGCCCGGGTCGAGCACGGCAGGCAAGCGCGCCGACACGATCCCGTTCAATTCGATTCGCAGCGATCCACCGGCCGGGAGTTGAACCGGTTCGCTGAGGCCGCCTGCGTCGGACGCGCCGAGCTCCTCGAGGAGCCTGATCGAGCGTCTGGCGTTTGCACCCACCTCGTCCATCCGGGTCTTCTTGCGGTCGAGCTCTTCGACGACGACGAGCGGAAGCACAACCTCGTGCTCGTCGAATCGGAGAAGGGAGTGAGGGTCGGCGAGCAGGACACATGTGTCCAGGACATAGGTTGTGGCCACGTGGGATTCGACTCCTGTGGTTGGTCGGTTGTCAGCGCCCCCTCATGTTGCCACCGAGCGCGCGAAAACCAAGGACCGTCCGGATGTGCATCTCGACGCCGTACCGCGCAGGCTCCGACTCCGCTCTGGATCGGCCGCTCAGGAGCTCTGGTAGACCGTCCACCAATTGCCGTCGGGATCGACCAGCGTGAACTGGCGCCCACCCCACCATGGATCCCAGATGTCTTCGATCGGTTCGACGCCCGCAGCCATCGCTCGTTCGTACACCTCGTCTGCGGAGTCGACATGGAGGTACAGCGAGATCGCTCCACCGGATGCCATGCGCTCCGAGACAGCCTCGAGGTACTGCTGGTTCGGCGCCACCTCGAGCGGCTCGACGGTGATCATCAGTGCAACGTCGCCCAGTCCGAGTTGGTACCAGTTCGGATCGTCTTGCGGATTCCGTTGGCGTTCGGTGAAGCCGAGCGCCTCGAACCACGCCTTGGAGGCATCCAGATCCTTCACCCAGAGATGGGGTTCGATCGAGTGTGCCATGCGCCGGATTGTGGCACACCTGGCCGGCGGATGCCCTCTCGATCGGCGGAGGATCGCAGCCGGCGAGAACCGGCGACGTCGAACGTCGGCTTCAGACGGCCAACTGGAAGAGAGACACGAACTGGGGGCTCGAGAGGAGATTGAACTCGTGGTGGAGTTCTCGGAATCCGACCGGCTCGGCCAGGGCTCGCACCCTGGAAGGCCACAACCAGTTGCAGTGCACCTGAGTGGCTTTGAAAGGGTTGTTGTGCAGGATCACCGCGGTCGGGATCGCCCAGATTCCCTTGATCGGCTCCGCCGGATAGATGAACAGCGCCGTTCCCCCGGGCTTGAGCACCCTGGCCATCTCGGCGAAGGCATCCTCGATCGGAGGAATGTGCTCGATGGCGTGAACCGAGACGATCTTGTCGAACGTG
The DNA here is from genome assembly GCA_965364515.1 of uncultured bacterium. Lineage (GTDB taxonomy): Bacteria > Actinomycetota > Acidimicrobiia > Spongiisociales > ZC4RG35 > JAHEDH01. The sequence continues at coordinate 19,114 of CBDTXZ010000007.1, forward strand.
TCGGCCTCGAACTCGAGGTGAGCAGCGTCCATCGTCATGACGCCATCGGTGACAGAATGTTCGGCGGCCTGAGGATTGGCGTCGATCCCAAGCGCTTCCACCCCGCCATCGCGGAGCCGCTTCGTCAGGTGGCCACGCCCACAACCGACCTCGAGGACCCGCTCTTGTGGTTCGGGGCCCAAGAGTCGGTCCACGGTCACCAGGTGACGGGGATCCCAACGATTCACGAGGGCGTAGCGCTTGGAGTCGTAGCTCATGGGCGCTCCAGATGTGGTGCCACCGCATAGTCGAGCAGCATCGGTCCGTCCGGTGTGAACGCCACGTGGGTGACTCCGGTGTTCGGCGAGACCGCCAGGTTCGATTGGATGTCGACGCGGTTGCCGAGCACCGTGGCGACGGCTGCCTTGATGGCTGCTCCGTGAGAGACGAAGACGGTTCGCTCGGCGGGATCGACGATCACGCCGTCCAGAAAGTCACCGAGCCGCCGGGTCAGGTCGGCGAACGTCTCACCGGTCCCGCCGCGTGGGAGGTCTTCACCATCGGCATAGATGCGTTTGAGTGCCTCTCGATCCTCAGGCCCCATTTCCGTGGCCAAGACGCCCTCCCATGCACCGAACGACTGCTCCATCAATCGATCGTCGAACCCGATGCCATTCGACGACGTCAGCTGCTCGGCGGTCTCCCTGGCCCGCTGGATGGGTGAGGAGAAGATGCGGTCCACGGCTCCGTACCAGGCTGCGAACCGGCTCGCCTGATCGTATCCGTCTGCGTGAAGGCCCCAACACTGCTGACCCTGGATGCGGCCGCTCTTGTTCGCCTCCGTCACGCCATGCCGAACGAACCCTGCGACGGGGACCTGCTGCTCTCGAAAGCGACCGACCGCTCCGGTTTCACGACCGAGGTGGCTGGCGTCGTTGAACACGGCGAGACGTGGCCTGCCGTGGGCTCGATCAGGGTCGCCGGACAACACCGTCACTGCGGTGTTGGTGGTGATCGGGAACGTTCGACGCCCATCGACCCTGCCGAAGAACCGTCCCACGATCGAGTCGATCACACCCCCGTGGGTGAACACCAACGCACTGCCCTCCCCGCCGAGCTCCTCGACCAGCCGCTCGAAGGCATCCACACTGCGTTCCTCGAACTCGCCGATGGTCTCGCCTGTCTCGCCGAAGCTCACGGCCTCACCCTTTCGGATCGCCTCGAGGAGATCAGGGTGGCGTTCCGAGACCTCGGTGAACGTCCGACCCTCCCACGCTCCGAGGTCGATCTCACGCCAGGCTTTTTCGAGCCGATCGGGCGCACGTGACGAGAGCCCAGCGGTTTCCTGGGTGCGGGCGAGGTCGGAGGACACGACCAGATCGAACTCGCGTCCGGCGAGTCGCCGGCCGAGTCCTTTGGCCTGCTCGCGACCGTCCGGCGCGAGCGCAGCATCGCCTTGCCCCTGCCAGATGCCCGAGGCGTTGGCCTCGGACATCGCATGTCGAACGAGGGTGATGGAGAAGGTCACGGTGGTGAGTATCGCGTGTCGACCGGCATGGACACGGAGCGGGGTGCGCCATGAGGCCGCACCCCGCACGCCGGTGCTCGACGATCAGATGAAGGCGGACGCGAAGATGAGGGACACGATCGTCATCACCTTGATCACGATGTTCATCGCCGGGCCGGACGTGTCCTTGAACGGATCGCCGACCGTGTCGCCGATGATGGCTGCCTTGTGCTGGTCGGAGCCCTTACCGCCATATGCGCCTGCCTCGATGAACTTCTTGGCGTTGTCCCACATGCCACCCGAGTTGGACATGAAGATCGCCAGGAGGAACCCGGTGACGAGAGCCCCGGCGAGGAAGCCACCGAGCATCTCGGGATCGTAGAACCCGATGATGAGCGGCAAGGCAACCGCCAGCGAGCCCGGAATGATCATCTCCCTGAGCGCTGCGGCCGTTGCGATGTCGACGCACTTGGCGTATTCGGCTCGAACACCTTCTCTGCCCTCCTTGAGACCTGCGATCTCGCGGAACTGCCTCCGGACCTCTTCGATCATCTTGAAGGCCGACCGGCCGACGGCGTTCATCGTCAATGCGGCGAAGAGGAACGGGAAGGCACCGCCCAGGAACAGCCCGATCGTGGTGGTCGCCTTGGTGAGGTCGATCGTGTCGAGTTGGACTGCGCGGGTGAACGTCGAGAACAGCGCCAGGGCCGTGACCGCAGCCGAAGCGATGGCGAAGCCCTTGGCGACCGCGGCGGTGGTGTTTCCGAGCGAGTCGAGCGCATCGGTCGCCTCGCGCACCTCCGGGTCGAGATGAGCCATCTCTGCGATGCCGCCGGCGTTGTCTGCGATCGGGCCGTAGGCGTCGACCGAGATCGTGATCCCGAGGGTCGCGAGGACGCCGATCGCCGCCACGGCGACGCCGTAGATGCCTCCGCCATCGATGTCTCCGAAGGCCCACTCTCCTCCGAAGAAGGCGAGTCCGATGCCGACGGCCACGACCGCAACCGAGAAGGCTGCCGACCGCATGCCCTCGGCGATGCCTGCGATGATCACGGTGGCCGGACCGGTCTCCGCCTGGCGGGAGACCTCTTTGACCGTTTTGAACTCGTCGGACGTGAACCACTCGGAGATCTTCCCGACGAGGTACCCCACGACGAGGCCGACGACGACGGAGATCCACAGCCCGACCGGGTTCTCGAGTCCGGCATCTCCGAACACCCAGAAGACCAGGCCGAGGACGGAGACGGCGGTCACGATCAGGGAGAAGTTGGTGCCGCGGTGCAATGCGGCGGCGAGGTGATCGGCGTCCTTGGTCTTCACCAGGAACGACCCGATGATCGAGGCGAACATGCCGACCATGCCGACGGCGAGCGGGAACATGATGGCGGCGATCTGGAGCTCGTCCTGACCGGCGAAGACGATGGCAGCGAACGCGATCGGCGCCACGAGCGAGCCGACATACGACTCGAAGAGGTCCGCGCCCATGCCGGCAACGTCGCCGACGTTGTCACCGACGTTGTCTGCGATCACGGCCGGGTTGCGAGGGTCGTCTTCGGGAATCCCGGCTTCGACCTTGCCGACGAGATCGGCGCCGACGTCGGCGGCCTTGGTGAAGATGCCGCCGCCCACACGAGCGAACAGGGCGATCGAGGATCCGCCGAGTCCGATGGCGGTGACGACGTCCGCCCAGGCGTCCAGTTCGAGGACGTTGCGGAAGAACACATATCCGAGCACGACTCCCAAGAGCCCCAGCCCGGCGACGGTGAATCCCATGACCGCACCGCCCCGGAAAGCGACGGGAAGGGCAGCCGGAATGCCGCCGGTTCGAGCGGCTTCCGTCGTCCTGGCGTTCGCCGCCGTGGCGATCCGCATACCGACGAACCCGGCGAGCGCAGAGAGCGCCGCACCCAGGATGTAGGCGATCGCACCCCACGGCCGACCCCATTCGAGGAAGATGAAGATCAACACCGAAAGGACCGCCACGAATGCGGCGACCCAGGTGTATTCACGTCGGATGAAGGCCATTGCGCCTTCACGGATCGCCGTGGTCAACTCGACCATGCGCTCGTTGCCCTGTGGCATCGCGAGCACGGCGCGTGTGTAATACACGGCCAATGCGAGCGCTGCCACACCGGCCACGAGCGCGATAGACAGAACGGTATTCGTCATCGCTGTGTTCTCCCAGGTGTGGAAATGCGCCCCAGAGTATGACACGCGAGACCCCCGCCATCACAAATGAGCCGGTCGGACCCAACGAGCACCGACACGGTGCCTCGGCGTGGGCCGAGCTATCAGCGGTTGTGGTGAGCCTGAACCTGGTCCAGTGCCCAGACGAGCGCGGCTTCGGGGTCGGCGAACACCGCAGTCGGCCGACCCGGATCGGATCTCACGAACAGGTCGGCGAGGAACTCCGAGACCCTCGGGCCCGCCACGAGGGCCGTTGCGACCTCGATGCCACCGGCCGGATCGGAGGCGAAGGAATCTCGTGCAGCACGGTCGGCGAAGCCCACGGCTCGAAGGTCGACCACGACTGCCGGCTTGCGGCCGTGTGCGAGCGCCCGGGTGGCATCGAGGACCGCCGCTGCAGCGCCCGAGTCGATGATCGCCCCATCATCAATGGTGTGGACGATGACATCGCCGTCGAACAGCACCATCTCCCCGATGTCCCGGCCGAAGCGTATTGCCTCGCACCGATCAGAAGAGATAATCACGTCTGGCGCCCGAGCGGCGCCGCACCACGACTGCTCCGACGACCACCATCGGGACCCCTGTGCCGACGATCATCCACCAGTTGACTCGGATCCAGGCCATCGACCGATCGACCGCACCGATCTCGATCACCACGGGCTCACCCACGATCGATGAGAGTGCCCCCGCCTCGAGGTCGGAGATGATGTCGCCTGACGAGATTCCGAAACGATCACCGGCCTCTCCGGATCCCACGAGCAGATACCAGCGAGCGCCCACCGTCGCAGTGGGGGTCGTCGGGCAGTTGGAGCGGGACGCCGTGACCATCCATCGGTCGACCACCACGTCGCCCCAGATTCTTCGAGTTGCGCCGACGGACTTGCCGATACCCGACGAGTTCTCGGCGATCACCTGGTATTCGACGACTCCTTGGACGTTCGAGGCAGACGCCCCGGTGACGAGATCCACGGTGGGCAACGGTTCACACGAGAGCGCCATCGTCGTAGACGCCGCACCGAGAAGCATCCAACAGGCGAAGAGGCCGATACCTCCTGTGACGGGTCTCCGGAGACTCATGACGACTCCATGAGATGCGATCTCACCTGCGGACGCGCGACCACTCGATGAACTCATCGAATGGCATCGTGTTGGCCACGTCGCCGACGGCAGCCCATCCCCGCTGCGCCTGGCGGACGCCGTACTCCATGCGAACCAACTCCGAGACGTGGTGGGAGTCGGTGGAGATCACCAGCCGGACGCCTGCTCTGACCGCCTGGCGGATCACATCGGCTGCAGCGTCGAGACGTTCGAGGGCTCCGTTCACCTCGAGTGCGACGTCGGCGATCTCGAGCGCCTCGATGACCGAGTCGACGTCGAACTCGATCCCCGGCCTGCGACCGATGTATCGACCCGACAGATGCCCGATGGCGTTCACGGTGGGATCGGAGATCGCCTTGATGAGTCGAACGGTCTGCTCCTCACGTGAGAGATCGAAGTGTGAGTGGACGGAGGCGACATTCCATTCGAACTCCCGCCGAAAGTCGGAGTCGTAGTCGAGGGATCCGTCGGGCCCGATGTTGAGCTCACAGCCGAACAGGATCCTGATGTCGGGGTTGTCTTCCTGGATCCGACGCAGGCGATCGCGATGTTCGAGCATCTCGTCGGCAGTCGATCCGTTGATCGAGAGATCGATGCCGTGATCGGTGACGGCCACGTACTCGTGTCCCATCGCGACGGCTGCCGCGATCATGTCCTCCGGTGACGACGTGCCGTCTCCCGAACGTGTGGTGTGATAATGGAGATCACCGCGGATGTCGTCGATCGTCACGAAGTCGGGCAGCTCCCCCGCCGCCGCTTTCTCTATCTCCCCCGTGTTCTCTCTGACCGTTGGCGGCACGAACTGCAGATCGAGTGCCTGGTAGATCTCTTCCTCGGTCCGACTCGCGATCAGATCGTCGGTCTCCGTATCGAACAACCCGTACTCGTTGAGAAGCCGACCCCGGTCGATCGCTCGCTGCCGCATCGCGATGTTGTGAGCCTTCGATCCCGTGAAGTACATCGTCGCGGCGCCGAATTGGTCGGGACTGACGACCCGGACGTCGATCTGCATCCCTTCCCTCGTGAGGATCGACGTCTTCGTGTCGCCGTGCCCGATCACCTCGGCTGCCAGCTGATGGTTCGCAACGAAGTCCATCACGGGTTGTGGTCGAGTGCCGGCAACCGTGATGTCGATGTCTCCGATCGTCTCGGAGTGCCGACGGAGGCTCCCGCAATATGCGACGTCCGAGACGCCGTCCAACTCGGAGAGCGCGTCGACCATCCGCTTGGCGATCGGCATCGCCTCGGCGATCGGCGTCCGACGGTCCTTGCCGTGGAGCCCGAGGCGCTCGATCGCCTTGGCGATCTTCTCTTCGCTGGTCTTTCCCAGCCCCGGCAGCTCACGCAGCTTCTCATCGGCGATCGCTGCCTGGAGTTGGTCGAGATTCTCGATACCCAGCTCGCGGCGCATGAGTTTCAGCGTCTTCGGTCCGATACCGGGGATCTTCGAGAGTCGGACGAGCTCCGGTGGATAGGCCTCGCGGAGCTTCTCCAGCTTGTCGATCGAACCCGAATCCACGAACTGCCGGATCTTGTCCGCAGTGGACTTCCCGACACCTTTGATCGCGACGAGCTCCGATTTCGACAGACCGGTGACATCCCGCCCGAAACCCTGTATGCCAGAGATGGCGTTCTCGTAGGCGCGCACTTTGAAGCTCTGCGGCGATTCCTCTTCGAGAGTCGTCAGCTCGGCGAGCTCCTGGAGGGCTGCGACGACGTCGCGAGTCGAGACCATGAGACCAAGATAGAGCCGAGTCGAGCCGGCTGCGCGCCACCGCCGAGCCCGATAGGCCCCTGCCATCGGTAGTCTCGAAGCATCGTGACGAGCCGAACGAACCAGTCCAAGCAGGATTCGGAGAAGAAGCCGAGCTGGCGCGTCGAGGGCATGCCGGACAAAGACGAGCGCCCGGACGACGACCAGCCGCCCAAGCTGTTTCCCACACCACCGGGAGGCAGGTGGTTCTGGATCGCTCTGGTCGGCCTGCTCATCTTCAACATCACAGTCTCCAATGCGTTCTTCGGCCCCGAGGAACCCACTCGAATCTCGTACACCGTCTTCATCGACCAGGTGGAGGCCGGAAACGTGGAGTCGGTCACATCGACCGACCAGACGATCCAGGGGCAGTTCGTGGAACCGCTCTCCCCCGAGGATCTGGGGATCGAAGTCGACCCGTCGTCGGGGTTCCTCGGCCCGTCCGAACCTGCCGATACGACGTTCTTCGCCACCGAGCGGCCCTCCTTCGCCGAGGACGACCTCCTCACGATCCTCACCGGTGCCGGTGTGGACGTGAATGCGGAGGACCCGAACGCCCCGCCCCCGCTCTGGGTGCAGCTCTTGACCGGTTTCGGTCCGACCCTGCTGATCATCTGGATCTTCTTCTACCTGTTCCGCCGCGCCGGGAGCGCCCTCGGCGGGTTCGGCGGCGGTCTCGGCAGGAGCAAGGCGAAACGGTACGAGGCGTCCGAGCACCGGACGACCTTCGCCGACGTCGCAGGAATCGAGGATGCAGAGGAAGAACTCGTCGAGATCGTCGACTTCCTCAAGAACCCGAAGCGGTACACCTCGCTCGGTGGCCGCATCCCGAAGGGTGTGCTGCTGTCGGGTGCCCCGGGAACCGGGAAGACCCTTCTCGCCCGCGCCGTTGCCGGGGAGGCAGATGTGCCGTTCTTCTCGATGTCGGCGTCGGAGTTCATCGAGATGGTGGTCGGCGTGGGCGCCAGCCGGGTCCGGGATCTGTTCACGCAGGCCAAGGAGGTGGCCCCGGCCATCATCTTCATCGACGAGCTCGACGCCATCGGACGTGCCCGCGGTGGCGGGATGGCGATGGGCGGCCACGACGAACGCGAGCAGACGCTCAACCAGATCCTCACGGAGATGGACGGCTTCACCGGCTCCGAAGGCGTGATCGTCATCGCAGCCACCAACCGTCCCGAGATCCTGGACTCTGCGCTGCTGCGACCCGGTCGCTTCGACCGCCAAGTCCCGGTCAGCCCACCCGACCAACGTGGAAGGCAGATGATCCTCGAAGTCCACACCCGCGACGTCCCGCTCGGCGACGATGTCGACCTCGGCGCAATCGCATCGACGACACCCGGCATGGTCGGCGCCGACCTCGCCAATCTGGTCAACGAGGCAGCCCTGATGGCCGCCAGACGAAACCACCAGAAGGTGATGCTGGGCGACTTCACGGACGCCCTCGAAAAGGTGGTGCTCGGAACGGAACGCCGGATCATGATGAGCGAGGAGGAGAAGGAACGGACCGCCTACCACGAATCCGGTCACGCTCTCCTCGGCATGCTCCAGCCGGGTGCAGACCCGGTTCGCAAGATCTCGATCATCCCTCGTGGGCGTGCGCTCGGCGTGACGCTCCAATCGCCGGATGCAGACAAGTACAGCTACAGCGAGGAATATCTGATCGGAAAGATCGTCGGCATGCTCGGCGGCCGCGCCGCCGAGGAAGTGATCTACAAGGCCGTGTCGACCGGCGCCGAGAACGACATGGTGCAAGCGACGAATCTGGCCCGCAACATGGTCGGACGCTGGGGCATGTCCGAGAAGATCGGCCCGGTCACGATCTTCGACGATCGGACCACCGACGCATTCGGGCGCCCCACCGCGTCCGAGTCCATGATGGAACTGGTCGACTCGGAGATACGTCGGATCATCGACGAGGCATACCAGAGGGCGCTCGAGCAGCTGCAAGCGAACCGCGACAAACTGGAAGCTCTCACACAGGCGCTGCTGGTCAAGGAGACGCTCGAAGAGACGGACGCCTACGAGATCGCGGGCATTCGCCGGCCGATCAACCCCAACGATTCCGAGAAGGCCGACGTCATCGACGACTTCGACGACGCGCTGGAGCATCACGAAGACAGCCCGGTCGGCTGACGCCACACCCGGCGGCCGCGGTTGGGTTCCCCGCCGGTGATCCGGCTTCCGATCGGACGGATGCCGTGATACGTCGAGGACTCCGAGCGAGCTGTGGCTCGGTGACGAAATGGGGCGCATGATCGAATACGCTGAGCTCATGGATGTCGTACGCCTGTACATCGATGGCAGATACTCCGACTCGGACTCCGATGAGACGTTCCCGACCATCAATCCGGCGACCGAAGAGGTGATCGCAGACGTCCAACAGGCGTCGATCCTCGATGTCGACCGAGCCGTTGAGTCATCCCGGGCGGGGTTCGCAGAGTGGTCGGCGATGACGGGCGCCGAGCGAGGCCGGATCCTCAACCGTGCCGCCATCCTGCTCAGGGAGAGAAACGAGGAGCTCGCTCACTTGGAAGTGCTCGACACCGGCAAGCCCATCGCTGAGGCCATCGAAGTCGATGTTCTGTCGGGCGCCGATTGCATCGAGTACTTCGCAGGCATGGCGGCGACCCTCCGCGGCGACCACTACGACCTCGGGGGCGACTTCGCCTACACCCGTCGCGAGCCGCTCGGGGTCGTCGGTGGGATCGGAGCGTGGAACTACCCGATCCAGATCGCATGTTGGAAGTCCGCTCCTGCTCTGGCCTGCGGCAATGCCATGGTCTTCAAACCCGCAGAGCTCACCCCTCTGACCGCCGCTCGCCTCGCAGAGATCTACACCGAGGCGGGTGTGCCGGACGGAGTGTTCAATGTGATCCAGGGTGACGCCCGGACAGGGCAGGCAATGGTCTCACACCAAGGCATCGCCAAGATCTCGTTGACCGGGGAGGTCGGCACGGGCAAGAAGGTGATGGCGGCGGCCGCATCGAGCCTCAAGCACGTCACGCTCGAGCTCGGCGGCAAGTCCCCGCTGATCGTCTTCGACGACGCCGACATCGACAATGCCGTCTCGGCGGCGCTGCTCGCGAACTTCTACACCCAGGGCGAGGTGTGCTCGAACGGGACTCGGGTGTTCGTCCACGAGTCCATCCACGACGACTTCGTCGGCCGCCTGGCGAGCCGCGCCCGGAAGATGAGTATCGGAGACCCGCTCGACGCCGGCACCGATGTCGGTGCATTGATCTCCGAGGAGCACCTCTCCAAGGTGCTCGGCTACATCGAGATGGCGCGTGCCACCGGCGCTCGACTCATCTGCGGGGGCGGGCGTCCGGCCGGTTTGGAGCGGGGGTGGTTCGTCGAGCCGACCGTGTTCGATCGGTGCACCGACGACATGCAGTTCGTCCGCGAGGAGATCTTCGGTCCGGTGATGGCCGTCCTCACATTCGACTCCGAGGACGAGGTCATCCGCCGCGCCAACGACACGGTCTACGGCCTCGCCGCCGGGGTGTTCACCCGTGATCTCGCTCGCGGTCATCGGATGGCGGCCGCGCTGGAAGCCGGCATCGTGTGGATCAACACCTACAACCTCACACCCATCGAGATGCCATTCGGTGGCTACAAGCAGTCGGGGATCGGCCGGGAGAACTCGCATGCCGCCATCGAGCACTACACGCAACTCAAGTCCGTCTACGTCGCCTCCGGAGACCTGAAGGCACCGTATTGAGCTGCGCGCAGACGACCCGACACTGATGGCCGACCAATACGACTTCGTCATCGTGGGGGGCGGATCGGCCGGTTCGGTGCTCGCCAACCGACTCTCTGCCGCTCCGTCGAACCGAGTCCTGGTCCTCGAAGCCGGCAGACCCGACTACCGCTGGGACGTCTTCATCCACATGCCCGCGGCGCTGGCGTTCCCGATCGGGAACAGGTTCTACGACTGGCGCTACGAGTCGGAGCCGGAGCCGCACATGGGTGGTCGGCGCATCTATCACGCCCGGGGCAAGGTGCTCGGAGGCTCCTCGTCGATCAACGGGATGATCTTCCAGCGCGGAAACCCGATGGACTACGAACGTTGGGCGGCGGACCCGGGCATGGAGACCTGGGACTACGCCCACTGTCTGCCCTACTTCCGGAGGATGGAGACGTGCCTGGCAGGCGAGGACGAGTATCGCGGCGGCGACGGGCCGCTCAAGCTCGAACGTGGGCCGGCGGCCGGTCCCCTGTTCGAAGCGTTCCTCGAGTCGGTGCAGCAGGCGGGCCACGCGCTGACGAGCGACGTCAACGGACATCGCCAGGAGGGCTTCGCCGCATTCGACCGCAACGTCTACCGGGGTCGACGCCTGAGTGCGGCGCGGGCCTACCTCCACCCTGCGATGAGCCGACCGAACCTCGAGGTGAAGACGAGAGCGATGGTCAATCGAATCGTCTTCGACGGGACGCGGGCGACGGGCGTCGAATACACCGTGAGGGGAGGGAATCGGCAGGTCGCCATGGCCGGCGAGGTGATCCTGTGCGGCGGGGCGTTCAACAGCCCACAACTCCTCCAGTTGTCGGGCGTCGGGACCGCCGCAGAGCTCGAACCGCTCGGCGTGGACATGGTCCACCACCTCCCGGGCGTGGGAGAGAACATGCAGGACCACCTGGAGGTCTACGTCCAGCACAGCGCAACCCAGCCGGTCTCGATCCAGCCCTGGATGGCGATGTGGCGACGCCCGCTGGTAGGGCTCATGTGGCTGTTCCGCAAGGGCCCCGGGGCGACCAACCACTTCGAGGCCGGGGGCTTCATCCGGAGCAACGACGACGTCGCCTGGCCGAACCTCATGTTCCACTTCCTGCCCATCGCCATCCGATACGACGGCACTTCGCCTACCGGGGGGCATGGTTATCAGATCCACGTCGGTCCGATGTACTCGAACTCGATGGGCTGGTGCAAGATCCGCTCGACCGACCCCGGGGTGAAGCCCGCGATCCAATTCAACTACCTCTCGACGGAGCAGGACCGGCGCGAATGGGTCGAGGCGATCCACAAGACACGCGAGATCTTCGCCCAGCCGGCGTGGGCGTCGCTCGACGGAGGCGAGATCTCCCCGGGACCGACCGTGCAGACGGACGAGGAGATCCTCGACTGGGTCCGTCGCGATGCCGAGACGGCGCTCCACCCCTCGTGCACCGCCCGGATGGGGACCGACGAGATGTCCGTGATCGATCCGGGCTCCATGAAGGTTCACGGACTCGAAGGGATCCGGGTGGCCGACGCCTCATCGATGCGCTACGTCACCAACGGCAACATCTACGCTCCGGTGATGATGCTCGCCGAGAAGGCAGCCGACCTGATCCTCGGGAACACGCCACTGGCCCCTGAGGACGTCGACTGGTACCGGCACGAGCCCGAGGACTAGCCGCCGTCCGGTCAACGGTCGGAGCCGTACCGGCTCACCCCTCGGAAGGTCATGGCCCTGCGATACTCGGCCCCCGTGAACCGACCTCGCCACATCTCCACTCCGGCCGACGTCCCGGCCATCCTGCGACCGTGAGCGGTGTCCTCGCCGCCGTCGTCGAGTCGTGGGCCGGCAATCCCGATCTCGAAGGCGAGCTGGTGCACGTTCGCAACCGGCCTCCTCGAGAGGCGATCCACGGTTCGATCGATCCACCGCTCCCGCCCCTTCTAGCCGCCCGATACGCCGAACGCGGCATCACCGAGCTCTATCGACATCAGGCACGGTCGATCGAATCGATTCGGAGGGGCCGCAACACGGTCGTCGTGGCCGGCACGGCGAGCGGAAAGACTTTGTGCTATCAGGCCCCCATCGTGGAGACCATCCTCGGCGAGCCGAAATCCTCCGCACTGCTGATCTACCCGACCAAGGCGCTCGCACAGGACCAGCTTCGATCGTTTCGCGATCTCGGCATCCCCGAGGTGAAGGCCGCCACCTACGACGGCGACACCCCTGCGGACGAGCGCAACCGGGTGCGACGCACCAGCAATGTCGTGCTGACGAACCCGGACATGCTGCACGTCGGCATCCTGCCGAGCCACGAGCGCTGGGCAGACTTCCTGCACCGACTCGATTACGTGGTCGTCGACGAGATGCACACGCTGCGGGGCATCTTCGGAACTCATGTAGCGATGATCCTGAGACGGCTCCGCCGACTCGCAGCGATGTACGGGTCCGACCCGACGTTCGTGTTCGGGTCCGCCACGATCGGCAACCCCGAGGAGCTCGCTTCGGCGCTCTGCGGACTCGAAACCCACCTCATCGACGACGACAGCTCGCCGGTCGGCGAACAGACGATCGCACTGTGGAATCCACCGCTGACCGACCTCGACCTCAACCGCCGGCGCTCCGCTCTGGTCGAGTCGACCGATCTGTTCCTCGACCTGGTGAGGCGCGACATCCACACCATTGCGTTCGCCCGGAGTCGGAAGGCCACCGAGCTGATGTATCGATGGTCCCGAGAGCGCCTCCCGACGACCGAACGAGACAGAGTGGCGCCATACCGAGGCGGCTACCTGCCAGAGCAGCGGCGAAGGATCGAGGCGCGCCTGTTCAGCGGTCAGCTCGCCGGCATCGTCGCCACCAATGCCCTCGAACTGGGCATCGACGTCGGTGGATTGGACGCAGCTCTGCTCACGTCGTTCCCGGGGACGATCTCGGCGTTCCGGCAACAGGCCGGGCGGGCCGGGCGCGGTCGCGAGGAGTCACTCGTTGCGCTGGTGGGGGGCGAGGATGCCCTCGACCAGTACTTCATGACCCACCCCGACGAGCTGTTCACTCGTCCTCCGGAAGCGGCCGTCATCAATCCCGACAACCCGCTGGTCGCAGAGGCACATGCCGCGTGCGCCGCCAACGAGCTGCCGTTGACCATCGAAGACCGAGAGATCCTCGGGACAGCCATGGAGGAGGCGGCGAACCGCCTGGTCCAGGCCGGGCACCTCAAACTCAAGGACGGTCGCCTCTACTGGGCTCGACGGCAACGGCCCGCACCTCAGGTGAACATTCGGACGAGTGGCGGCAGTGCCTTTGTGATCGTCGGACCGGAAGGGGCCATCGGCACGCTCGACGCCGAGCGAGCCTTCCGTGACGGCCACGAGGGCGCCGTGTACCTGCACGAGGGCGAAACCTTCGTCGTCGACTCCATGGACACCGAACGGCGCGAGATCCGAGTGACGCCGCGCATGGTCGACTACTACACCCAGCCGAAGACGGAGAAGATCCTCGAGGTGATCGAGTCCGAGGCGAAGGATCGAATCGGACCGATCGGCCACCACTACGGAATCGTCAGGGTCGAGTCTCACGTCACGGGCTTTCAGAAGCGCAAGTTGGGGAGCCGAGAGGTGATGGACACGGTGTACCTCGACCTCCCGCCGACGGTGTTCCAGACCGAGGGCATCTGGTTCACGATCCCCGAACAGGTGCTGGTGGACGCAGACATCGATCCGATGACCGCACCAGGCGCATTGCACGCCGCCGAACACGCCGGAATCGCGATGATGCCGCTGATGGCGATCTGCGACCGATGGGACATCGGCGGGCTGTCGACTCCGTGGCACCCTCAGGTAGGAGGCGCAACGATCTTCATCTACGAGGCGTATCCCGGCGGGGCCGGCATCTCGCCGGTCGCGTTCCGGGCCGGTCGGGATCATCTCGAAGCCACGGTCGAGGCGATCCGCTCGTGCCCATGCGTCGCCGGCTGCCCATCGTGCGTTCAGTCACCGAAGTGCGGCAACGGGAACGATCCGCTCGACAAGGCGGCTGCCATCAGACTCCTCGACACCGTTCTCGGTTGATCGGAGGGGTGGCGGATCCGGCTCCGGCACCTCGACCAACTCGAGCCTCGGGCCCACCCCTGGAGATAGAGTGCGACGCACATGATCGAGCTCACCTTCGAACAAGCACGCGTGCTGGGCGCGCTCATCGAGAAGCAGATGACGACTCCCGACTACTACCCGATGACCGTCAACGCGCTCGTCGCCGCCTGCAATCAGAAGAACAATCGCGAACCCGTGACGGGATTCGACGCCTCCGACGTCGAGCGCATTCTCTCGGAATTGAACGAGCTCGATCTCGCACGATTCACCCGCCAGTCGGGCGGCCGCACGCTCAAATACCTCCATCGCGCCCCCGACACCCTCGGGGTCGACGACGAGCAGTTGGCGATTCTCGCCGTCATGTTCCTCCGCGGACCCCAGACGATCGCCGAGCTCAGGACCAGGACGGAGCGATACGTCGAGTTCGCCTCGATGGAGGCCGTCGAGGAACGGGTAGATGATCTGATCACACGCGACGAGCAACTGGTTGAACAGCTGCCGAGAGCGACCGGCCAACGCGAGGATCGATACATGACATTGCTCGTTCCCGACCACCCTGCTGCAACCACTGCCGGGGAGCGCGTCGTTGTCACCGCCACTCCATCACCCGCCACTACCTCCGAAGCGACCGAACCATCTCGAAGCGACCTCGAGTCACGAGTCGCCGCCCTGGAACGCACGGTCGAGCTTCTCGTCACCGAGCTCGGTCTGGGAAGACACACGACCGACGGCGCAGACGAGGGATCCGGAGACCGGCAGTCCAGTTCGAACGCTCCCCAGGGGCCGATGGCCGACAGCTGACCGATGGCCGGCTTTGAAACACGGTGTTCACATTTCATTGATTGGAAGGAAATGCGTCACTGTCACCCTCGGCGATAGCAAACAGTGCGGCCATCCCCATGGAGCACTCCCCCTAGTCAACGAGGTGAAACGTGGCTATTCGAGCCGAATACATCTGGATCGACGGCACCGAACCGACCCAGAAGCTCCGAGCCAAGACCAAGGTCATCTTCAACGGCGAAGAGCCCCCCATCTGGGGCTTCGACGGTTCTTCGACGAATCAGGCTCCCGGAAACTCTTCGGACTGCGTCCTCAAGCCGGTCAAGGTCGTCCCCGACCCCATCCGCGGTGGAGACGACGTCCTCGTCCTGTGCGAGGTTCTGACCGTCGACCTCGAGCCGCACCCGAGCAACACCCGCGCCGGCTGCGCCGAGATCCAGGACAAGTACGGCGAGAAGTACGAGCCGTGGTTCGGGATCGAGCAGGAGTACACCTTCTTCAAGGAAGGACGCCCGTTCGGCTTCCCGCAGTTCGGCTATCCCGCCCCGCAGGGTGGCTACTACTGCGGCATCGGATCCGACGAGATCTTCGGTCGTGAGATCGTGGAAGACCATCTCGACAACTGCATCAAGGCCGGTCTCTCGATCTCTGGAATCAACGCCGAAGTCATGATCGGCCAGTGGGAGTTCCAGATCGGCCCGCTCGGTCCGGTAGATGCCTCCGACGAGATCTGGCTGGCGCGCTACCTCCTGTATCGCACAGCCGAGGCTTTCGACGTCGCGGCAACGCTCGATCCCAAGCCGGTCAAGGGCGACTGGAACGGCGCCGGGGCTCACACCAACTTCTCGACGAAGCAGATGCGTGAGAGCTACGACCCGATCATCGCCGGCGCAGAGGCACTCGGGAAGCGTCACGACCTCCACGTCGAGAACTACGGCGCAGACATCGAGCACAGGCTCACCGGTCTGCACGAGACCGCACCGTGGACCCACTACAGCTATGGGGTCTCCGACCGCGGCGCCTCGGTCCGCATCCCGTGGCAGACCGCACGGGACGGTCACGGTTACCTCGAAGACCGCCGCCCGAACGCCAACATGGACCCGTATGTGGTCACGAAGCTGATCACCGAGACCGTGTGCGGCGACGCAGAGGGCGATCTCTAACCGAACAACGAGCCGCAAACGACAGAAGGGGGCGCCCGGCCGGGTGCCCCCTTCTTCTGCGCGACGCGCTCGACGTCAGTCGTCGGAGAGCGGTGCGGGAACCGCATCGAGGAGGGTCACGAGGTCGGCGGGGTCGACCTCGATCTGCGTCCCTCTCTGGCCACCGCTCGCAAAGACGGTCTCGAACTCGGAGATCGACGTATCCACATAGACCGGCAACCTGCGCTTCTGCCCGAACGGGCTGATCCCGCCCGTCACGTAACCGGTCCATCTCTCGGCGTCTGCGGGATCGGCCATGGAAGCCCGCTTGCCGTGTGCCGCCCTCGCGAGGGACTTGAGCGACAGCCGACCCGACACCGGCACGATCGCAACCACCGGGTCGCCGTCGACCACAGCGACGAGCGTCTTGAAGAGACGCCGAGGGTCGACACCGAGTTCGGCGGCCACCGCCTCCCCGTAGCTGTCTCCGTCCGAATCGAGTTGATAGGTGTGCACCGTGTGCTCGATCCGACGCCGCCGGAGAAGGGCCAGCGCCGGCGTGTTTCCCTTCTTGACCATGTCGCCATGCTACGGATCGGGTCG